>JAJFJJ010000004.1 GCA_021774195.1 Nitrosomonas sp. | reverse complement strand
CCATCTTTGCCAGTTAAATCTTTTCCTGCTTGTAACTCTGATAATGCTTTATCGAAATCAAATGGTTGGGACATGTGTCACTCCTATATGCTTATGCATAAATATTAACGAAATGACACAGAATTTTGAACACTACCTTGTATTTACAAATAACGAACAATGATAAGCAAGAAGACCTTAGCCGTCAGGCAGTGATTTATACACAGCTCAGCGCACTTAATGTTCTTCTGAGATCCAACGGGTGGCATAGCGTATTAAATCAGCCCCGTCCTTCAAGTTCAGTTTAGTACGAATATTAAAACGATGTGTTTCAATTGTTTTAATGCTACGACTTAGTAGCCTGGCAATTTCCTGACTACTATGTCCAGATCCGATTAAATGCAAGACTTCAAATTCACTTGGGGTAAGCGTATCAATTAACTTTTCAGACCCTGAATTCCCAGTAGTAATCCGATTCAGCATTTGCTTGCTTAGATAAACATTCCCACTCAATATCTCACGAATAGCAGCCAATAGCACTTCCCCCGGTTCTTGCTTCATGACATAGCCACGCGCACCTGCCCGTAAGGCACGCTCCGCATAAACCGTCTCGTCATGCATAGAAACAAAAAGTACCGGTAAAGACGGGATTAGTGCATGCATACTTTTAATAACCTCAAAACCCGATACTGTTTTGAGCGTCACATCTAACAACACGATGTCAATAAAATCATTTTTCTTAAGTGCTGTTAGCGCCTCGTTCCCATCACCCGCCTCAGCATAAACCTCTAAATCAGGCTCCATGTTAATTAGTGTCGCCATACCTTGACGCAGCATGACATGATCATCCACCAACATGATCTTTGCTTTCAACTGTGACATATTAAACTACCCGCATTACTAAACGGACCTCCATTCCACCTTCGGCACGTGACAGAAATTCCAACCTCGCACCCATTTGCTTGGCACGATATTGCATAATTTTGATTCCCATTCCATTTTCGGCCTCATGATTTATATCCGCATTAATAAGACCACAACCATCATCGCATATAGATAAGCAAAGTGTATTGTCTTCAGAGATGAGAGATATGCTTATATACTGTGCATGACCGTGACGTATTGCATTGTTGATCGCTTCCTGAGCAATTCGGTAAACATTAAGCAATTGATTGTTATCATTAATAGTAATTTTACTTTCGCATGAGAAAGTACAAGCAATGCTGTACGTTGTCGCTATTCTCTCCGCCAATGCCTGCAATGCAGCGATCAAACCATTGGCCTCCAACTCAAAGGGTAGCAATCCTTGTGCAACCTGTTTGGTCTGTATAACAGCGATCTGTGCTTGCGTTGCAATGGAAGCAGCCACTTTAGCCAAATTTTCGTCACCGGAAGCAATGATCCTTTTTTCCAAAGCTTTGGCTTGATAACCAATTGCTGCAATCTGTTGACCAAGGTTGTCATGTAATTCCTGGCCAATCATTTGTTGCTGTTCTTCTGAAACAAATACTAATGCTTGTTCTAATCGTCTACGTTCAAGCCAGCTTTCTAAACTGTTTGCGATAGCATCGATAAGCTTCTGCTCTTCCTGCATTAAATAAGGTTTATCTTCTGGGTAGAATACGCTTAATTGACCGCATTGCTTGCCATTGACATTGATTTTGGATTGAAAAATAAATCCGATTGTGTCTTGTCGTTTGTAATAATCAATAGATGGCTTGCCATCAATTTTAATTTCTGATTGCAAGCGGTTTGCTGATTTTTCTTCTTCCTTTGCCATAATCTGTTTGCCATCCAATTCAATTGAGGCATTGGCAATTTCAGGAAACTGTAAGGCCGGTATCAGATGTTTAAAAATATTCTGACAGACTTTATCTACAGATAATTCCAGCCCGATTTCACGTTGAATTTCATAGAGGCAAGTGATTTCTTTTAAACGCTCGCGCAACAATCGATCTACTTCCATACGCTCAATCCACATGGCTAGGTCAATGGCGATGGCATCAATAAGCCTCTGTTCTTCCATCGCTAAAGATGATTTATCCGCAGGATAGAATACTCGTATTTTCCCGTGAGCTTCTCCGTTTACACGAATTTCGGACCAGTATGTACTACAGGCTAAGTCCCGTTGTTCACGGTAGTGAGCATGGTTGTCGGCAATTCTAATCTTTGATTGTGTCGGGTGTTGTATGAAATCTTGGCCATATTTCCCGGAAGTGAATTTCCAACCATCCACTTCAATTACCACTGTTGCCATATGAGGGAATTGTACAGCGGGTATCAGGAATTCAAATATCTTCTGGCAAAGTTTATCTATAGACAACTCTAACCCGATGCTACGACGAATTTCATATAAGCAAGTGGTTTCCTTTAGGCGCTCACGCAGCTCCATTTCTTTGTGACCAAGTGCCATTGAAACTTGCTCAGATTTCTCTTTAGCAATACGTGCTTCATTTTCTGATTTAATAAATTTCCGTATAAACCAATTTAATAACAATATTTCAGCAATGATAAATACAGAAAGATACAAAATTAATGTTTTTAATTTTTCGGTAATAGGCTTAAACAGCTCTTCTTCGTCCAGTTTGAGTACCATGCCTAAACCAATAGTATGTAATGGCGCATAAGCTTCAATAACCGCCACGTGGCGATAATCTTTCACGGCCATAACCCCACTCATACCTTTCAGCGCATAGTTCATGGGAAAATCCTCGCCTTCATTCATATACCATATCTGCTTGAATTCTACGCCGCCAATTTGGCTGATCAGGCAATCAACTTTCTGTGTACTTTCATTCGAAGGTGCACACAAAATAAACTTCCCGGTTTCTCCAATTGTTCTTATTTCGCTAAAACTACGAGTGAGTTCTGGCAATGGTCTTTCTACTGTGATGCGACCAACACTGAGTCCATCCTGATTTAGAATATCTTTGGAGGCGCTAAGAAAGAACTGACCATTCCACAATAGGAATTTGTCATCAAATTTACTTAATGGTAAGGATTGTTTCTTGTTGTTTGAAAATTCACCTGTTTGCGATAACGAGTTACCTTTACTATCGTAAACAATCGCGGCGGTATAACCCGTTACCTGCAATGAATCTAGATTCTTTTGTAACTCATGCAATTCACCACTATTTCCTGGATCTTCATTTAGCTGCTGTACAGTTCGAGCCAGAAAAGGGCGAGTAATTATTGCTTGAGTTTTAGCCAACCCTTTTTCAATCTGACTTTCAAGTAAATGCGCCTTGCTCTGCAACGCAACATCAAGCCCCCTACCTAATGTGTTCTCAATTTCTTGCCGCATGACACTATAGACAGCTATACCCGTTGCCAAGGTCAGCCCTAACAGCAATAGACCACCAACAATACTGATCTTATGATTGTAACGTGTCAAAAACAAGAATTACTCCCCTTATACATGATCCTGAATTTCTCAGTTGATCGCTTCATAATTTTTAAAGAATCTCGTGCTTATTGGCATAGGGCAGTAGACTGAAAACCAGGACAGCCTACAATTGACGAACGCCAATCCATTAAGTATGAAGCACTATCTTAAGCTGCATCCGGCAAATTGAATAGCCCTCGACAACAAGATTTGCAGCGATGATAGGTAACATTGTAATCTTTCAGTGTAATGATCAAGAATTTGCCACACCGTAAGTATTGGTGTCGCTCAGTGAAATAATGAGGTTTCTGCAGCACTCGATGAATTATTCCATCAGGCAGATCTTTCTCTTTACGCAGCAGAAGAAAATGGCAGAAATCGTGTTTGCCATAATGAATCTATCGCACTTTAACGCAGCAACATAGTCGGAATTGTAGCTGAACGTAGCAGATCAGCGGTCTTGCTACCGAACAACAGACTGCGTAACGGCGAGTGGGCATAGGCCCCCATAATGAGCATGTCGATATTTTGTTCCTGAACAGACTTGGCGATAACTCTCTCTGCGTCGCCGGGTATCAGCGCAGCGTGCGCTTCGAAACCAGCCGTCTCCAATGTTATTTTGGCCCATTGAAGCTGCTTGGATGCCTCTTTGCTATCTTTACCAGACATTAGTAAATGAATAGGCAAACCTCGAAACAATTGACTCTCCGCAACCATCTTCACGCCGCGTTGGGTAACGATACTGCCATCGAAGGCAATCATAACTCGGCGAGGCTCCTTAAATCCTTCGGTGACCGTCAACAGGGGTTTGTGCAAAGCGCGCGCAACCCGCTCTACATTGCGGCCCAAGTCTCGCTGCGTCATCTCCGCTGATTCACCGCGCCGACCAAGCACGAACAGACGCACGCCTTTTTCTTGCTCAACCAGTGTTTCCTCAAGTGTTCCGTGCCGTTGCCGCATATCGGGAAATTCGACCCCCGCTTCCATAGCACGTTCGCGCAACCGGTTAAGGAAGATACGGCCTTGCTCGCGAGCAGCCTTACTACGCGACTCGTCTTTACTGGAGAGTTCGGCCAACAGTGTTTCTTGCGCATCAACACCAATAGCACCACTGTGGTCGTTGCTGGTTGAAATCTCGGTATGTCGATCAATAATATGCAGAAACTCCAGTGGAGAATTCATCCGTTGTGCTGACCAAGCTGCGTAATCGGCAACGTAATCTGCAAAATGTGATTGATCAACACAGGCCACTACTTTGTTAACTACTCTCATGTGGTTATATCCTTAGTGTCCCATCAGTTTCTCAACGGCATCCGGCTTGTCATGCACAGCGAAATTATCCACCATGGTGGCACTGGCTTCATTGAGACCGATAACCTCGACTTCGGCACCTTCACGGCGGAACTTTACGACCACTTTATCCAGCGCGCTCACTGCTGTGATATCCCAAAAATGAGCGCGACTCACGTCAATGTGCACTTTCTCAATTACTTCTTTGAAATCAAAGGAACCAATGAAACGATCTGCAGAGGCAAAGAACACTTGACCAATGACACGATAGGAACGGACTCGCCCTTCTTCTTCAGACTTCGAGCCAACGTGTAGAACCTTTCCGACTTTATGGGCGAAGAAGAATCCAGAAAGCAGTACGCCAACTAACACACCTTTGGCCAAGTCGTGCGTTGCTACGACAACTACCACCGTAGCGATCATCACCACATTAGAACTTCTTGGGTGATCGCGTAAATTACGGAACGAGGCCCAATTGAAGGTACCAATGGACACCATAATCATCACAGCGACTAATGCGGCCATCGGGATAAGGGCGACCCAGTCGCCGATGAATACCACCATCAATAACAGAAAAATGCCGGCTGCAAGGGTAGAAAGTCGTCCACGACCACCTGACTTCACGTTGATGACCGATTGACCAATCATCGCGCAACCTGCCATACCACCCATAAAACCTGAGGCGATATTGGCAATGCCTTGACCCACACTCTCACGGTTCTTGTTGCTGGTCGAGTCGGTAAGATCATCGACGATAGAAGCCGTCATCATCGACTCCAATAAGCCCACGACTGCCAAGGTGGCTGAAACGGGTAAAATGATATTTAACGTCTCCCAATTCAGCGGCACATCCGGCAGCAGAAACAAAGGTAAACTGTCAGGCAGTTGACCCATATCTCCCACGGTGCGAATATCTAGTCCAAGGCCAATTGTCAAGGCAGTCAGTACTACGATAGCAACTAGCGGCGATGGAATAGCCTTAGTAAGGTAAGGGAAAAGGTAAATGATCGCCAAGCCAGCAATAACCATCGCATACACCTCCCATGTGACATTGATCAGTTCCGGCAGTTGTGCCATGAAAATCAGGATGGCTAATGCATTGACGAAACCTGTAATGACAGAACGTGATACAAAACGCATCAAAGTTCCGAGGCGTAACCAGCCTGCGAGAATCTGCAACACACCGGTCAACACAGTGGCGGCCAATAGATATTGCAAACCGTGCTCTTTGACCAGCAACACCATAACAAGCGCCATCGCACCTGTGGCAGCCGAAATCATACCTGGACGACCACCGGCAAAAGCAATCACGGTGGCAATACAAAACGAAGCATAAAGCCCAACTTTGGGGTCAACCCCGGCAATGATCGAGAAAGCAATCGCCTCGGGGATCAAAGCCAGCGCAACCACGAGACCCGCAAGCAGATCGTTTCGAACGTTGGAAAGCCAATCTTGGTGAAACGATTTCATCTTTTTTTATTCCGTTATTGATGCCAACCATGGCGGCGGCAATTGGGCAAAAGCGCGAATACAGGCTCGTAGCCGGCTATCCGAATAGAATAAAGTTACAGTGGAACAGAAATAAACCTGGTAATCCGGACGTAGAATGACGCAATTGATTTGTGTAAAGCCGTACGCAA
This sequence comes from Nitrosomonas sp., assembly GCA_021774195.1. Lineage (GTDB taxonomy): Bacteria > Pseudomonadota > Gammaproteobacteria > Burkholderiales > Nitrosomonadaceae > Nitrosomonas. Next base: position 33,645 of record JAJFJJ010000004.1, on the reverse strand, counting down.
ATGACTCGTTCTTTAAGCGTGGGCTAAACTATGAGAGAAAATGAAGTCTTACAAGCGTGGTGCTCCGATTTACTTCTTACTGATGATTGTAATGATTCTTGAGGGCGCGAAGTATATCATGTTTCAATTGCTTGACAAGCGAAGATTAAAAAAGAGCCCGGCTCATATACCCATCAGACAAGGCTGATGGGTATATGAGTTTTGTTCGGAACAAACCGAGGCGTTGAGTCTTAGCTGGAGTATTTAGAGAAGATATTAGAAATTCCGTGTCATTCCTTTATCATTAGATCTCACAGGATATGACTGATCCAGGGTTACGCCGCAAAACAACTGTGCCCCGGTAAACATGCTCAGTTCAGATGACGTACAAGCAGCCTGACTGAGGAGGCGCATACTGATGGAGAGTTATAGCGAATCTGATACAACTGCCCATTTTCAGCACCCCCATTTCCGCTTACTCCGTATCTTTACCGGTTAAAGACCCCAGAAACGCTTTCACATGTTTGACGAACCCAGGGCCTACATCTTTTCCTAACTGATGTTTCGCCATTAAATGAATCGCTTCATCTAATGTTTCAACTGAACCGTCATGAAAGTATGGCGCTGTTTGGGCGATATTTCTAAGACTAGGTACTTTAAACGCTTTTTTGTCGCTCTCAAGACCTGTCACTTCATAGCGACCCATATCTTCCGTTTCATAAGCTTCAACTAGTCCTATTTTTTTGTATGAGTTACCGCCAATGGCAACACCGTTATGGCAATTGGCACAACCCATATGCATGAATTTCTTCAGACCTTTTTTCTCGCTATCGTTCAGTGCATCCTCATCACCATTGAGATAATCATCGAAGCGTGATGGGGTCAAAAGTGTGCGTTCAAAGGCACCAATAGCCACACCAATATTGTCATAATTAAATGGGTATTTTTCTTCACTGAATGCTTCAGCAAAAAGTGCCTGGTATTCATCAATTGCTTTGATTTTTTGTACTACAGCGCCTTTATTTGGCATGCCCATTTCAACAGGATTTAAAATTGGACCCAAAGCCTGTTCTTCTACGTCACTGGCGCGTCCATCCCAAAATTGAGCAATGTGAAGCGCTGCATTCATAGTGGTGGGAGAGTTTCTACCGCCACGTTTACCTTCATGGCCTGGCGATGTTGGTTCATTATCCACACCATAAGTATTAAGCCCATGACAGGAATTACATGAAATCTTGTCATTAACTGATAGCCTCGGGTCCATATACAGCATTTTGCCAAGTTTAATCAAAGCGGCATTCTTTTCTTCATCAATAATGGACTCGGGTAAAGGTTCAAAGAAGTGCTTGATACTGTTCTCATCATGTCCATGCATGCCACCGCCATGATGTCCATGACCACCGTGGTGTTTGTCATCATCTTGGGCGTAGGTGTATGTGCTTAGGGTAAGTGCTAGTAATAATATAAGTTTCATATGATCTCCATAATTTATATCGATAGAATGTTCCAAAGCGGTATTGCATTATCCTATAAAGACTTAGAAATGCCTGTTTCAAATGGCTGACTAATTTTACTCATACTCATCATATTGGCAATCATTATGATGAGTTTTATTGCTCTGCGTCTATATTGCTTGATCTACTGTATAAATAATCATGCGCAGCATATGTAGCGTAGCATTAATTGTGATTTGTTTCATGCTTGCTTGTTGAAGATTTTCATCTTTTTTTACCAGCTTGCTTTCACCGTGACCTTCTTTGTCTCTGCTATGAACAATTGGCCATTAAAAACTTAATGAAAAGCAATGCCCGGCTTCAATCCCATCTTTTTCAAAAACTTTGCCAATGGACAGAAGCCGCTGAAAGATGCCTGCAAGAGGTTTGCGCCGACAAAGGTTGTTAACCATAACCAATGCGTAGAATGTAACTGCGATAGCAGTAAGCTTACAAGAATCATGCTGCCAGCAAATGCCATCACCATGCGATCAATATTCATGGTTGTTTCTCCAGTCTATTTGAGTTTATTAATACCCAATGCTTTTAATATGTAATGCTCGTATACAGGTTCTGTTGTTCCCTTTCTGATTTTATGCAAAAAATATTTTTCATAGGCAATCTTAGCGAGATGCACCCATTTACCAGATTTCGTCCAGGTCACATTACGCGGCGGTATTTGCGGGATAGCCACGAAAGCAACGCCGGTATCCCCCATATCTGCCAGACAAACCGCATTCCAAGTCGCTTCGGTGGATGGCGCTTTGCCATTAAGGGCATCACGAATATTATGCGTTGCCGCAGTCACCATTGATTCAATCATGTATCCGGTTTTCGGGACACCGACTGGCACAGGTGTTTTTTCTAGCGGTGCAATTGCGACACAAACACCTACTGCATAAATATTCTCATAACGGGGGTTACGTTGATATTTATCAATATTAATAAAACCACGCGGATTGGTTAGGCCTTCGATATTACTGACTGCCTCAATACCGGTGAATGCCGGTAACATCATTGAGTAATTAAAAGGGAGCTCATGGCGTTGTTTTTCAGAGCCGTCTTCGTTGTGTTCGAGTACGTGCATCATGCCATCTTCAACTTTCTCAACTTTAGCATTAGTAATCCATTTGATGTGGCGCTCACGTAGTAAGCTCTCCATCATGGCTTTCGAATCGCCGACACCACCCAGTCCTAAATGACCAATATAAGGTTCTGCTGTCACGTAGGTTATAGGCACTTGATCGCGCAAGCGCTGTTTGCGCAAGTCTGTGTCCATAATGAATGCAAACTCATAGGCCGGCCCGTAACAGGAAGCACCTTGCACCGCACCAACGACAATAGGGCCTGGGTTTTGTGTGAAGTTATCCCAAGCTGCTGCTGCAGTATGGGCATGATCGACATGGCAAACAGACTGTGTATAACCATCTGGCCCCAACCCTTCCACTTCTTCAAATGCTAAACGAGGTCCGGTGGCAATGACCAGATAATCGTAAACCATGCTGGTTCCATCGCACAGTTCCAAACTATTTTCTTCTGGATGCACACGTTTGACCCCCACTGCGCTAAAAATAATGTTTTTCTTGCTTAGATAGGGCGCAAGTTCAACCTCAATATCTGCTGGTTCGCGCCAGTTGACAGCAACCCATGGATTAGACGGCACGAAATGAAAAGTCTCACTATCCGAGATCAACATAACCTCATCTTCCTTGCGGGCAAGCGCACGCATCTCATAAGCCATAGATACACCACCGATACCGCCACCGACAATAATAATTTTCGCCATTACTCCTTCCTCCTGCGTATTTTCACACTGATTGATTAGTAACTATCCTGCTTACCCCTAGAATTCACCATTTTTGCGTCACAAAATATCCTTTACATGTGTAAACTCACAGTTTGTGCCTTGAACTAATGAGTTCCAAAGCCAATCAGAACAGTTACCACAACATACTGAATTGCTTAATTAATTATTCATTTCCTGTTTCACAGTAGATACCATATAGCACCTCAAGTACACGCCGCGCACCTTCATCCTTCAAAGAATAATAGATACTTTTCCCCTCTCGCCTACAGGTCACAATATCTTCATGGCGTAAGCGGGATAAATGTTGCGACAATGCCGATTGACTCAAACCAATCAGCTTTTCCAACTCACCCACTGTGCGCTCCTGCTTAACAATGTTGCACAACACCATCAAACGACTCGGGTTTGCCAGCGTCTTTAGTAATTGTGAAGCAGCTTGCGCATTTTGCTGCATATCATTCATATTCATATTAGTTGATTCTTATATTATAATATACTAATATTATGTCAAGTTTTTTCTGATAATACAAACCGGAGTCTTTAAGAGATGCAAAAAACACTTGCCGAAAGCGTCATCCATTTTTCTCTGGATAGACCGCGAACGATCATTTGGGCCGTGATTGCAGCGACGCTGTTACTGACAACACTGGCTACGCTACCCAGTCTCTGGCCGCAGCAATTTCCAGCTTTGCAGCATCTTAAGATAGATACCGATCCAGAAAATATGCTGTCCGAGTCGGAGCCGGCGCGCGTCTTCCATAACCAGGCAAAGAAAGAATTCTCGTTGCATGACATGGTCGTTGTTGGCATCGTCAATGAGGAACACCCGAATGGCGTATTTAACACCGCTTCTCTTACTCGAATTTTCGAATTAACCGAATTCGCCCGGCAGCTTAACTGGCCGGATTCTCAAAATCCCAATCAATGGGAAGGCGTCATCGAAGTCGATATGATCGCACCCTCCATGGTCGATAATATCGAGCAAGGTGGCTTGGGTGCTGTCAATTTCAGTTGGCTGATGGCGCAACCACCAACCAGCGAAGAAGAAGCGATTGCTGTGCGTGATCGTGCTGCGCGTATTCCTTTTCTAAACGACACGCTGGTCAGCGGTGACGGCAAGGCAATTGCACTTTATCTGCCCTTAACCAGCAAACACATTTCCTATGAAGTCAGAAAAGCGTTACTGGCATATGTCGCGGATTGGAAAGGCTCGGGTGACCAGGTCTTTATTACGGGTTTGCCGGTAGCTGAAGACACCTTTGGCGTTGAAATGTTCGTTCAAATGGCAGTATCGGCACCGCTGGCGATGTTGGTGATATTTTGTCTGCTCTGGTGGTTCTTCCGAAATCTTGTACTGATTATCTCTCCGATGATTTTAGCGGTGGTTTGTTCCTTGTCCACCATGGCTTTGCTGGTCATTTCTGGTAATACCGTACACATTATGAGCTCGATGATACCGATTTTCATCATGCCAATTGCGGTGTTGGATTCGGTCCATATTCTGTCAGAATTTTTTGATCGTTACCCACAGATTAAAGACCGTCGGCGCACGATTGAACAAGTTATGAAACATCTGTTTAAGCCGATGTTATTCACCACACTGACAACCATTGCGGGTTTTGCTTCATTAGCGCTGACGCCGATTCCACCGGTACAGGTATTTGGCATCTTCATTGCCATTGGTGTTTTCTTGGCTTGGTTATGGACCATCATTTTTATACCCGCTTTCATCATGCTAATCCCGGAACATAAATTGGCAAATTTCGGGCATGCTTGCGGTGATATCGAGGATTCAACGCCAATGAGCAGATCACTGCATAAAGTCGGCACGTGGACATATCATCACTCAAGAAAAATCATCACGGGAACGTTTGCACTAGTGCTCATTGCAGCTTGGGGTATCAGCCTGATTCAGATTAATGACAATCCAATTAAATGGTTTACGGCTTCGCATCCTATACGTGTTGCCGACAAAGTGTTGAATGAACACTTTGGCGGCACCTATATGGCCTATCTTCAATTTGAGCAAGCACCCAATAATGCATCTGTCGAGACTTATGTACAATCATTGAAACAAAGGTTGCAAGTACGCAAGACACAGTCTGCAAACAGTGGATTCTTATTAACCGATAAAGTGTTCGATCAGGTTATTAGTAAAATTGATGCAGAATCACCCATTGCCGAATCAAAAAACAAGTTACTGTCCAGGTTGATCTTAATGGCGCAAACTGCGCTTGATGCCGTGCCTGATGATGAATATGACACGTGGGATGAACTGCTGCTATTTCTTGATGAAGAACGCCAGCGAGATGAGCTTTTCAAACAACCTGAAGTTCTGAATTATCTGGATAAATTGCAACAACATTTGCTTGAAAACGACATCGTCGGAAAATCTAATTCTGTGGTGGATGTAGTTAAAACGGTGCACAGGGAACTATTTCTCGGCGCAGATGAGGCGTTCCGCATTCCAGACTCGGCCAACGCAGTGGCACAAACTCTCATTACTTATCAAAACAGTCATCGTCCGCAGGATCTTTGGCATTTTGTCACGCCGGACTATCGTAAAGCAGTGCTTTGGCTGCAACTGACCAGCGGTGATAATCAGGACATGGAAACGGTCATCAACTCCGTTGAAACATTTGTTGCTAATAACCCGCCACCACATGCGCTGGAACCACACTGGTTTGGTTTAACCTATATTAATACCGTGTGGCAAGACAAAATGGTGTCGGGAATGCTGGAAGCTTTTGCCGGTAGTTTCTTGATCGTTTTGCTGATGATGGTCGTCCTATTTCGCTCGCTGCTGTGGGGAATATTAGCGATGATCCCATTAACAGTCACCGTCGGCCTCATCTACGGCATCATCGGACTGACCGGAAAACATTATGATATGCCGGTGGCCGTACTCAGTTCGCTGAGCTTGGGTCTGGCGGTGGACTATGCCATCCATTTTCTGGCTCGTGCCCGTGAGGCACGAAAAAATTATGCCTCATGGCGGGAAACAATCCCGGAAATGTTTGGCGAACCGGCGCGCGCGATTACCCGCAATGCAATTATACTTGGTGCTGGTTTCCTGCCTTTGCTGGCGGCACCGCTTATTCCCTACAAAACCGTCGGTGTATTCATCGCAGCAATTATTATCTGCGCTGGCATTGCTTCATTATTGATTTTGCCAGCAACAATCCGGATACTGGAAAAACGGCTCTTTCGATATCAACCCAAATAATTTCGATACTAATCGTATGGAGGAAAAAATGTACAAACTATTAAATCTGATGGTTGTATGCTTTGTGTTTGCAAGTAGCCAGGCCATTGCACAATCACTATCTGTCGAGGACATTGTTCACCGTGCCAACAAAGTGTCTTATTACGCGGGTCAAGACGGACGCGCCCAAGTAGAAATGACCATAACGGATAATCAAGAAAGAGTGCGTAATCGGCGCATGACAATCCTGCGTAAAGATGTACCTGAAACTGATGCACTGGAGGGCGGTGCATATCGGGGCGAACAAAAATTCTACGTCTATTTCACGCGCCCTGCCGATGTTAACAAAATGGGCTTTCTGGTGTGGAAGAAACTAGATTCCGATGATGAGCGCTGGCTCTATTTACCCGCTCTGGATCTGGTAAAACGTATTGCCGCATCAGATAAACGCACCAGTTTTGTCGGATCGGATTTCTATTACGAAGATGTTTCAGGCCGAGACATTGATGAAGATCGCCATGAGTTAATTGATACGACAGACAATTATTATGTACTCAAAAACACGCCAAATGACCCCTCATCGGTAGAATTTGATTACTACAAAATGTATATTCATAAAGACACATTCATCCCAGTGCAAGTTGAATATTATGATACGCAAGGCAGCAAATACCGCGTTGCCACAGCACTCAAGGTTGATACTATTCAAGGGCACACGACAGTTACCAAGGCCAGTATGGAAAACCTAAAGACCGGCAGCAAAACAGTAATGGAATACAGTGACGTGGAATACGATATTGGCCTGCCCGATGATATTTTTAGCGAACGTTATTTGCGCAAACCACCCAGACAATTTCTGCGTTAATGAAATCATCCGTTATTCTATTTTGTTTCTATTGGCTGATTGTATTACCGGTCATGGCACAAGAACCGGCTTTGCCAGCTGGACTCGGCAAAGACAATAGCAACAATGAACCAGACCTGCCCGCTGGTCTCACCATCAAGAAACCGGCATCACCAAAAGTTCAGGATAACGAGCCTACTTTACCCAGCGGGTTGAATAGTGCGGATGCCCCAGCATTGCCGGGAAAACCAAGTGCGGAAAATGATACCGAATCTGCGTGGGATTCCTGGACAGATGCAAAATTACCTTTTTCACTCACTGGTTTTTGGGAAGCGCGAGGCGGTACTCGAGTCGTTAATGATGCGCATGAACGTGGCACATCTATGGCAGAAACCCGCTTGCAATTGGAGCTGGATAAAAACTTTCGCACTGTGTCATTCAATCTGACGACCGACTTGATCTATGACAATGTGGCGGATCGTCATAGAATTAATTTGAATACAGGCCGTGGATGGATTGATTTGCGTAGTGCCAACCTAACCTTTTCACCAACCAGTTTTATGGACATAAAAGCGGGTAGGCAAATACTCACTTGGGGCACGGGTGATCTGTTGTTTATCAATGACTTGTTTCCAAAGGATTGGAATGCGTTTTTTATCGGTCGCGACGAAGAATATTTAAAGGCGCCATCGGACACATTCAAGACCTCATTATTTAGTGATTGGGCCAATCTGGATGTCGCTTACACCCCGGAATTTGATGCAGATCGATTTATCGATGGTCGCCGCATTTCATTTTTTGCACCACAACTGGGTGTAATTTCTGGCCGTAATGCGATCACCCATAGCAATAGACCCAACGATGGTGAGCTGGCGTTGCGTCTATATCGCAACATTGGCACTTATGAAGCTGCCGTATATTTCTATGACGGGCACTGGAAAAGTCCCGGTGGTTTTGATCCAGTCAACAACCTCGCGTTATTTCCCAAGCTGCGTGTGACGGGTGGCAGTATTCGCGGCCCACTGGGAAAAGGCATCGGTAATATTGAAGTAGGTTATTATGATTCACGTGATGATAACAAAGGCAATAACTCGTTGATCAACAATAGTGAGTTTCGGGCGCTTGTAGGCTACGAGCAGGAAATTGCCAGAAACTTGACCCTAGGCGCACAATATTACCTAGAACATATGCTTGACCATAATAACTACTTGCGCACTTTGCCTACCGGGTTTCCTGTGCGTGATAAGAATCGGCACCTATTCACGACCAGGTTAACATTACTAACGCATAGCCAGAATGTGACTTGGTCAATTTTTAGCTATTATTCGCCTTCTGATGAAGACTTTTATTTACGGCCAAAGGTTAACTACCGGGTAGATGACCACTGGATAACAGAACTGGGCGGCAATATCTTTGGCGGCAAAAAAACACATACTTTTTTTGGTCAATTTCGAAACAATAGTAATATTTATCTGGCGATTCGCTATGGATTTTGATTGATGCAGAGTCAATTAAGCTAAAAACTTAACTAGTTACTGAGACTTAGACAACAAATTGTTTGAATTGAGTGTCAATCAGCGTTGAAAACTTTCCAACGCTGATTGACAGATCAGGGTCGCATTGACGCTCAACTCAAGTTAAGCGGTTTCAATTACGAAATATTTTTAACTCACATAAAAATTTCGCATCATGCCCATGTCTTCATGTTCCAGGTTGTGACAATGATAAAGAAACTCGCCTGTATAGTCCTGGAATGGCTTTATAATTTCAATTTCTTCACCAGGCATGACTAATACCGTATCCTTCCAACCACTATCGATGAATCCTTTATTGACCGTATCATAGTGTTTACTCTGTTTGGTCTGTTTGCGCGATAGAATTTGAAATTGTTGACCATGCAGATGAATCGGGTGCGGCATGTTTCCCATCATGTTCATGCCACCCATTCCGCCCATTCCGCCGCCACCCATCATTTGGTTATCATGAAATATGCGTATTTTCTGGATGGTGTTGACAGGAATTCTTTCAATATCCATATAATCCTGCATCTTAAAAGTTCGACCATTTAATTGAAATGCCATATGCCGCATACCGATAGCGATAGGTACAGTTTTGCCAGGATTTGAAATGTCTTTTGCTGTAAAGCGCCGTATGGGAACCAACTGTTCAGGTAACCTCGGTGAATCACTAACTTGTTCTGAAATTTTGAATTTGGCAATAGTGAAAGACGCACCCGGAGCAAGCCCGCCACTCATCATGCCCATTCTTCCCCTGCCACCACGACGCATTCCACCACCCATAGGTGACATCCCCCCCTTAAACTCTAGACTTTGCAATGTCAATTCAGTCCCTGTTTTGCGGCCACTAAAATCGACCCAAAGCTCAACACGTTCAGCAGGTGCGAGCATGATATAGGGAAAGTTTTCTGGTTGTTCCAGCAGCCCGCCATCCGTTCCAATGGCCGTTAGTGGTGTACCATCTTCCCAACCCAGCTTGTAAATCCTAGCATTCGACCCATTAAGTATACGCAGGCGATAGGCGCGGGTTTTTACCGGAATAGTGCTGTTTGCCTGTCCATTAACCAGGATGGTGTCACCGTGAAACCCCATCATACGTTGATGCCTACCCTGCAAATAATGTAGCTGATTGCCGGTAGTAAAACGCCGGTCTTGAATAACAATAGGTAAGTCATATTCACCGCTCGGCAAACCCAATTTTTGTTCCTGCTCATCAGTAATGGTGATTAGACCTGAGAGACCTTGATAGACCTGCGTGGCCGTCATTTCATGCGTATGAGAGTGGTACCAATTCGTTCCAGCCGGATTTTCAACTTCAAATTCGTAGACATATCTTTCGCCCTTGTATATCTCATACATGGGGTGGCCATCCATTTTTTGTGGAACATGCATACCGTGCCAATGGGTAATGCAAGGCTCAGATAACTGGTTATAAAAGAAAATACGTACTTTCTGGCCTTTTTCCAGATTTAGTATCGGTCCCAAATAACCTGGCAGGCTTTTTAAGCTATGCTGTGGTCCTTTCAATAACTTTCCCTGATATTTAAATACGTGGGTATTACCCCCTGGCAATATGGGAACTTCAGCAATTTGTGCGGTGAGTTCTAATTCAACATCGGGATTAAATGTGCTGCTGGGCTTATTGTTCACCGATCTGTTGTCAGCCAATGTGACGCCGGGTAATGCAGCAACTAAAGCACCCAGTGCAGACTGTTGTAGGAATTTTCGTCTTGTGTAGCCAGAGTGTGACATGATTGTTTCCCTCCTATTTGACAGCAATAAAATTTGAAGCTTCTTATAACTATGTTGGTAAGTTTACAAGGTACACAACATAAATGTGTTGAACTACATCAGAGCATCTCTAAACACCTATATTTCATCCTAACCACTGTGCTGCAGAAGAAAATCACATATCGAACATATAATAGGAACTAAGTCACCTAAGATTAAACTCGCACACTCAGAAATTCAAAAACATATTAACTGACAGAATATGATTCATTAAGTCCGGGCGAGGATTTTTTGGTCTATTAATATATTGATTCTGATAGCCAATTTCAACTGTAGCACTTTTATTGAGACGATAGCCTATGCCTGCAAATGCCCAGTTTTGATCGAAACCACTTCTGACACCCGCATCCGTCGCATTTTGAAGATTTACAAATACTTCATCCCAAACTACAAAGCTGACATTTGGTGACACAAAAGGCATCGGGACTGACAGTTTAAACATTTGTCGATAACGGTGAGAAACATCTGTGCTACCGGGAATATCAAAGAATCGTTGCTCAAAGCGCGTACGACTGACGACAGTACCAATCGAGTATTTATCTTTCAATGATAGTTGCTGCCATATCCTGTGTTCGTTAAAAGGATGCCTAAGCGCAAACGGACGGCTAGTCGGAACCCAATCATAACCAAGCCAAACGGTGGCTTTTTTGTTAATCGCATAGCCTATGCCCGGACGTATAAGGCTTTGGGTAAATCGTGAGCTGTTATCACCAAAGCGTCCCTGTGCGACAAGCATGTATTTAAGGTTATTTAGATTTGGGTTGGTTGTCGGCAAATCACCTGAGATGGCGATACCCGTCCACGTAGAGAAATCTTCTTCAACTTCTTCAGCGGCAACTGGGCCAGTAAGCATCAAACCGAGGATTGTTGATCCAATTAAAAAATTTAGCTTTTTATACACAATATTCTTGTTATTTATGTATTAATCTTTGTCACCACGCGATATGCTAGACATCTCTTAAATGACATTGATTGGTATTTTGAAATAGGCCACACCGTTTTCTTCTGTGGGCGGCATTTCCCCTGCTCGCACATTGATCTGAATCGAAGGTAACAACAGATTAGGCGCCTGCAATGTCTTATCACGCGCAATACGCATCGCAACAAACTCATCTTCGCTGATGCCGTCATGAACATGAATATTATGCGCGCGTTGCTCCGCTACCGTACTTTGCCACTGCACTGGACGGTCCGTTGGCGGATAATCGTGGCACATGAATAGTTTCGTTTCTGGTGAGAATGCCAACAGTTTATGTATAGACCGGAATAACTGGCGCGCATCACCACCTGGAAAATCAGCACGTGCGGTACCAACATCAGGCATGAACATAGTGTCGCCAATAAATATGACATCATCAAATTGATAAGCTAAGTCTGCCGGCGTATGCCCGGGTGTTGAGATAGCTTTTGCATTGAGTCTGCCAACTTGGAATATCTCATCATCCGCGAACAAATAATCAAAGTGACTGCCATTGGGCACAAATTCATTGCCTAAATTAAATAGCTTCTTGAAAGTTTCCTGAACCATGGGAATCCTCTCACCAATAGCAATTTTCCCGCCCAATTGGCTTCTAAGATAATGAGCCGATGAAAGATGATCTGCATGGGCATGTGTCTCAAGAATCCATTCAAGCGTCAACTGCTTGTTATTTATGAACTGGATTTGCTTGTCTGCAAATTGGGTGCTTGTCCTGCCTGACTTTGGATCGTAGTCAAGAACCGGATCTATGATGGCACAGCTTCCACCCACCTCATCAAAAACCACATAACTAACGGTCCATGTTACTGGCTCAAAGAATGTTTCTATATTTGGTTTCATTTATTTCCTTTAATATCAGATTGTTTTATAGATAACCCAAGGCAATACTTATTTAGGGCGCCTCTAAAAATCCATATTTGCGAGCATCCACAAAGAACCATCAATATATATCTTAATATTATATTGGTCAACATTATGTATAGATATATTATGATTTATGGGAATACAATTAGATTTTCTGAATATCTTAGCCCAAGCCCGCCAATATTTGCCTTGTCACTCATTGATTCCTCGTTTCCACGGTCTTTTTACAACAAAAGTATCAATAAAACCAAGGCGTTTTATGTTAGCTTAATCCTAGAATCCTCAGTTGGATGGTGCTTAGAGTGCATTGTTGTTTATTTTTGGCAAGGCGCAGTGAGGCGCGAACTAGTTCACAACGAAATGCTACGCAGCACGCAAACAATGGTTACCCCCTTGGCAAGTGCTGCAACGCGGTGACGGGACATCTTGTGATCGCCCTGCGGGTTAGCTTTTCAGCGCCACTGTCGGCGTTAGGCCTCTTGACAACGGAATGACCATTGCCAGCGAAACCTGCCTTGCCAGTAACGCTAAAAAACTAACTGTATCCGTCAATATCAGTTAGACGGAGTACTCGATATTTCTGAAGCGATCAACTGAGGATTTTAGGTTAATGTAGCGCTTCAAATCACCGATAACAGGATATTTTTGAACTCATGGCTCAATCACTTGATAGGTATGTTGGCACCTACCAATAATTAGCTAAACACCACCCGGCAAAAGGTCAGTTACAACGACAAACCCCACCATGAACTCTTGCACTATGCAATGATTGTCACCGTTTATTGGCAAAAGGTGTGGCTAATGGTTCTCCGACAAACAAACCTTGTCCCGGCCAAGCCACACTTTTCCAGTATGCTTCGATTAGTGATTCGCCGCCTGTGTAACGTTCAATTACAATACCGGGGTTTGGGAATTTCTGTGTGAAAGTACAAGGCTCAACTACTGTTCCATAACTAGCCGTAGCACCTGCACTCAACCACTTCAGCACGCTCATCTGTCGATTACCGAATAACACACCGCCTGCTGACGTGAGGTGATCAGCAACCGCCCCCGGCAAATAGTGATTGGACTCCAGTTTGTCAACTCTTGCTTTGCCGGTAAAATAAAACAACACATCGGCTTTGTTACTCAGTACATCAGCCTCAATCTTTTCAATTTTTACCCGGTTAGAAAGCAGCGCCACTATGGCTTCATAGCCTCTTGATCGTACATTTCGCGCTGCATCGGTTGTACTCATTAAATAAGCAGTACCTTTCGGAAAAGTGTTGTCCGATTGAACACCTCGATCAATCATATTTTTTATCTGTTGCATGTCGCTACCTGCTAACATCATACTCGGACGAATACCAAAGTCAGTGAAAGGTGTCGTGGTGTTGGCATTGAAATATTCACTACGCTCCGTTGATAAACAGCCCTTAGCACAATAGGCTTTATCAAACCCAAATGTTATTGCACTGGTTATTGACATACAGGTCACTCTGTATGGCTGCGTCCATGCTAAAGCATAAAACTGGACATGTTTAGGTGTTAACAGATATATTTGTTCTCTTATATCCTTGAACAAAGAACGCTTTATTGAATGACTGACAGGGAATGAAACTTCGATTATGTTTTCTGCGGGTAAATTTCGCTTTTTCTGATAATACCTAGCAGTTTCCACACTGCGGCTATCTTCTGTATTGACAATAATTGCAATTTGTTCTGGTAAAACAGCTGCATTTAGTGTGGAAACAGAAAATAAACTACCCGTGACAAAAAACAAAAGAAAATACAGTGTGAACTTAATATGCATACAAATTAATTCCTAAAATTTTGGTTCATCCTAAGAACCGCAGTTGAATGGTGTTTAGAGAGCTTGTTGTTTGTCTCTGACAAAGCGCAATGAGGAGCGAACCAGTTCACAACGAATTGCAACGCAGCCAGAAATAAAGAACAGCGTGATACATACTTTGTTCGAACGGCACGGGGTCTGCCGTGAAAAGCACGTTTATAGTTTCCAAATATGGCAATCCCCAGCGAAACTTAGTTGGTTTAACTGTGTCTCGCCCAAGACAAACGATTCATGTTAGGACTAACGTATCGATTCGAGAAAAAATTAGTATTTTGCACACTACAGACAAAAATATTTCAGTTATTATTTCATATGTGCACACTCTAAGGTATGACTTATGCATCGATTATTTATATTTATTCTTGCGCTATCTAATATTGCCATCATTTCAATGGCCAGGGCCGAAACATGGACACTTCCGCCGACTGATATTGATATTTTTGGTCAAATAACAACCATTACAGCCAATCGTGAAGAAACGTTACTGGACATTGCCCGCCGACATGACATTGGTCAGGTTGAAATTTTATTGGCTAACCCTGAGGTTGATCGCTGGTTACCTACCGATGGCGTGGAAGTTCTATTGCCGAACAGGTATATCATTCCTCAAGTTGAGCGAAAGGGCTTGATACTTAACTTGGCCGAAATGCGCCTGTATTTCTTTCCCAAACCAAAAAAAGGTGAAAAACCTGTTGTTATTACACACCCGGTGGGTATTGGGCGAATGGATTGGGACACCCCTTTGGGAATTTCAAAAATTATTGAAAAAAAGAAAGACCCAACCTGGACGCCACCACAATCCATCCAAAATGACAGAATCGCAAATGGTGAACCACCATACCCTGACGTAGTTCCAGCTGGCCCAGACAACCCATTAGGGCGACATGCTTTGCGTTTAAGTGTCGGCAGTGGGAGTTATTTGATCCATGGCACCATTAAACCTTTTGGTGTCGGAATGCGCGTCTCATCTGGTTGTGTACGCATGTATCCAGAGGATATCGAAACACTGTTTGATAAAGTACCGATTGGCACACCGGTACATATTGTCAATCAACCGATAAAAGTGGGCTTATTGGCTGATTCATTATTTGTTGAATTACACCCGCCACTTGAAGAAGACGAAGAAAAATACAAGGACTACTCGAAACTTGTTAGCACCACTATTCTCGATTTCCTGACGCAGGATAAACGTCAGGAATATATTGAGGGTATAACGATTGATGAAGATCGCCTAAAAAGAGCAATACTGGAGAAAAGTGGCATGCCCGTTCTAATATCAAAAATTGATTGATATACAAAAAAACCCTCATTTGAGGGTTTTTTTGATTAATACTTACTGAATAAGCGGTTATTTTTGCATTGTCTTTTTAAACATTCGATCAATTCTTGCATTAATATCTGCTTCAGTACTGATTGCCTTGCTGTTAGCTTGATTGGCAATGCTCATTGCCTCAGTAGCTTTTGCATTCGCAGCAGCAGCATCTGCTTTGGCTGTGGCTACATCTGCTTGAATCGCATTAATCTGGGATTGCAAATCCTCTGTCGTACTCGTTGACGCACAACCTGACAACCCAACAAAAGCGCCCACTATTACAGCTAAACTGAACAGTCGTGTTTTTTTGCTCATTCCAATCTCCTTCGTATTGTCTATTTATAACCCATTTCCAACACACTAGCTACCGATTATCATCTATCAGCAACATACTTTGAATCTTAACTGATTACTACTGTGAAATAAATGGGTGTCAACATAAATTCGAAAAGAATCTAGAGCGTATTATAAAAACTCGAGCTATTTATCTCAAATGCTGGCGGAGTTTTAATGAATATTCACCATCACGCCAGGTTCTATCCATTCACCCAATTGATCAATTTGTTCATTCGTTAATGCAACACAACCATTTGTCCAGTTAAACTGATGATGAACCTCCTCATCACCACGCCCAATACCATGAATGCCGATATAACCCCCCAAAGGCGTATTTTGAGGGGGCGTTCTTTCCTGGTTTGTTGCTTTCAGTATCGACAACCATTCATCCTCGGTAATCCTGCCATCATCCAATGCAAGATCAGCGGTTTCACGATTTGGATAATCAAGCCCAAAAAAACGATAATAGCGGCTATTTTCATTAATCCAGCCAACCCGAAATTTACCCAATGGAGTTTTGTCATCTCTGGTTTTTTTAAACCAGGTTGTGCCAAAACGGCCAATCGCAACATTCTCAAAAGTGATCTGCACGGTACCGTCTTGTATGACCTTCAATGTATGCGCCGTGGTATCAACATCAATCCAAACGTCATTATTTGCGTAAACAGATTGATGTGCTAATAACAGACCAGCGATCAAGATAAAATAATATGTAAAGAATGATTGTTTGAGCATGTTCCTAATGGCAACTATTTAGATAAATTATTATGTCATAATTTATCTAACAATAAAAAACGTATTCAAATTGATATGTGTCTAGCCATTCCAGCCTGTATTGAACAATTAATTTCCCCAGACAGCGCCATCGTTAACTTGGGTGGTGTGCGTAAAGAAATTTCACTAGCCCTGGTGGAAGAAGTCACGATTGGGGATTATGTCATCGTGCATGTTGGTTACGCGCTGCAAAAACTCGACCCTATTGAAGCTGAGCAAACATTGGCGATGTTCAACCAAATGTCCAAGCTATCTGATGACATGGGAAAAGTGACAGAAGAATAGCCGATGAAATATATTGATGAATTTCGTGATGGTGATTTAGCACGAAAGATAGCCGCAAATATTCGACTTGAAGCAGATCATAGCCGCAGCTATCATTTGATGGAATTTTGTGGCGGTCATACGCATGCGATTTCACGTTACGGTATTGTCGATCTGCTCCCTGATAATATCCATATGATTCACGGTCCTGGTTGCCCGGTCTGTGTTTTACCGATTGGTCGGGTGGAGAATGCGATTCAATTGGCGCAAACGCCTGGCGTGATTCTATGCAGTTATGGCGATATGCTGCGTATTCCAACCGCAAACGGCATGAGTTTATTGAAAACAAAAGCGCAAGGTGCGGATATTCGTATGGTGTATTCTAGTGCAGATACAATAAAAATTGCACAGAATAATCCACAGCATCAAGTGGTTTTTTTAGCCATTGGTTTTGAGACCACCACCCCGCCGACCGCTGTCGTCATCAAGCAAGCGCAAGCTTTGGGCCTGACCAATTTCAGTGTATTTTGCAATCATGTATTAACCCCGTCTGCGATTTCTCATATTTTGCAATCACCTGAAGTTCGACAGCTTGGTGTGGTGCCACTGGATGGTTTCATCGGCCCAGCACATGTGTCAACTGTGATTGGCAGTCAACCCTATGAATACTTTGCCGAAGAATTCCAAAAACCCGTGGTAATCGCTGGTTTTGAACCATTGGACGTTATGCAGGCCATTTTAATGTTGATCCGCCAACTCAACGAAGGTCGTGCCGAGGTCGAAAATGAGTTTACCCGAGCAGTCCTACCCTCTGGCAACAGAAAAGCACAAATGCTGGTGGCCGAAGTGTTTGAACTGAGACGCAGTTTTGAATGGCGCGGCCTAGGGCTGGTGCCTTACAGTGCGTTGAAGATTAAATCAAACTATGCCGAATTTGACGCGGAACAACGTTTCCAAATCCCGTCGATATCGATTGCGGATAACAAGGCTTGTGAATGCGGTGCCATCTTGCGGGGGGTCAAACAACCGCAAGATTGCAAAATTTTTGGTACGGTTTGCACGCCGGAAAATCCTATCGGATCTTGTATGGTGTCGTCTGAAGGCGCATGTGCGGCCCATTATAGCTATGGCCGTTGGCGTGAAACTAATGCCGATCGAATGGAGAATTAATGACCAGCAAAGGTAAAATCAAACCCGGATACACACGCTCGCTTGACTTCAAGAACGGCTGCGTTGAAATGGTACATGGCAGTGGTGGACGCGCCATGACTCAATTGATTGACCAATTGTTTATGACCGCATTTGACAATGACCTTTTGCGACAAATGAATGATCAAGCTTGTTTCCAGAGTGTTGCTGGCCGCATGGTCATGTCGACGGACAGCCATGTGATTACACCATTATTTTTTCCGGGCGGAGATATTGGCAGTCTATCCGTTCACGGCACGATTAATGATGTGGTCATGTCTGGCGCGAAGCCGACTTACCTGGCGGCCGGTTTTATACTGGAAGAAGGTTTTCCGTTATCTGATCTTAAACGTATTGTTGAGTCCATGGCCAAAGCGGCGCAAGAAGCGCAAGTGCCAATTGTTACCGGTGATACTAAAGTAGTTGAAAAAGGCAGTGGCGACGGCGTCTTTATCACTACCACAGGTGTCGGAATAGTGCCTGACGGCATCAATATTTCCAGCAACAAGGCCCAACCGGGTGACAAAATACTGGTTTCCGGCACGCTGGGGGATCACGGTATTGCAATTATGCTATTACGCGAAAATCTATCATTTCACTGTGCCTTGGAATCCGATTCAGCTTCTCTGCATGATTTAGTCGCGAAGATGGTTGCAACCACGCCCAATCTTCATGTGCTGCGTGACCCCACCCGTGGCGGTGTGGCGACTGCGCTGAATGAAATTGCCCGCCAATCAGACGTTGGCATGATGTTGTATGAAGACAAATTACCAATCCTTGAACCCGTCAATGCGGCTTGTGAGTTTCTCGGTTTGGATCCATTGTATGTCGCCAATGAGGGTAAGCTGATTGCGATTTGCAAGCCAGAAGATGCCGACCAATTATTGGCTACTATGCACACCCACCCACTAGCAAAGAATGCCGCCATCATCGGTGAAGTGATTGAAGATCATCACTGTTTTGTGCAAATGGAAACTCGTTTTGGCGGCAAGCGTGTGGTCGACTGGTTGAGCGGTGAACAGTTACCACGTATTTGTTAATCTAGTACTCCGTCAACTTGATATTGACGGATACAGCGATTACAAGATGTTTCGTCGCAAGACGCAGCACGCAGACAATGGTTATTCCCTTGGCAAGTGCTGCAACGCAGTGACGGGACATCTTGTGATCGCCCTGCGGGTTAGCTTTTCAGCGCCACTGGCGGCGTTAGGTCTCTTGACAAGGGAATGACCATTGCCAGCGAAACCTGCCTTGCCAGTAACGCTGAAAAGCTAACTGTATTCGCCAATATCAAGTTGAAGGAGTACTAGTGCGAATTCTATTTCTGACCCATAGTTTTAACAGCCTGACACAACGCTTGTTTATCGAACTAACAAGACGCGGTCATGAAATCTCTATTGAATTTGATATTAATGACGCGGTTACCATTCAGGCCGTCGAACTGTTTAGTCCGGAGCTGATTATTGCGCCGTTTTTAAAACGCGCCATCCCGGAAGAAATCTGGCGTAAACACACTTGTTTTGTCGTCCACCCTGGGATTATCGGTGATCGCGGCCCTTCCGCATTGGATTGGGCGATCATGAATGAACAGTTGCAATGGGGTGTGACAGTCCTACAAGCCAATGCGGAAATGGATGCAGGTGATATTTGGGCGGCTGAAACTTTCCCCATGCGGTTGGCTAAAAAAAGTAGCCTTTATCGTCATGAAGTCGTTGATACGGCTGTGCATTCGGTGCTCACTGCCGTTAAACACTTTGCCACAGGACAATTCAACCCCCAACCGCTGGATTATAGCAACCCGTCAGTGCAAGGCCGATTGCATAACCCCATCCGGCAATCAGACCGCGCCATCAACTGGCAGTTGGACAACTCTCAAACCATTCTAAAAAAGATCCATGCGGCCGATGGCTTTCCCGGTGCATTGGATACTCTTTTTGGTGAACCCTATTATTTGTATGACGCCTGTGCTGAAGCAAATTTAACCGGCAAGCCCGGAGAAATCATTGCAAAGCGTGATCACGCCATCTGCCGTGCCACGGTAGATGGTGCGATATGGGTTGGTCATGTTAAACACAAAACGAACACCGAACCCAGCTATAAATTATCCGCATCCACGGCCTTGGGAAAACAGCTAGCAAGCATAACGAGAGTCCCGTTTGATCCTTTCTCAACCGAACCGGGTGAAACTTACCGAGACATTTGGTTTGAGCAAAAAAACCACGTGGGGTATCTACATTTTGCCTTCTACAACGGCGCGATGGATACAACACAGTGTCAACGACTGAGAGAAGTCTACTTAAAAGCGACACAACTAAATATCAAAGTGCTCGTGTTAATGGGTGGCCCGGATTTCTGGTCCAATGGCATTCACCTCAATCATATCGAACATGCCGATAGCCCAGCTGACGAATCCTGGCGCAATATCAATGCCATGAATGACTTAGTACACGCCATCATCACTACCAATCGACAACTCACAATTGCCGCTTTGCAAGGCAACAGCGGTGCAGGCGGCGTATTCTTATCGTTGGCTGCCGACATCATTTATGCGCGTGAAAGTGTGGTGCTGAATCCGCACTATAAAAGCATGGGCAATCTTTATGGCTCGGAATACTGGACTTATTTGTTACCCAAGCGGGTGACTAAAGAGCAAGCTGACTCATTGACCCAAAATCGCTTACCGATTGGCGCACCCGAGGCTCGTCAAATGGGATTAATCGATGAATGTTTTGATCTCAATTTGCAGAATTTCAGAGAAAAAATTACACAACTTGCTGAAGAGTTCGCCACTGACAAAAAACATCACTATTTATTAAAACAAAAGAATCACCAACGAGAAACCGACGAGCAACAAAAACCCCTGCAAAGCTACCGCGATGAAGAACTTCGCCAGATGCAACTAAATTTCTATGGCTTCGACCCCAGCTACCATGTCGCCCGCTATCACTTCGTACATAAAATCCCACATGGTTGGACGCCGCTTTATTTGGCACGGCATCATAAAATAAAATTCCCATAATTCACTAAATTTCAGGATCATTGTGCCATAAATCACTGACAACCGATTGATAGGCTGAAAAGATTGAGGTATTAGTAATTACTCAATCTGTTGAGACATCTAGGAACAATCGGTCATGAGCGAACAAAATGCATCAGAGAACACATCATCCCATATACCGGGTATCGCCATTATTGCATTGATAGCAGGACTTTTGATTTATAAGGATGCAGCCTTTGAGCCTTCACGTCCAGCTATGACAGATGCTGAAAAAACCAGTACTGAAGATGTTCGCTCACGATTATGGCAAGATCCGTTTGAGGCTGTAAGGTTGCATATGAAAAAGTTTGGTGCGAATTCTATTACGGTAGTTGCTAAAGGTCCCAACGACGATTATAACTACCAGCAATCAGGGGAATCTGTGCAACGCATTTGTTCAACCAAAGATTCCAGCCCAGAAGCACATTCACATCAGGAACTACTCTGTCAGGTGGAGAAACACACTGAGGCGGATAGCGCTGATGATGGTAGTTTACATGTATTAACAGTTATGGTGCCTGGTGGTCCTTATGCAGAAGACAGAGAGTGGCGTTTGCGCAACCGATATGCTGTGGTGTCTGGATTGGTTGCTTTAGGTTATAAACCGGAGAATCCGGAACACATCGGTTTTGTTGACTTCTCTCAAGCATGTAAGAATGCATTTCATCCAGATAAGAAGGACGATATTAAGAGCTGTGACTGGCCAGCCTATATGCCTTATGAATGGTTTCAACTGGACTCGCTTGCAGAAGAATCGAGTATCTCCACACCACCAAAAATAAAATTAGCCAAGAGAATACTCGTGCTTTGGCTTGATAACGATGCGCTCGCACGTAATAAAGACCCAATCAATATGCTGGGCCGATTAAAATATACAGTTACCCCTAAAGGTTCTGATAAGAAGCAACCTTTAAATCCCAGTTTTAATATTATCGGGCCGCATAGCTCCGGCACACTAAAAACCATGTACCGAGAAATGCAAGAAGCTGCTCAGAAATGTACGACTAAAAAAATTAAACAAGATGAATCCTGTAGCTCACATAATTACTATCACCTTCGTAACAGTCTTATTTTTTCCTCAACGGCGACAATTGATTCAGAAAAAATAAAATCTATACTTATACAAGAAGTAGACCGTAATCCAAATAAAACCTTATATGAATCTAGTCTCAAATGGTTGAATCATAAAATTATTAGAACCATCGCTGAAAATAAAGATGTCGTTGATAAAATTATTGACGAACTACAGTTACGTCGAATAAATCCTCCAGGAAGTAAAGTAAAAAAAGAAAATGCTTGCTTACCAAAACCAAAATTAAAAC
Source organism: Nitrosomonas sp. (assembly GCA_021774195.1). Taxonomy (GTDB): domain Bacteria; phylum Pseudomonadota; class Gammaproteobacteria; order Burkholderiales; family Nitrosomonadaceae; genus Nitrosomonas. Next base: position 11,102 of record JAJFJJ010000004.1, on the reverse strand, counting down.
CAGATTCTGCTGAGGAACAAGTAGAATCTACAAAAAAATCACCTTGCGAATCAAAAAACAATGATCAAAGTTCTTCTGATAATAAAAAGAATCTTGAGCAAAAATCACAAGAGGGCAAGCAAAGAAATCACATTGTGTTAATTAGCGAATGGGACACTGTTTACTCACGCAGCCTAATCCAGTCATTTAATGACAGAATTGATAACAAAAGCGAATACATTCATGAATACAAATATTTGCGTGGTATAGATGGAATCAATGCCAACGAGGTAGAAAAGAATAAAGACAATAAAGGAGAAGGACGAAAATTCACCGAAGCACCTAATAACACACAAAAAGAACTGCGGCGCCCTGAAGGTAGCAATCAATTTGATTACCTACGTCGTTTAGCGGATCAATTAGCCGATTTGCATCAAAGTAAAATAAAACAAGGGGGAATTAAAGCCATCGGCATCCTAGGAAGTGATCCCTACGATAAACTTCTGATCTTACAAGCACTCCACAAAAAATTCCCAAATGTTCTATTTTTTATGACTGATCTTGATAGTCGTTTCTTACACCCTGCAGAACTTCCCTGGACACGTAATTTGATTGTTGCATCGCCTTACGGTTTAACATTGGATAAAAAGCTACAGAAAAGTGCTTTACCTTTCCGAGATGCTTATCAAACTTCTTTATATCTAGCAACAAAACTTGCAATTGAATGTCGGAATACCAACAAAGAAATTAAATGTCATAATTCGACATCAGAAAACATAATCAACAAATTTCAAAACTCTGGTTTTCCACCACGATTATTTGAAATTGGAAATAATCGTGCTATTGATTTAAGTCCAGCAACGAACATTCCGTCGCAAAAAGAAATAAATGCCAAGGCAGAGAACTGGGAGAAAGAAATATTAACTATTCTAATCTGTTTAAATTTGCTCTTAATAATCGTGTTTCTTCTTTATCTATACAATGATAAAACTAGAAAAATCATAAACCAGCATAAATACCTTTTGAGTATAATTGGATTAACATCAGTTATAATATTTCCAATAGCCCAAGGCTATTTATTTCCATCTGGTCTTCTTCAGTCTGAAGGCGTCTCTAACACTGACACGGTAATAAATATACATCCAGAATCAGACCTCATGTCAGGCGAAGTGCCTTGGGGAAAAATAACAAGTTTTTTAATCGTTTTGAATCTAGCTTCTATTTTCTTATTACATCTGGTTCCTGCAAAGATGAGAAAATATATTGCTGTTGTTTCATTAGGACTTTTCTCTGTCATTCTATTATTTATTGCACTGCTTCTTCTTGAGTACCAATTTCATGGAACAATGTCATTCGCTGACGGAACAAGTACTTGGCCAGCAAATGCCATAAGATTATTCGCAATAGTCGTTACAGCTCTCTTTATTATTCATCTGGGGCCTCAACTCAAAGAGAGCAATAAACTTATTCAAAAAGATTTTTTATTCTTATCATCGCCAAACATGGCAGTAGATAAAAAGATTTTCCCGTCGCCTTTCTTTATCGGCCTGTGGAACATAAAAAATACAACACAAAATGCTAATACGCTTTGGAACAATTATCTCCAAATGAGAAAGAAAACACAGTGTGTTAGAAGAGTTGCATTCATGTTTCTACTTTATTTCTTTTGTATCATTTTCGCACATCAAATAGGATATTTTTATTTCCCAGAGTTGCCCATACGCGGCGGGATTGATTACTACACTACAAGAGGAATCTTAACCTCCTTAGTTGTTTTGTATTTACTATTAATTTTTATTATTGCTGATATTACCCATCTGAGCAGCCGGTTTATCAATCTACTAATCACTAATGAAATAAACTGGCCACCCTGTAAAATAGATCAGTACTGTAAACAATTCGGCCTTCCGGAAAATGTTACCAAACAAAAGCTATTGATGGATTTTGTCAACCAGCTCGCAGGAACGGTTAACTCATTTATCTTCTACCCATTCATTATTTTGTTCTTGATTATTCTATCGCGCAGCCATTATTTTGATAACTGGCACTATACGCCACTGCTTTTTATCATTATCGGTTTTACGGCTGCAATTGCTTTACTCAATGCAATTCGGTTAAGAAATATGGCAGTTAAAGCAAGAAAGTATATTGTGGAAAAACTGGATAAAAATTACAGAGATTCAATTATCAACAAGGAGGAAGATAGCTCTATAAGGATTAAGTTATTAACTGCAGAAATTAAAAACCTCAATAGCGGACCCTTCCTACCGCTGAGTCAGCATCCAATCGTGCTGTCTGTGCTACTGCCAATTGGTAGTATTGGCAGCCTTTATCTGATTGAATATTTAGCATCAACTGCCGGTTGAAGTGATAAGGCTGAGATGGTTAGTTCATAAGACTAAATTGGTTATTGCCAAATAATTATTTTAATTTCAAAAATTTCATTTTTGAATAATATGAAATTTTTCTGCGAGGAATGATAGCGTTATGGTGTGACGCTATAATAATTCTGCGAACGCGCTGTCTCAAGATCCTGAGTAAGTGATCCCCAATCACTGTTTGAGAGCAAAACGGCCAATGCATAATCATCCACTGACTTAGAGACAAGCAATTCCTGACCAGGATAAATCCGCCAAAAAACTTCTGTTGTACTTTCAAATTGAGGCTTTTTAATGGCACGTATAATGCCTGCTTTTTTTGGATAAATACACAATGCGCTGTATTGTTGTTGTACTTGTTTTTTCACTATCGGTTTTTGCAAATCACCCATTTGCAATCGAAGATTCCATTCATTGAGTGCAATACCATGATGGCGCTCAAACAGTTTGGAAATTAGAGTATTGGGGATATGCGCATTAATTTCTAGTAAAACGGGTTCATTATTCGTTGCATCCAATGCAAGTTCAAAATTGATCATCCGATTCGGCGGATAACCGATCGCCAGATTATTCAAAGTTTGTTCCAGAAAATTAAACAATATTGGGTATTCAACGTCCTGTTTTCGTGTGACCAAATAACCCATTGTGTTTTCAGGTGCTGCTTGATTAAAAGCATGGACATGTTTACAAGGTGCAAAATAAGCGATTCGGCCATTAATGGTGATAACGCTGATGTTATATCTTTCCCCCTTTACTTGCTTTTCCAATTCCGGTTTATAAATCAGGGGGCGAATCATATTCGGTTTATCACCGGTCAAGCCTAGCGCTTCGCGCATCTCTGCGGCGATTAACATGGTCCGATTGTCGTTAGTCACGATACGGCACCTTCGGGCATCCAGCCCAAAAGATGTTTTAATCTTGCCAAATGATTCCAGTAGATGAAGCAGATCATAGTCTGTGATAATTTGAACATGATTAAAGTGTTCAAATTGTGATGGTGTGATTTGGTTTAACCCTTGCCGGCTGCAGAGCAACACCAGATTACATTTCGAGTCACGAACAAACTTTAAATCCAAATTAATCGGTGTCCGATGCTGTAATAAGAATACGGTCTGTTTCTGATTATCGATAGTGTTTGCTGCGATGATATTCTGCTGGTTTTCCTGTTGCAACAGGGCCTGAATATTATCGACTGTTTCTTGTGCACAACCCCAGGATAGCGTCACACCTGCCCCGCCATGCCCGTAATTATAGAATAGACGCGTTGCTGGAACATGCTCAACACAGACATTGGTGTGTGTAAAAGGACGCAGCCCCGTGCGTACAGACTGCTGATCATCCAGTGGTAACGATTGTAGCGGCGGTAAGAATTCAAGGCAGCCATGATACATCCTTTTGATGATCGGATCATTGAGGCTCATGGATTGCTCCCATTGATGGATCTGGACGAGCCCGCCCAGAATGACTGTTTTTTTATCTCCCCTAGGCACGATAAAAACAATATCTTGTTCGCTATTGGACGTTTCCTTATGGGAAATACAGTGCGCGCCATCAATCACACCTTGTTCATCTTTTACCCTGACCAGTGCGCCTCTCAGAGGATACATCGAAGCATCATTGGCAACCTCAATAGAACCCAGCCCAGTACAGTTAACAATGGCTTCACATTGAAATTGATCGAGAAACGTTTGTTCATGCTCAATCAAATTGACCGATATTTTCTGCTGGATGATTTCACATCCCAGGTCCCGAACCCTAGCTAATAACCATTGCATATAGACATCAGTATCCACCATAGGGGCCATGTGGCGATAGGCATCCTTTATATTTTGCCGGGAATCCAAATTAATCGTGTCGGAAATAATATCCAGACCGCGCTTAAAGTTGTCCACCCTTCCGGCCAATTCATGCATCTTGTTCAAATCTTCCGGTAAATCGTCCAGTACGTCATGAAAATAAAAAGTCGCATTTCTGAGATAAACACCCGTGGATTCACCGCCATACTCGGATTGCAACGCTTTGAATCTTTGGTAAGAAACCATACACCAAACTTTGGAGCGCTCCAATGAACGCGGTGTGCCGTGTTTTCCACAAGCTGCAGGCGGCCATTCCCACAAGGCACCAGCCACATTGCTGACCAAATTAGGAGAAAATTTTTCTGCTACGATCACAACCTGAAAACCTTTTTCTTTCAAGCAAACTGCCGTAGTGAGTCCGCTGATTCCAGCACCGATAATCAGAATTTTCTTGTCTTTGTTCATTTTATTTTTATAAGGTTGTCAAGCAGGCAGTGGTTTATGATTGTTTTTAGTCGCGAGATTTTTGGCGGGCTTTCGATTAGACTCTTAGGTTTCTTGAGTAAAGTCTGGCATAACAAAATACACCATTTTATAGATTTTTTTTAAGTTTACCCAGTAAGATATTTAATCATGTATTATTTTGTTTATAGTAAACTTTGCAATCACTTGTTAAAATCCGTATTTCTAACAAAAGGAAACACTGGTTTATTGATGACATGATAATGCATGGTTCAAAATTTCTTACATTTACGTATAGCAACACAAACTGAAATTTTTTTACTCGCTATATCTATCGCATCGTATTAACCAGAAATTCCAAAAAAATTAATTTATATTAACTTAGGATCGTTCATGACTACAGAAGATTTTCGTCCCGAAAAAGAAGCAACGACATTTTATCCACCTCAGCGCATTTTAATGGGCCCAGGACCATCAGACACCCACCCACGTGTATTGGCTGCTATGGCACGACCAACACTGGGTCACTTAGATCCTGTGTTTTCAGAAATGATGGATGAAATGAAAGGTTTATTACGCTATTCCTTCCAGACCAAAAACATGATGACATTCTCGGTCTCCGGCCCTGGTTCAGTGGGCATGGAAATGTGTTTTGTAAACATGATTGTACCCGGTGATAAAGTGGTCGTATGCCGTAATGGTGTATTTGGCGGACGTATGATTGAGAACGTCGAGCGCCATGGTGGTACAGCAGTGGTGGTTGATGATGATTGGGGTAAACCCGTTGACCCGCAAAAAGTAGAAGATGCATTAAAACAAAACCCTGATGCAAAAATCCTTGCTTTTGTCCACGCTGAAACCTCCACTGGCGCGCTGTCTGATGCCAAGACATTGTGCGAAATAGCACGTCGTTATGACTGCATGACCATTGCAGATACCGTAACATCATTGGCTGGTTCACCAATTTATGTGGATGAATGGGGTATTGATGCGATTTATTCCGGTAGCCAAAAATGCTTATCTTGCCCACCTGGATTATCACCGGTTAGCTTCTCCGAGCGCGTTACTGATTTGGTTAAGAACCGTCAGGACAAGGTGCATAGCTGGTTTATGGATTTGAACCAATTGCTTGGCTATTGGGGATCATCAACCCGTACATACCATCACACCGCGCCAACCAATGCACTTTATGCATTGCATGAATCACTACTGATGTTATCCGAAGAAGGGCTGGAACATTCATGGGCACGCCACGAGCGTAATCACCAGGCACTCAAAGCCGGATTCGCCACAATGGGTATTAACTATTTGGTTGAAGAGCAATACCGCTTGCCACAACTCAATTCGGTCTTTATTCCCGAAGGTGTGGATGAGAAAGAAGTCCGTCGCAGGTTGCTGGATGATTATAGTCTTGAAATCGGCGCTGGACTTGGCGCCTTCGCCGGAAAAGTCTGGCGTTTTGGCCTGATGGGCACATCTAGTAAAGTTGAAAATGTGTTGTTCTGTTTGAATGCGCTGGAAACGGTACTGTCCGACATGGGCATGAACCTTGAGCGTGGTGCAGCAGCTTCTGCCGCACATCGATACTACGCTGACAACCCAATGTCGTAGTATCCAATTGTATCTAAATAGCCATTTAGATGCGCTAAAGCCTCTTCTTGCCGTAGTTGGCAAGAAGAGGTCTTGTCTTGTATAAATTCTTGTTACAGGCAACCCCTTTATTATGATTCTGGGTTTTCCTATGCCAATTGTTGCAGCGTCACTATTATCTTTTGCAGTCACATTTTTTATCATTTTGTGGCTAATAAAAGGGAGAACTAATTGGGTTTTGGATTACCCCAATTCGCGTTCTCTTCACTCTGTACCGGTCCCTAGAGTTGGTGGCCTAGGCTTGCTATTGGGTGTTTTGATCTCATGGCTTTTTTTCTCAGCCACGCTACCATTTTCAATCTGGCTGGGAATTGTTTTGTTGATTCCAATATCGCTGCTTGACGATATTCAGCAAATGCCAGCTTGGTACCGTCTGCTGGCACAATGTATTGCCGCAGCGATATTCTCTTTCCTTCTGTGGCAGGATGGCCTCAACTGGTTAGTCATATTATTGGTTCTCGTGTCAATCATCTGGATGTCTAATCTTTATAATTTTATGGATGGATCAGATGGACTAGCTGGTGGAATGACCATCATCGGGTTTGGCTACTATGGTGTAATCGCACTACTGGCAGGCAGTCATGAATTTGCACTGATTAACTTTTCAATTGCCGCAGCAGCAACAGCATTTGTTTACTATAATTTTTATCCAGCACGTATCTTTTTAGGGGATGTTGGTGCAATCCCACTTGGTTTCCTGGCCGCGACATTAGGTATTATGGGGTGGATTGATGGTTTATGGACATTATGGCTTCCTCTTTTGATATTTTCTCCTTTCATTGCAGATGCATCTGTGACACTAATAAAGCGTTTCATACGCGGGGAAAAAATTTGGCAGGCCCATCGTGAGCATTATTATCAACGCATTATCCAAAGTGGGTTTGGTCATCGTAATACAGCACTTGCAAGCTATCTATTAATGATTATCGCTGGCGCCAGTGCTTTATGGGCAGGCAATCAAGCGCTTGCTGTGCAAAGTCAAGTTGCATTAATCTGGAGTGGTGCATACTTAGTGCTGATGTTTACTTTTGATTGGCATCAGTTAAATCACTCACAACAGGGATAACATGTTTATCAGCAAATCCGTGATTCGCACAATTATTGCATTTGTCCACGATTTTCTAGCTGTTATTGCAGCATGGTGGCTGGCCTATTTATTACGCTTTGATTTTGATATCCCGCAAACCGATCTAGCCGTCATCACCGGAGCATTGCCCTGGATTACACCTGTTCAGGCCGGCATATTTCTATGGTTGGGCTTATACCGTGGTTTATGGCGTTATGCCAGCTTGCCCGATTTAAAACGCATCTTCGTGGCGGTCTTGTCAGGGACACTATTAGTGTCGCTGATCATGTCAATCACCGGATTGATAGCCCAACTCCCCATTGCCGTCGTGTTTATGGCCTCTATGTTGTTGTTACTCATCATGGGCGGCAGTCGACTAATTTACCGTGCGTGGAAAGAACGACGTTTATATAGTCTGGATAATTATGAGGGTAAATTAGTGCTGGTGATCGGTGCCGGCAATACTGCCATGAGTCTGGTAAAGGACCTTGCCGGCAGCCATGACTGGCATGTCGCCGGTATGCTAGACGATGACACCAGAAAATTGGGTACGCGTTTGCAAGGTGTCCGTGTTCTCGGTGTGATTAATGATTTACCCCATTGGGTACAAAAATTGAATGTGGGTCATGTGATTATCGCTATCCCGTCGGTTTCGCGCCAAATACATCGTCATGCTTTAGAAATGTGTTCTGAGTTGGGTGTTAAGGCAATGACGGTCCCTTCTTATGTCGATTTGATCAGCGGAAAAACATCAGTCTCCCAAATACGTGAAATTGAATTAGACGATTTATTGGGCCGAGCGCCGGTTGTGTTGGATAACGAAGGATTACATGGGTTTTTGACAGACAAAACCATCTTAGTCACTGGTGCGGGCGGTTCTATCGGATCAGAACTATGCCGACAGATCATGTCTTTTCAACCGGACCATCTCGTTTTCTTTGAATTAAACGAGTTCGCACTTTATGGTGTTCAAGAAGAATTCTTAGTGCGTTTTCCTGATACCAAGTTGTCTTTCGTTATTGGCGACATCAAAGATAAGGCGCGTCTAACGCAACTTTTTGTTCAGTTTAAGCCATCAGTTGTTTTTCATGCCGCGGCTTATAAACACGTGCCATTAATGGAACAAGATAACGCTTGGCAAGCCGTCTTGAACAACGTCATGGGCACCTATGTGCTGGCACGTACCGCGATTGATTTTGAGGTCGATAAATTTGTTTTGGTTTCGACTGACAAAGCCGTCAACCCTGTAAGCATCATGGGCGCCAGCAAACGGTTGGCCGAAATGGTTTGTCAGGCCCTACAACAGTCAATCGCACATTCCAAACGAGAAAATCAGAACAATCAATTCTATCAAACTTGTTTTGTGATGGTTCGTTTTGGCAATGTACTCGGCAGTACGGGTAGTGTTATCCCTAAATTTAGACAACAAATCACAAATGGTGGCCCAATTACAGTAACTCACCCGGAAATGACACGCTACTTCATGTCGATCCAAGAAGCCGCGCAGCTAGTTTTGCAGGCGGGTTTGATGGGTGGGGTGGTCGGTGGCGGTGAAATTTTTGTGTTGGATATGGGTGACCCAGTCAAAATAGTGGATCTTGCTAATGATTTAATACGACTATCAGGACTGGGGGAAGATGAAGTTCGGATTGTTTTTACGGGCCTGCGGTCAGGTGAGAAATTACATGAAGAATTATTAGCAGCCAGTGAGAACACCTTGCCGACCCCGCATACAAAATTGCGTATCGCTCAGGCGCGTCAAGTTGATGAGCAATGGCTTTCCGCCTTAATCATCTGGCTCAATGACACTTCCGTATTGAGTGATGAAGGGGTGCGTAAAACATTAAAGAAATGGGTGCCGGAATATACCAGTAATGGTTGGAATGATTAGTATATCCTCACAATCCGATCAATTGCCTTCCATGTAGGCATACTGTCGGTAATGATTAACGTGGCGCGCCCATGCATTAAAGTTTTCAATGCATCCATTAAACACCTGTTCTCAAAATAATAATTGTTAGGAACATCATCCAGAATCAGCAGCGCCGGGTTCTGTAGCAGTCCATGTGCAATAGCCAAATGTTGACGCTGTAATTCTGTTAATTCTGTTTTATCCTTCCCAATCGATGTTTGTAATCCTTCAGGCATTTGGCGAATAAAGTCCATTGCGTGGGAGGCTTGTGCCGCAGCAGTAATCTTGGCTTCATTGGCACATCGATTGGCGCCATAAGTAATATTCCCGGCAATTGTTTCTTCCAACAACACCGTTTTATTTGAAATCATTGCAATATGGCGATGCAAGTCTGTTAATTTAATGTTCTCGAATGGCTGGCTATCCAGCAGAATTTTCCCTGAAGATGGTTGAGAGAAACCTAAAACCAAATCAATTAACATTATCTTCTGTTGCTGATTTTGGCAGACCAATGCAACGATTTCTCCTGGTTTTACTGCAAAACTTATGCCATCAGAAAACGGCGATATTTTATTAGTCGAATAAAAATGAATTTTGTCAAAAATCAGTACGCCATTAATGTGCGTCATGGTCTCTGCTTCAGATTCTTTAGACACCTGCTCTAACAATGAGAAAATATTTTTCGCTGCTTGCTCACCTTGCTGTAAATAGCCTGGGATTCCAGCAATACGCCGCATGGGAGCAATCATTAACAACACCGTCGCCACTAAAGCACTCACCTCGGCTAATGTCAGTGATTGACTGAAAACTTGCTGCGTGATGACATAGGACAAAGCGATTAAAGCCAAGATCATGAACGTTTGGCACGTTGAAAGAATAAATGCCTTAAGCGTAACCAAATGCATATGCGCTTGTTGTCGCGCCTGGATATTTTTCTCCAACCGACGACTTTCCTGTGGCCAACCACTATTCATGAAGATAATTCTGAGGTTTTCAATGACGCGTACAATATGCCGAGTTAGTGTTTTAATGGTTTTAAGTACGCGCTGATCAGGGTTTTCCACAAAACCGCGCAATGTCATCATTGTCACGATCAAGAAAGGAATTAATAAAAACAACAGAGACGAGAGTTCCCAATTGAGTAACTGGGCACAAATCATTAGACCAAGAATCGTCAAGGAGTCCAAGATAAGAATCGTGATCAGACGAGTAAGCGTTTCGGTCGCATGTTGCACATCACACGTGAATGTCGCAATAATTTCTTGGTGTTGGTTGTTGCTGAAATGATTAGCCGGTAAGTTCAGCAGTTTATCAAATAAGGTTTTTTGTAAGTCGCCACTTAAGTTCCCACTTAGTTTATTGGTGGCATAAATGTTAAAAAAATGTGCCACACCACGGATCACAAAAAGTGCAATGATTGTTAACAATGCCCATTGTGCCTGCGTCTGATTTTCCTCAATAAAGGTGTTATCAATAACTTGTAAAATCAATAACGGAAAAATTGCTAAGGATAACGCCATGACGAACATAGCCAGAAACGCTAAATAACAGGTTGTTTTATAGGGCGCGATCCATTTTAATAGACGAAGGTAGCATTGTGAGCTGGTCATGATAAGGTATGCATAATACTAATCCAGAACAAACCGGTGAAACAATATGTTGCAATGATTATTCTAAACGTAACTTTTTAGTAATTGGCGTAACTGTTCTGATTGCCTCTAGTACTCCTTCAACTTAATATTTTAGGATACAGTTAGCTTTTCAGGGTTACTGGCAAGGCAGGCCTTGCAGGCAATGGCCACTCCCTTGTCAAGAGGCCTAACACAGCCAGTGGCGCTGAAAAGCTAACCCGAAGGGCG
>JAJFJJ010000030.1 GCA_021774195.1 Nitrosomonas sp. | reverse complement strand
AATATGAAAACTAAGCGTTTTGCACACCTTGAAGGTGATTGTAATAACGCTACACAGTTTTGCATTGAATCTAAGGCCACAATACTGTGTTGCCGCTCTTGCCAAGGACTACGGCCATTGGCTGCGAACGGCGCCTTGTCTTGCGATCTAAGATTCAATGCAAATTCTGTGTTCAACTGATTTTTCTAGGATAATGATCATTTCACGTGTAAACGCACATTTTGCACCTTGAATTAATGTATTCTAGGGCCAATCAAAACAGTTACCGCAATTTAACAAATTAACACATAAACTCACAGACTTAAGAACAGCTCTAAAAATTCAAATTGCTAAGCAAGACAAAGCGAAAACAAAAATATTGATACATGGTATACGTTTGATATGCCAGCAGATATTTTTTGTGAATAACGCAGTATTGTGAAGAAATATGGATTATTAGAAATACCCTTACAAGAAAAACAACTTGCCCCTAAGGATTAGCAAGGTGTATATTCTTTTTAGAACAACAATAATCAAGAAGGGGTTATCGCAAAATAAAACAAATTCAGATTTAAGCTCGGCATTTGTCTGGTAGCCGGCAGGAATTTGCCATTTAATCTTACCAGCCTACCGATGCTGTTACTAACATAGCGATAAACTCAAAATTTAAAACTCATTTAGGGGAGTTTCGTATGACACACAGAATTGCACATGTCGACGACGATGCAGATATTCGAGATGCTGTTTCTCGCATCCTGACAAAACATGGCTATGAAGTTGTTAGCTACCTTACCATGCAAGACTTTATAGATGCCTTGGAAAACGGCACTCATCAACCTGACCTAGCCATTCTTGATGTCATGGTAGAGTCCATGGATTCCGGACTCACTACCTATGCCTATGTACACGAACGCTTCCCAGAAATGCAAGCAATTTTTCTGACTTCTTTGGGTGACATGATCAAACCTTATTTTGAGGATGGGTCTCATGAATGGGTCTGTATTCTTGAGAAACCAGTTGAACCAACGAGCTTGCTTGCAATTATTAATGATCGTTTGGGGAATACTGAAACATCTGAGAAACTAGCCTAAGAAAACATGACTACGTCCAAGTTTTCCTGGCATGAGCCTAAGGAACAAGCTGCCTTACCTGGCATCAAAGGAAGCAAACTCAAACTAAGCGATGAGATTTTAGTCAGTAATATCCGCTGGTTTATTATTTTTCGCTGGGGAGTTATAGGGTGTTTGGTTTTGCTGGAAGCACTCGCCTTTCTTGTCCCGGATACATTAATTGAGTTTGGTTTTATTGAACACCCATACTGGCCTATTGCGATAATACTAATTTTGAGTGCCGCCAATTTTGGCTATATTTACGCACTCAATCATTGTGAATCAAGTAAGTTTTATTCACCCACCATTAATCTATGGGCACAGATTATTATTGATCTGCTGTGCTTGTCTGTGGTTGTGCATTATGTCGGCAGCACAGACACACCAGCTTCTTTCTTCTATGTGTTGCATATCGCATTAGCTTGTATCTTCTTTTCCACGCTTGAAAGCTTAATGGTCACTGTTTTGGTGTGCGCCATGTATACCATTGTATTATTACTTGAGAGTACCGGTGTTATTTCAACATCATCAACATTGTTAGCCAGCCCAAATTTGTCTACGGAAAACAAATCACTTCATAACATTATGCTATGGATGATTGCCCTGGACATTTTGTTCATCATTGTATGGTATGTCGTTTCCAGGCTGTCAATAGTTGTCCGTACACACGAACATCACTTACTTGACGCCTATAAACAGATCAATCAAGTTCAGGAAGAAAAAGATCAGTATGCTGTACTCATGACCCATCAACTTAAATCACCGTTAGATGCTATTCGCAGCAAAATCAACTTAATCAATGCTGGTTATTGCGGTGAATCTTCCCCTGAGACGAAAGAAACATTGAAGAAAATTGATCGTCGTGCCAAAAGTATGTCGGGATTAATTCTAGATTTACTCAGGTTGCAACGTCTTAAAGAAACTTGCTTGGATACTGCGGATTTAAAGCCAACGGATATCAAAGAGATCATACAGAGATGTATCGAAAAATTAAACCCAGTCACTAATTCTAGGCAGATCACCTTGAACGTTTCTGTGGATCATTTTGTTTACCTAGGCATTCCCGATCAATTGGAAATTCTTTTGGAAAATATTATTTCCAATGCAATTACTTACTCACATAACGGGTCATCTGTAGAAATCACATCCCATGTCGACAAAGCAAACTCATGTGCTAGCCTAACTATTACTGACCATGGCATTGGTATTGCAAGCAAAGATTTACCAAACATTTTCAATGAATATTTCTATTCTCCCAGAGCTGCATTACACAATAAAGCATCTAGCGGCATCGGCCTATCAATTGTAAAAATTGCATGTGAGAATAATAAATTACAGATAAAAGTCGATAGCGAACCAAACTCAGGTACATCTTTTACCATAACCTTCGAAAAAATTCAGTAATTTATTGGCCGTAAAGGCACCGCTAAAAACTTAGATTTTTAGCGATGCCCTTTTCTCACCTAAGCGAATTACTGCGCGGCACGAATTGCATCAAGATTGGCTTGCGCCTCTTCATTCCCCTGCGCCGCAGCTCTCTCAAACCATTCAATCGACTTTTGCTCATCACGAGCAACTCCCTCACCAGTGTAGTACATTGCACCAAGGTTATTTTGTGCATCCACATGTCCTTGCTCAGCAGCTTGCATAAATAATTGCGCTGCTTCGACCATGTCCTGCGCAACACCTTCACCATTGGCATACAACAAGCCTAAATTAAATTGAGCGTCCGCGTAGCCTTGTTCAGCAGCACGATAGAACCACCCAGCTGCCAACCCAGGATCGTTATCTAACACCTGCCCAGTAGCCGTTTTGGATACAGCCTCACCAGTGTAATACATCACTCCAAGACCATTTTGTGCTTCGGGATCACCGTCTCGTGCTTGTTCAAAAAAAGCCTTAAACTTTTCTTCTGCTTCAAGTGTATCCTCAACCCCTGGTGGCAAAATTTGTTCTGCCAATTCGGCTTTTTCTTCAGGCGTCAGTCCTTCTCCTAAAACCGACGGAAGCTCACCAAAAGCGGTGACTTCATCGATAGATGCAGTGGCATCATCAGTATTTGAATTACCATTCGATGTTTCTTCACCACAACCAGCCAATATCAACATTGGTGCTACAAGTAATAAAACCGCATAAACTTTCATCTTTTTTCCTTTCAATTATTTCTTTAGCTATTTATTGCTATCCATCTTTTTTGTATTAATGATTTAAACCCTGCCTTGTACATCCCGCTACAAAATACTGCGCGTCAACAAACAGAGGAAATTTTATTATTTTAAGCCATTTAGCCTACTTCGCTCCCGCATCTCTCAATAATTTTATGATTTCGGTATAACGATACAAATTTGCCATTTTTAGTGCCGTCATACCGTTACTGGCTTCTGCATTCAAATCGACTTTTGCCATTAATAACGCATAAACCGAATTATAGTGCCCATGCTGTACTGCAAGCATTAGAGCTGTCGCGCCATTTTCCAACCGGTAATTTGGATTTGCACCTGCCCTAATTAGATCTTGAACTAGGAACTGATGGCCCTCTTGTGCAGCCAACATTAATGCTGTCATACCATTACTCCGTTTCGCTTCGATATTGGCACCAGCGGCCAACAATTGCGCCACAACATCTCTTCTGTTTTTTTCCGCCGCAAGAATCAATGCGGTGTCATTATCTTCGGCTTCTGCAACAGCATTAACATCGGCATTCGCCGCCAGCAAGATCTCCACTAAAGGCCCACGTCCATCCCGCGCGGCTTGTATTAAGCTAGTATAGTCATTCTCTGCACGATATTCGATATCCGCACCAGCATCCAAAATACGCTGCACAATTGCCGAACTACCTTTTTTAGCCGCAGCAATCAATGCAACATTTAACGTCTCTTTTTCAATCTCCTGCGCATCTAAAATTTGCCGCACCAAACGTAAATTGCCCATTTCTGCGGCGGTTATGACTTCATTAGCAACATCTTCTTCTTGTGTTGCCAATGCGGTTGTTGAGAAGAGTACGAAAATCAACAACAAACCGATAAAGTCGGCTTTATACAACCGTGCCATTCAAACACTCCTTAAAAGAATTTCAATCTCAATTGTCTAATAAACTACAGATTTTTATTTTTTTTAAATAAAAATCTGCATGTTTTCACTATTTCAATATTATGAAAAAATTGATTCTACTAAAATATTATTTTTCAATATCAACTAGATATAAATGTTACCTTATTGCAAGGCAATTTATCACTGAATTTTGTACTTTACTCATTAAAATATTGATCCATTTCCTCACTGTGGTGAGCTATGCTATCCTGAGTATACTAACGCGTTGCAGCAAAATTTTTTAATCAATTTTGCCATAAAAAAACCAATCTGACCCAATGATTGATATCTTGAAACATATGAAAGCTTATCAAAAGAACCCATCATGACTACTGTAAATTATGACATTACTATTATAGGCGGTGGGCCGGTTGGGATGGCGTTGGCATTGGTATTGCGTGATAGTGGCATCTCAACTTTACTCTTAGAAGCACGTGGCATGCCTGATGAAGTTGATGACCCACGCCCTTTGGCCTTGTCTCACGGTAGTCGATTAATTTTGCAACGCCTGGGCGTATGGCAAAAATTATCCCAAAATACGTCCATCGAAACCATTCATGTCTCAAATCGCGGAGGGCTAGGTCGGACCGTGTTGACACCCAAAGATGCTGGCGTTCCTTCTCTAGGCTATGTCGTCAACTATCATGATTTGTATCGTTCAATGCATCAAACACTTCAAAACTGTGGCACAGTCTACTTGACAGGTGCCAATGTGACGCAATTTGATACCGACAAAGACTATGGTCATGTCCAATTTGAACATCAAGGTGAACAAAAAAATGTCACCGCAAAATTATTGGTACTGGCAGATGGCGGTCGCTTAAGTGCACAAATTGAAGACATTAACTATGAAACACATGATTATGAGCAATGGGCTGTAGTCGCTAATGTCAAAGCGGAGCTATCGCAATCAGGCATTGCCTACGAACGATTCACCCCCGATGGGCCGGTAGCATTGCTGCCATCGGGCGACAACTTCGCGTTGGTCTGGACCGTTTCGCCAACAGCTGCAAAAGAAATTATTGCACTGGATGAAACAAGCTTTCTTATTCGTTTGCACCAACATTTTGGTGACCGAGTTGGCAAATTTATTGGTGCGGGCAAACGTTCCGGTTTTCCATTAGCACTCAAATACGCCAAACCAAACACCTCGCAACGCATCGCGTTAATCGGTAATGCGGCACAAACCCTACATCCAGTGGCAGGCCAAGGTTTTAATCTCGGATTACGAGACGCCTATGAACTGGCCAATGAAGTGCTGAAAACATTTAAGACCCACAAAGAAATCGGCACGCCTGAAATGTTAGCAATATATAGTCAACAAAGACAGATTGACAGTGCAGCAGGACGTGTGTTTACCGATTCATTGATCAAACTTTTTTCAAATGATAATCCGTTAATTAAACATGCCTGCGGATTCGGATTATCTGCATTAGACTGCTTTCCACCAATTAAACGCTTTGTTGCGCGTCGTATGATTTTTGGCGCAAGAGGTTAGTATCAATATAACGACTAGATTCTATGCAAATAGGTTCACTGACTCTTAAGAACAATTTAATTGTAGCCCCGATGGCTGGTGTTACAGACCGACCTTTCCGTCAATTATGCAAGCACATGGGGGCAGGCATGGCTGTGTCTGAAATGGTCACTAGTAACTCCTTACTTTATGGTTCAAAAAAAACACAACGTCGTGCTAATCATGATGGAGAAGTCTCCCCTATCTCTGTCCAAATTGCTGGAGCCGACCCCGAAATGTTAGCCACCGCGGCTCAATACAATCAGGATCGCGGCGCACAAATTATCGATATTAATATGGGCTGCCCAGCAAAAAAAATCTGCAATGTCATGGCGGGTTCCGCCTTGTTGCAGGATGAAAAGTTGGTCGGCAGAATTCTCGATTCTGTCGTCAAGTCTGTTGATATCCCGGTCACATTGAAGATCAGAACAGGGTGGGACAAAGAGCATAAAAATGCACTAACGATTGCCAAAATCGCTGAAAACAGCGGCATACAAGCACTAGCAATTCATGGACGGACACGTGCCTGTGCTTATCGCGGTGAAGCGGAATATCAAACCATCGCGGCAGTCAAAGAAATGATCAAAATACCGGTGATTGCAAACGGCGACATCACTTCACCAGAAAAAGCCAAATTCATCTTTGAATACACAAAAGCAGACGCAATCATGATTGGCCGAGCTGCGCAAGGAAGGCCGTGGATCTTCCGCGAAATCTCACACTATCTTGAAACTGGAGAACACTTACCTGCACCAGAAGTCGCAGAAATTCATCGCGTACTAATTGCACATTTGCAAGATCTTTATGATTTCTATGGGGAATATTCTGGCGTACGCATCGCTCGCAAACATATTTCTTGGTACACCAAAGGTTTAGTGGGTTCGGCTGGTTTCCGGCACAACATGAACCAACTACAAACGAGTGAACAACAGATTTCTGAAACCGACAAGTTTTTCAGCAACCAAGCTGATCATAATCAACGATTAAGTTATAGCGAGAACTAATGGGGGAGTTGTTGAATGAATGCGTCAAACGAAAACGAAATTGAATCTTGCATCCGTAAAGCAATCGATAAGTATCTACATGATCTGGATGGTGAGAAACCTTCAAATATCTATGAGATGGTGATACATCGTGTCGAGAAACCGTTGATCACTGCGGTGATCAAGCATACCAAAGGTAATCAGACACAAGCCGCCAGTTTACTCGGTATCAATCGCAACACCCTGCGTAACAAAATAAAACAGTATCATATTAAATAAGGCAATAAATAGCATGACCATTAAGCAAGCGCTTATCAGTGTCTCAGACAAAACAGGCATTATTGAGTTGGCACAGACCCTCAGCCAACTTGGAATCAACATTATCTCTACCGGTGGAACCGCAAAATTATTGCAAGAAAGCGGAATCTCTGTAACAGAAATCAGTGACTATACGGGTTTCCCTGAAATGCTGGATGGACGCGTCAAAACACTGCACCCCAAAGTTCATGCCGGCATTCTGGCGCGTTCTGATCTGCCAGAACATCAAGCAACAATGGAAGCAGCGTCATTCACTAATATTGAATTGGTTATTGTTAATCTGTACCCATTTACCCAAACCATCGCCCAACCAGACTGCAGCCTTGAACAAGCGATAGAAAATATCGATATCGGTGGACCAACCATGGTCCGCGCTGCTGCAAAAAATTATCGGAAAGTGACCATTGTCACTAACCCGAAAGACTATGATTTATTACTGGATGAAATAAAAACCAATCATGGTGCCGTTAGTTCTACCAGCCGATTCCAGTTTGCACAAAAAGCTTTTTCCCATACCGCTGCCTACGATTGCGCCATTAGTAATTACCTCACAACCATTCAACCCGATAACAGCCGCAAAGCTTTCCCTGACACACTGAATTTGAATTTCAGCATTACACAGGATCTGCGCTATGGTGAAAACCCACACCAACAAGCTGCTTTCTATCGGGATCAAACACCGACACCAGGTAGTTTGGCCAGTTACGAACAACACCAGGGAAAAGAACTTTCATTTAATAATATTGCCGATACTGATGCCGCCTGGGAGTGTGTCAAATCCTTTGACAAACCAGCCTGTGTAATTGTAAAACATGCCAACCCATGCGGTGTTGCGATTGCTGACAATGTATTGAATGCTTATCAACTAGCACTTGCCACTGACCCGACTTCTGCTTTTGGCGGAATTATTGCGTTTAACCACCCACTAGACCAAGCGACAGCCGAGGCCATCATCAAGCAATTTGTCGAGGTCATTATTGCGCCAGAAATCACTGATGAAGCCAAGCAAATTCTTGCCAAAAAGAAAAATGTTCGTGTATTGACCGTACCACTTGCTCGTGAATATCATCAATACGATTTAAAACGAGTTGGCGGCGGTTTACTGGTTCAATCACCTGACAATCATCACATAACACCCAATGATTTAAAAGTCGTCACACAACTCAAGCCAACACCTCAACAGCTAGAAGACTTTTTGTTTGCTTGGCAAGTAGCAAAATTTGTAAAATCAAATACCATCGTTTTTTGTCGTAATGGGCAAACTTTGGGGATTGGCGCCGGTCAAATGAGTCGCATAGATAGCGCCAGAATCGCATCCATTAAGGCACAGCAAGCTGGATTAAATTTGGCGGAATCAGTTGTTGCATCAGATGCTTTCTTCCCATTCCGCGATGGCCTAGATGTTGTGGTAGAAGCTGGTGCTAAAGCAGTTATCCAGCCTGGCGGAAGTATTCGTGACGAAGAAGTGATTGCAGCCGCAGATGAACAAAACATCATTATGGTCTTCACCGGCGTTCGACATTTCCGACATTAATTAACATTTATTTAACCAATATCACTCATGAAATTACTCGTTATTGGCGGCGGCGGTAGAGAACATGCGCTGGCATGGAAATTGATACAATCGCCGCGAGTATTAAAAGTTTTTGTGGCCCCTGGTAACGCAGGTACAGCACAGGAACATGGCTTGGAAAATATTCCACTCACATCCACCCCCGATCTAATTGCATTCGTCAAAAATGAAAATATTGAATTTACAGTGGTTGGCCCGGAGGCACCCTTAGCAGAAGGTATCGTGGATGCTTTCCATGCGGCTAATTTAAAAATCTTCGGTCCAACCCAACAAGCCGCACAATTAGAAATCTCTAAAACATACGCCAAAGCATTTATGCAGCGTCATGCTATCCCAACCGCCGACTATGCAAGTTTTAGTGACGCCAAGCTCGCGCATGGTCATATCGACAACAAAGGCGTACCAATTGTCATCAAAGCTAATGGACTGGCTGCAGGAAAAGGCGTTGTCGTTGCCACCACAATTGAAGAAGCACATGCTGCCGTGGATAATCTACTGGTGACAAAACAACACGGCGGCGCAGGATCCGAAATTATTATTGAAGAGTTTCTGGAAGGCGTTGAAATTAGCTTTATTGTCATGGCCGATGGTAAAAATGTTCTGCCGTTAGCGACCAGCCAAGACCATAAACGCTTGCTCGATGGCGACCAAGGTCCCAACACCGGAGGCATGGGCGCCTACTCACCAACCCCATTTATAACCCCTGAAATACATGCCAAAATTATGCGTGAAGTCATTGATCCTGTCATCCAGGGCATGCAACATGAAGCGTTAAGCTATACCGGATTTCTATATGCTGGCCTCATGCTCACGACAGACAAACAAATCAAGGTATTAGAATTCAATTGCCGCATGGGTGATCCCGAGACACAACCAATTATGCTACGTCTAAAAAGTGATTTATCAATTTTAATTGATCACGCCCTGAAAGGCACGCTGGATAATGCTGAAGTAAATTGGGATCGGCGCACCGCATTAGGCGTTATCATGGCTGCCTATGGTTATCCAGAACAACCAAGGAAAGGTGATGTTATCCACGGTTTAACTGATCGCCCACCTGAGCTACAAGATACCAATGGTTTTCATATTTTTCACTCTGGGACTAGCCTAAGTGGAAACAACAGTGATGAGATTGTTACAGCAGGTGGTCGCGTACTCTGCATTACGGCATTTGGTGACAACATTAAACTCGCACAACAAAATACCTACCGACTTGCTAACCAAATTAATTTTAGCGGCTCGCAAATGCGTGATGACATCGGGTATCACGGCATTAATTATCAGCAAAAACAATGATATTGACAATTTACAAACTCAACCGTTTAAATACCTGCAACACGAATAATCCAAGTAGGAATTCACGGCAGAGAATACCCCCATTGCGTATAGATAATTGGTATTCAAGCACAAACCTATCTTCCGGCGCATCCAAACACTCCGAACTAAGCCGACAAGGACAACAAAGGCAGAGAGAGCCATGTTATGGACTTAAATTATAATGCTATACTCTCTTATTCATTCATTTCTATACTTTTAGAAAACAATGTTCAAATAAAGTGTAGTACACACACCGTTCAACGATAACAATCCGTTTGTTTTTTTATTATAAAACCATGTTGACATCGATCACAGTATCACCCATTAACCATGTGCTGCGTAGAGAAAGCTGGGCCTGTCGACGATTACAATCACACAGTGGAAAAACTATATGTATTCGAATACTTCCACTGTTTGAACTAAACATCATTATACAAGCCAATGGCGAACTACAAGAGACTCCTAAACATAATGAAATGGATGCCACACTGACGTTGTCCCCAATAATTTTAGCTGGTTTACTGGCGCATGATGAGCAGTCTTTTACTCACATTGAGTCTTCAGGGGATATTGATTTAGCTGCTGAGTTAATTAATATCGGCAAAAATATTCATTTCAACGCCGAACAAGACTTAAGTAAGATTGTTGGCGACATACCAGCACATCGCATTGCACAAGTAGGTGAGCAAGTTATCCAATGGCATGCAAAAAGCATTAATAATTTATCTGAGGCATTGGCTGAATACTGGCTGGAAGAGCAACCAATGATTGCAAAATCTGCGTATATTAGTGAATTCACCAATCAAGTTGGAAAGCTTCAGAACGACCTGGATCGATTAGATCAGCGGATAAGACATCTAAAACAGAAGGCTGCGCTGTAAAATCTTCATCTCTATATATGACAATCTAACAATCATTTTAATCAAACCATTGTTAGATTACTAAACAACATAATACATGCGTATATTTCGCCTTATAAAAATACAATCTGTTGCATTCCGTTTCGGGCTAGATGAATTCTTTCTTAATCACGGGCGACTACGCGCACTCAGAGCGCCCATAAAATGGTTAACGTTCTGGCGCAATCTTGACCGACCTCGCGGCGAACGCCTACGCATGGCATTGGAAACACTCGGCCCAATTTTTGTTAAATTTGGCCAAATGCTTTCCACCAGACGCGATCTATTACCGCAAGACATCGCCGATGAATTAGCAAAACTACAGGATCAGGTGCCGCCTTTCTCGACCAAAGTTGTCTTGGCTACTCTGGAAAAAGTTTATGGCCAGAAAACCAGTGACTTATTCCGAGAATTTGATGAAAAACCAGTCGCTAGTGCATCTGTCGCACAAGTCCACTTAGCCGTTTTACATGATGGCACAGAAGTTGCCGTAAAAATCCTAAGACCTACTATTGCCCCGATCATTACCCATGATATTGCATTAATGGATACTGGTGCATGGTTAGCCGAAGCACTTTGGCCGGATGGTAAACGTTTAAAACTACGAGAAGTCGTCTCAGAATTTTCACGCCACCTTGATGACGAGCTTGATTTAATGCGTGAAGCAGCTAATTGTAGCCAACTACGACGCAATTTCCTCAATTCCCCGTTATTATTTGTGCCTGAGGTCTATTGGGATTACTGCCGCCCCACCGTTATGGTCATGGAACGCGTCAAAGGTATTCCAATCAGCCATATTGATGAACTTAATGCACAAGGCGTTGATATTCCTCAGCTGGCCAGAATGGGGGTAGAAATTTTCTTCACCCAGGTTTTTCGTGACGGCTATTTTCATGCTGACATGCACCCCGGCAATATTTTTGTCGGCAAAGACAATCGCTATATTGCCGTTGATTTTGGCATTATGGGCACCTTGAGTGATCAAGATAAAAATTATCTTGCACAAAACTTTCTGGCTTTTTTCCGCCGTGATTATGGCCGTGTCGCACAAGCGCACGTAGAGGCTGGATGGGCACCAAAAGACACACGTGTAGATGATTTCGAAGCCGCCATTCGTGCCGTTTGTGAACCAATCTTTGATAAACCGCTAAAGGAAATATCTTTTGGCCGAATTTTACTTCAGTTATTTCAAGCTTCACGTCAATTTAATGTAGAGATTCAACCACAACTAGTTTTGTTACAGAAAACTCTTTTGAATATTGAAGGGCTTGGACGCGACCTGGACCCAGACCTAGACCTATGGAAAACTGCCAAACCATTTCTTGAAAACTGGATGGACGAACAAATCGGACTACGTGGTCTAGCCAGCCGAGTTCAAAAAGAAGCGCCAAACTGGGCAGTCATCACACCAGAATTTCCACGACTAGTTCATCATTTTCTAACTGAGAATCGGAACCAAGGACTGGAAGATAAAATGATTGATTTAATTGCGGCAGAGAAACGCCAAAACCGTTTATTGGCTATAATCGCTATACTATTAGCCGCTTTACTATTGTGGCAGGTTATTCCCTAAATTCGTTTCCTATCAGAACACTTAATAATCATTATTGTGATCAAACAGACGGGGAAATCAACCTAAAACTCTCAGTTGGGTGGTGTTTGGAGAATTTTATTATTCCTTCTTACAAAGGACAATGAACCGCAATAACAAGTTATTATGGACTACATAGCGCAAAAAAATCCAGCCTGAAAATTACGTCAATTACTGGGATCTAATTGCTGAGCAGTTTTGAATTGAACGTGCTCGTTCCTAACCTACATCTGACTCCTCGTCAAGAAAGCGTTGCTGAATTTCCTGTACTTTATCGGCATTGTTGATGAGCGCCTCTACGCAATCACGATCTAATTTTGAATTGGACATTTGTCGCAACATGGCAAAAGCCTTCTCGTTACTCCATGGATCCTTATACGTGCGGCGAGAAGTTAGT
>JAJFJJ010000029.1 GCA_021774195.1 Nitrosomonas sp. | reverse complement strand
AACTATTCAGCTTACCCCTATAATCCGCCATTTCGGTGTTACAAAATGATCATTTACACGTGTAAACTCACATTTTGTGCCTTGAACTGACGAATTATAGGAGCAATCTGAACAGTTACTTTGATGTACTGAATAATTACTTAGACAAGAAATCTGTCCGAGTTCATCTGGAATAAAAAAGATACATGCCATGATCGCTATTTTCAGACTAAATTTGGCAGTATGAAGCTTTTATATTTTTTGTTCTTCACTGTCTAATGGCGATACACGCTAAAATATTAAGTTGAAAAAGTGCAAGAATACTGACGAGTCATTTATGGACTCGTCAGCCATTTTTGGATTTTCTTTCACTATGGTGAGCGACGATATCACCCATCAATTACTCTTTTATTCTAGCAACGTAAGCATTGCACGACACCAAATCAAATTATTGTGATCTGTACCTAACGACGTAAGGTTCAACACGTTTGTTATTCTTCTTCTTTCATCCTCAGACCTATTTCAACTGATTAAATCAGTCCGTGGAAGTCGTAATTCTCGACATGACCCCCCCCGGTTTTTCCGTGCACTTTTTAGCTTGGGTCAGACAATCTCTTGTAATTTCACTTTATATTTGAATCCGGAAATGAAAAAAATTTCTGATAAACAGACCGAGCGGCCAAAATCAGTGTCTTTTTTAGAGGCCTTTTTATATTGGCTGAAACTGGGATTTATCAGTTTTGGCGGACCAGCCGGTCAAATTAGTATGATGCATCAGGAGTTAGTTGAAAAACGCCGATGGATCTCAGAACGGCGTTTCATGCACGCGCTCAATTACACCATGGTTTTACCTGGGCCTGAAGCACAACAATTAGCAACTTATATCGGCTGGTTGATGCATGGCACATGGGGTGGTATCACAGCTGGGGTTCTGTTCGTTCTGCCATCGTTTTTCATCCTGATCATATTGACCTGGATCTATCTGGCTTATGGTGATGCGCAAGCTGTCGCGGGTGTATTGTACGGAATCAAGCCAGCTGTAACGGCAATTGTCATTTTTGCAGCCTACCGTATTGGCTCAAGGGCTTTAAGAAACAATATGCTTCGAATGATCGCAGTATTCGCTTTCTTGGCGATTTTTGTCTTTGATATTCCATTTCCCTTGATTGTGCTGATGGCAGGCATCATCGGTTATATGGGGTCGCATTTTGTACCCGAAAAATTTAAGGCGGGCAGCAATCATTCAGAATCAAGTCAATTATTTGGCCCGGCGTTAATTGATGATGACACGCCTATCCCTGAATACGCCAAATTTAAATGGACCAGGTTGATTTTGTTTGCCTTGATCGGCATTGCCATCTGGGGGATTGTGATGGCGATGCTTTCGATAACATACGGTTGGGATGGCACGCTGACGCAAATGGGCTGGTTCTTTACCAAAGCTGCGTTAGTTACTTTTGGTGGTGCCTACGCGGTCTTACCCTATGTCTACCAAGGTGGCGTAGAAAGTTATGCCTGGTTGAGTGCTACACAGATGATTGACGGCCTTGCGCTGGGGGAAACAACGCCGGGGCCATTGATTATGGTTGTTGCGTTCGTCGGCTTTGTTGGAGGGTGGGTAAATGAAATATTTGGCCCTGAAATGTTAATCTTGGCCGGTGCCGCCGGTGCGGGTATTGCAACATTTTTTACGTTTCTGCCTTCTTTCTTGTTTATCTTGATAGGTGGCCCAATGGTTGAAGCAACGAGACACGAGGTTAAGTTCACAGCACCCTTAACCAGTATCACGGCTGCTGTGGTAGGTGTCATTCTCAACCTGGCGACCTTTTTCGCCTACCATGTGCTTTGGCCGCAAGGCTTTGAGTCAACGTTTGAGTGGTTTTCCCTTTTAATCGGCATCGCTGCTTTTGTCGCCCTTTTTCGATATGGGATCGGTGTTATTCAGGTCATTGCAGTCTGTGCTGTTATTGGTCTGGGCCATAACTTAATTTAGAAACACCTAATAAAGGACATCGCTAAATTTTTCATCATTCAGCGGTGAGTTTGACTGAATGTTTGCCGTGACGTATATTTCATTTCAATAAAAAATAATGTTTATTTCCTATATCCACTCTACGTTTTAGCTACAGCATCTAATCCACTCTTAAAATGAAACTTCTAGGAAACCGTTGGTTCGTGGTTACAGGCGCGTTGATCGTACAGGTCTGCCTTGGGGCTATCTACAGTTGGAGTGTTTTCGTCAATCCGCTCAAGGAGGTTTTCTCCTACACGACAACGCAGACACAGATGATCTTCTCCTTGGCGTTGGCGACGTTTGCGTTGACCATGATATTTGCAGGCAGACTGCAAGACAAGAAAGGGCCGCGTATTGTGGCGACACTAGGCGGCATCGTATTGGGCGCCGGATATCTGCTTGCTTCATTGACTGACGGTAGTTTTCCACTGATCGCGTTGACTGTGGGTGTCATCGGCGGCGCAGGCATCGGCCTCAGTTACGTTTGCCCCATTGCGGCGTGCGTGAAATGGTTCCCAGACAAGCGCGGTATGGTGACCGGCTTGGCTGTGGCGGGGTTTGGTGCTGGTGCGTGGCTATTCGCAAAAGTTGCCTCAAACTTTATTGACGCCTATGGACTATTAACCTCCTTTAAATACCTTGGCATCATATTCATGCTAGCGGTTGTGGCCGGTGCGCAGCTCCTCAGGAACCCGCCTGCCGGATGGAAACCGACCGGTTGGAACCCGCCTGAATCTCATTCGGCCGACTCTTCTAAACAAGATTTTGAATGGCGGGACATGATCAAGCTGAAACAGTTTTGGATGCTCTGGATAATGTTTGTATTCGGTGCAGCCGCTGGCTTGCTTGTTATCGGCATACTAAAGCCTTACGGCGTGCACAGTGGGCTTAGTGCAGCAGCGGCAGCGAATGCTGTCGGCGTGCTGGCTTTATTCAACGGCGCAGGGCGTATCGTTTGGGGAACCGTATCGGACAAGATCGGCAGAAAAAATGCCATGACGTTAATGTTTCTATTACAAGGCATCATGATGCTCGCCATTATTAACATGGGTTCAACCGAAATGACGCTATCCATCGCCGCTGCATGGGTCGGGTTTAACTTCGGCGGCAACCTTGCATTATTCCCTTCGACCACCGCAGACTTCTTCGGCATTAAAAATGTTGGTATGAACTACGGTCTCATGTTCACTGCATACGGTGTCGCAGGCATCGCTGGGCCAATCCTCGCTGGCAGCGTGTTCGACATAACCGGCAGCTATATGTGGGCTTTTATTCCGGCAGGAATCGCTTGCCTGATTGCAGCAGGCATCTCGTTCGGCCTGAAACCTCCGCATCACGGCGCTGCTAAATCAACCTGAATATTTTAAATTGATCGAATTTAAGCGTTAAATTGTTTTAATTTAGACAAGATGGTTTTGCGCGCTGATCAACACACAAGGAAGCCCTCCTCTCAGGCTAATCCTCATATTTAGCTATAATCCTAGAATCCTCAGTTGGATGGTGCTTAGAGTGCATTGTTGTTTATTTTTGGCAAGGCGCAGTGAGGAGTAATAACTAGTTATTACAACGAAGTGCAACGCAGCAAAAGATAAAGAACAGTGTGCTATAAGCATCA
>JAJFJJ010000028.1 GCA_021774195.1 Nitrosomonas sp. | reverse complement strand
CTTATCTGTTGGGCACCTCTAAAAATCCATATTTCGTCACAATACTGCGTTACTCACAAAAAATATCTCCTTACATATCAGTTATATGCTGCGTCAATATTTTTTGTTCTCGCCTTGTCTTGTTTAGAAATCCGAATTTTTAGAGGCGCCCTGTTGTATAAATACTGAAATTCCAACAATCCATGCAATATCCAGGCTAACGATCTAAAAATATTGGTATAATCCGACATTATTTTGTTTCATCGGTTGCCGCCCGTCAGGTGTGAGAGTCGATGGAAGTTATTGATTATTTACGGTTGGTTATCAACTGGTTTTTAGAAGTTTTTAGGGGGTTTTACGCATGGGTGTTCCGTTACGTCAACAGATTGCAGTCGGCAGTTATCTCATTAAGCAAAAGCTAAAGGGGGTCAAGAAATACCCGCTGGTGCTGATGCTGGAGCCATTGTTTCGTTGTAATCTGGCTTGTTCGGGGTGCGGAAAAATTGCGCATCCGGAGGATATCCTGGATAAACGATTGTCCTATGAAGAATGTATGCAAGCGGTTGATGAGTGTGGCGCACCGATGGTGTCTATCCCTGGTGGTGAGCCATTGCTGCACAAGGAAATGCCGCAAATTGTCAGAGGCATGATAGAGCGTAAGAAATACATTTACCTGTGCACCAACGCATTGTTATTGAAAAAACGCATAGGTGACTATACGCCGTCTCCTTACTTAACTTTTTCTGTGCATTTGGATGGCCTGAAAGAGCGTCATGATAAGTCTGTTTGCCAGGATGGCGTGTTTGATCGTGCTGTCGAAGCGATCAAGCTAGCACTGGATAAAGGTTTCAGAGTTAACGTGAACTGCACCTTGTTTCAAGGTGAGACACCTGAGGATGTGGCGGAGTTTTTGGATTACGCAATGGAGTTAGGTGTGGAAGGGGCAACGATTGCTCCGGGGTTCAGTTATGAGCATGCGCCGCAACAGGATGTGTTCATTAAAACACAAGACACCAAAAAATTGTTCCGCGGTATATTTGATATTGGTAAGAAGCTGAAGCGCAAATGGGCGCTGAATCATTCCGCGTTGTATTTGGATTATCTGGCTGGAAATCAAGATTACAAATGTACCCCATGGGGTAATCCAACACGCAACGTGTTTGGCTGGCAAAAGCCTTGCTATTTGCTGGCTGATGAAGGCTATGTCAGTACTTTTAAAGAATTACTGGAAGATACACCGTGGGAAAAATATGGTAGCTCAAGTAACCCAAAATGTGCGCAATGTATGGCGCATTGTGGTTATGAAGCAACTGCTGTGGAAGATACATTGCAGCATCCATTGAAAGCTTTCAAGGTATCAATGAGAGGCCCAAGAACAACGGGTGAAATGGTTGCCGAGCCGATTCCAGAGTGGGAAGATGAGCAGAAAGAGAAGCCCACGAAGCTGGCTGATATCCCAGTAACAATCGAAAACAAAAACTAACGCTCACTTAATGGTGTCAATACAGCGCTGCTATGGGCAGAAATAATGGCAGAGTTTTTATTATACGGGGCGGTTTTTGGCACCATTTGCTGGTGTTCACTGCTGTTGTTGCCTTGGCGCCCCTATAGCACGCGTGAACAAATCGCCGCGAATCCCAATTTTTCCGATAAAGACTTACAAGACATTACAGTCCTAATTCCGGCACGTAATGAAGCGCCATATATCAGTCACACTATTAATGGTGTCAAAGCGCAGGGGAGTGGCATACGGATCATCGTGATTGATGATCAATCATCGGATGATACTGCCGAACAAGCCCGGTTTTCGGGTGCGCAGGTGATTTCAGGAGTGACGCCGCCTAAAGGCTGGAGTGGCAAATTATGGGCGTTGGAACAAGGTCTACAAAAAGTCAATACGCCCTATACTTTGTTGCTGGACGCAGATATTGAACTATCACCCGGCATCATCGCTGTATTACAACAAAAAGCACGTCAAGAAAATTTGGCGCTGGTCTCGTTGATGGCCAAGCCGCCAATGGGAAATTTCATTGAACGTTTGCTGATGCCCGCTTTCATATATTTTTTTAAATTGTTGTATCCGTTTGGGTTGGCGAATAGGCCGAATTCACGTGTTGCGGCGGCTGCCGGTGGGTGTATTTTGGTTGAAACGCAAGCATTGCATTCAGCAGGCGCTTTTTCCTGTTTACATAATGCGTTGATAGATGATTGCACTTTGGCGGCGCATATAAAAAAGACTGGTCTGCGAACCTGGCTTGGTCTTAGTCATGATGCCCGCAGTCATCGCGGTTATCAAACATTGACGCCAATTTGGGAGATGGTGGCGCGCACCGCTTATACCCAATTGAAATATTCGTTGGTTTTATTGCTTGCTTGCACGTTGATCATGAGTGCTATGTTTTGGCTTGCGCCGTTAGCATTTTTATTTCAACCTACTGAAGTGACTTATATGATTAGTGCTGTGGTTTGGTTTGCCATGGTGTTTGCATATACGCCAACCTTAATTTACTATAATCGTTCTCCAGTGTGGGTTATTGCATTGCCAGTGATCGGCACTTTATATCTTGCCATGACATGGACTTCTGCATTGCGCTACTGGCGAGGTCAACGAGCGAGTTGGAAGAATCGTCAATATGAAAGCTAAACATATCCATAGAATAACGGGATGGGTTGTCATCCTGACCTTACTATTGTTCGGTGCGACCGCATCAATCGCCTCAGAAGACGCGCCGGATAGTCCGGAAAAGGTGGTGCAGAATCTGCAAGCAACTTTGTTGCAAGCCATGCGCGAGGGGGAACAACTAGATTTTACGGGGCGTTTTGAACTGTTAGCTCCGGTGATTGATCAATCACATGATGTTGATATGATTATCAAGACTATCTTAGGGGCAACGATTTGGTTTGACCTTGATGCCGAACAGCAAACATTGATCACCGATACATTTCGTGAACTGAGTATCGCTACTTACGCCGGACGTTTTACAGAATACAATGAAGAACAGTTTGAAATAATCGAACAACGCGATCTACCGCGCAACCAAATTTTGGTGCGTAGCAAGTTGACAAAAGGTGATGGTGGTATCGTTAATTTTGACTATGTTCTACAGCAGCTTTCCGGACAGTGGCGTATTGTTAATATTTTGTTTGACGGTGTCAGTGATTTAGCCATAAAACGTAGTGAGTATCGTGCTGTCCTGCAACGGGACAGTTTTTCTGAATTGATTGAGATGCTCAAAGAAAAGATTGTTTTGGCTGAACAGGAATCATAAACCAATGTTTCTATTCATAGCTGAGAGGATCGTTTGAACGTAGAAAACTCACAGAGTCGTAGCTACCGTTTTTTTGCGTGTTGGGCTGCTTTCTCGTATCGAAATGCGCTGTGGGTTATTCTCTTTGCCGTCATGATTGCAGCATTGAGTGTTGTTTATACCGCTCGTAACCTTGGCGTCCATACGGACACAACTGACATGCTGTCCGAAGATGTCCCTTTTCGTATCAATCATGAACGCTACAAAGAAGTCTTTCCTCAGTATAAAGATACCATGCTTTTAGTGGTTGATGCGCCTACGCCAGAGCAAGCGCATGCTTCTGCTAAACACCTCGCCGACGGTCTAAAAGCCGATGCTGAGCATTTCTATGATGCTTATTATTTAAGTGGTGAAGCATTTTTTGAGCAAAATGGCTTGTTATACAAAAGCATTCCAGATCTGGAACTGATTACAGATCGCCTAGCAGCTGCACAGCCGCTTGTTGCCCGTATTGCGGATGATCCAACTCTGTATACCTTTGCTGAGGTACTGAACGAAGCAGTGGATGAATTACGCAATGGACGTGATTTGGATCTGGAAACGGTTTTTGATGGGGTTAGTGCGACACTGGATGCGCAACATGCGGGTATGCCTCGTGCGCTGTCGTGGCAAGCGTTGTTAGGCGGTGAGAGACAGGCAGACAACTACCAGGAGTTGGTGTTGGCGCGGCCTATATTGGATTACACGCAATTATTTGCTGCCGAGCAATCCATCGCGGCGATTCG
This sequence comes from Nitrosomonas sp., assembly GCA_021774195.1. Taxonomy (GTDB): domain Bacteria; phylum Pseudomonadota; class Gammaproteobacteria; order Burkholderiales; family Nitrosomonadaceae; genus Nitrosomonas. The sequence continues at coordinate 2,432 of JAJFJJ010000028.1, read as the reverse complement.
TGAGGTGGCGCAAGCGGTTGGTTTGACTGATGAGTCAGCTGAAACGATGCGCATTACCGGTGCCGTTGCGCTGGCGTTTGATGAGCTGAACAGTGCGATGTACGGCGCGCAAGATGCAGGCCTTCTGGCGTTAGTCATGGTAGCCGTCGTGCTGTTCATGGCGTTGCGTAGACCGGGCGCTGTTTTGACTGTTTTGTTAAGTCTCATTCTGGGATTGCTGCTGACGGCAGGATTTGCTACGTTGGCTGTTGGACATCTGAATCTGATTTCAATAGCGTTTGCCGTACTCTATATTGGACTCGGTGTGGATTATGCTATCCATTTCTTGCTGCGTCATCAAGAACTCCGGCAGTCGGGCCGTTCAGTTGCGGATACGCTGCATGCGACAGGCGGCGATATGGGGCGCTCATTAATGATATGCGCCGTCACGACGGCGATTGGTTTTTATGCCTTTATGCCAACCACTTATCGTGGCGTTGCTGAGTTGGGGTTGATTTCGGGTACGGGGATGGTGATTAGTTTGCTGGTGACGCTAACACTGTTACCGGCGCTGCAACGATTCTTCCCTACGCGCAGGCGCATGTCGAACGTATCGATTGATTCGGTTAATAAAGTGCTAGAGATGCCGATACGTTCGCGCAAGTTGGTTTTTGTCGTGACCATTGGCGCAATCATTGCTTCGGTTGCTGCCTTGCCGCAGATCCGGTTTGATTACAATCTGTTGAATTTGAATAATCCGCAAGCGGAATCCGTGCAAACTTTCCGGGAATTGTTGGCAGAGGCGGAGGATTCACCTTGGCATATTATTGCTTTGGCTGATGATCATCAACAAACTGAAGAATTAGTGCAGCAACTGTCCGCGCTTCCAGAGGTGGATAAGGTGATGACCATCCTTGATCTGGTGCCGACAGAACAAGCGATAAAAAGTCAATTGATTGAAGAAATGGCAATGACTTTAGGCCCCATTGCATTTACTTCACAAATGCAACAATCCGATGCTTATAGTCATACGCAGCAACAAGCTAAATTGGAAGAACTTAAGCAGTCATTAGATCAATTGGTTATCGAACAGCCGAACCACCCGATTGTAATTCCGGCGCGTACTTTAAGTATTTCGCTGGCGAATCTTTTGATCCAACTGACCCAGTTGAATCAAGCTGCTGATGAGCACGGCGCAACACAATTATTGCAGGTGGTAAGTCACGATTTATTGCGTTTATTGCCGGAGTCAATCTTGCGATTGCAAATGGCATTGGGTGCTGAACCATTTACTCAAGCGATGTTGCCGGAGTCACTCAGCTCGCATTGGCAAAGCCAGGAGAGTGTTTACCGACTGGCTGTTTATCCGACAGAGAATATTAATGATAACGACGCACTTCGCCGCTTTGTGCGTGCGGTTCAGCAGGTTTCTCCGGGCGCGACTGGTGCGCCTGTGATTAGTTTGGAAGCCGGTGAGGCCGTGGTAGATGCCTTTGTACATGCCTTTTCTCTGGCGCTACTGGGTGTGACGCTGGCATTGCTAGTGTTGCTCAGGAGTGTCGCTTCCACTGTGTTGGTATTGGTGCCGTTGCTATTGGCCGCTTTATTTACTGGTGCCGGAACGGTTTATTTGGGTGTGCCTTTTAATTTCGCCAACATCATTGCATTGCCACTGCTGCTAGGAATTGGCATCGATTGTAGCGTGCATATGGTACATCGAAGTCGTAATGCCGGCGTGGTGTATGAGAATTTGCTGCATACTAGTACCGCCCGAGCTATTTTTTATAGTGCGCTAACCACTTTGGTGGGTTTTGGCAGCCTGGCATTCTCACCGCATCAGGGTACAGCCAGTATGGGATTGTTATTAGCCGTCGGTGTGTTATTGACGCTGATTTGCGTGTTGATTATTTTGCCGGTTTTATTGCAATCATCTGGTAAAAAAACGTAACTATTCAGTTTATCCCTAGTACTCCTTCAATTTAATATTTTAGGATACAGCGCTCACAAGATGTTTCGTCACAAGGCGCAGCACGCTGACAAGGGTTATTCCCTTAGCAAGTGCTGCAACGCAGTGACGGGACATCTTGTGGGCGCCCTTTGGGTTAGCTTTTCAGCGCCACTGGCTGTGTTAGGCCTCTTGACAAGGGAGTGGCCATTGCCTGCAAGGCCTGCCTTGCCAGTAACCCTGAAAAGCTAACTGTATCCTAAAATATTAAGTTGAAGGAGTACTAGCCTGATTATTGCACCAGTACGCTATATTTTAGCTTGCAAGCCTTATACTTGTTGGCTTTCAGCCTAAAATCCTCAGTTGGATGGTGCTTAGAGTGCATTGTTGTTTATTTTTGGCAAGGCGCAATGAGGCGTAATAACGAGTTATTACAACGAATTGCAACGCAGCAAAAGATAAAGAACAGTGTGCTATAAGCATCATAGCGTAGCTCACCTGAAGGGTG
>JAJFJJ010000027.1 GCA_021774195.1 Nitrosomonas sp. | reverse complement strand
TACAAAACCGATTATCATCAAGCTGCGGAAAACATCTGTTCAGTCTGCTCTGAAAGAGCAGGATCAACAGATATTTTACGTGGCCAACAAGCGAAGCGCGTTAGTCGATTTGCAAGCTGACACAGAATTATGAACGCCCTCACTCCTAACGATGATTATGACCAGTCCTTTACTCTACCCATCGTAATTCTCTAGATTATATTGTTCTATTGCTTCTTTATTCAACTTACGTAGATGTGCTCTTTTGTTATGTATTAATTGTGCCATTTCTCCAGAATAATCCTTTAATTGTTTTTTGTTTTTTCTACGTCTATTAAAAGATTCTTTGATGTAACTTATTATGTCTTTAAAACGCCTTGATTTTATGTTGTCATAAAATTTACGCAATCTTGTTATGAAGACTGTGTTGTTCTTATTAGCCTGCATCTGTTTAAACATCAACTTAGGTGTGATCGTATCGATTAAAATAAGGCTTGAAACATTGATATGCATAGCCTTTAATTGCCGACTTAATTCCTGTGCAATTAATCCTCCTAAACTAAACCCAATCAACACAATGTCACCTTCAAATTTTTGAGAGTGGATAGCCTTACATTGAAATTTTCCAATATCTTTTATAATGTTTTTTGAACCCTCAATAGCTGGAGAGCTAAGACCTAGAATTCTATATTCTGGTAAACAATCCCTGAGCTCAGCAAAATGTTCTAAGTTATTACCAATCGAGGAAACGAAAATAATAGTAGTTCCCTTGTTTGTATTACCATCAGAAATGTTCAATATACCAATTTGCTCACTTGTGTCATTATTGTCGATGCGTTCAGCTTGTTTGCGTATCGTATTAACGGTATATAATAGAGATAGTGAGAACTTAAGCCCCGTTAACTTTTCAATTCTAACTGAGAGATCCAAACAGGCGAGTGAATCACCTCCGCAGTCAAAGAAATTAGCATCGATGTCTTGAATATTCGCCCCTAATATCTCACACCAAAGCTGGCTAACTAAATGTTCTGCAGGGGTAAGTGTTAATGCTGATGATTGTTTTTTTTGCTCAACTGTTAAAGCATTCCGGTCTATTTTTCCATTCGGTGTCAGTGGAAATTTATCTATAGCAAAGAATAATGATGGAACCATCTGTGTTGGCAGTAACAGGTGCATAAATTCTTTAAGACTTTGTTCGTCAGGTAAAGATTTATTTGCAATCAACCATGCAACTAGTTTTTGATTGCCGGTATCATTTTTCTGAGCAGTTACTACACAGGTTTTGATTTCTGGGTGCGTATTAAGAACATGTTCAATCTCTCCAAGTTCAATTCTCAATCCTCTTATTTTAACCTGATTATCTCTGCGTCCAATATACTCAAAGGTGCCATCAGAGCGCTGTCTGGCGACATCGCCAGTTCGATACATTTTTCTTGTTGAGATGGTATAGAGTGGGTCGTCTAAAAAGCGTTCTTTGTTAAGCGTGTCGCGGCCATAGTAACCATTGGCGACACCATCGCCCGCGATAAATATTTCTCCTTCTTCACCTTTAGATACTTGGGCAAGATTTTCATCAAGAAGATAAATGTCCATACCTGATGTGGGGTATCCAATTGGAATCTTTTCATCATTTTCTTCCCGCTGACAGCGCCATTGTAAAACAGAAAATGTTGTCTCGGTCGGGCCATAACCATTGATTAGATTAGCGCTAGATTTTTCAAAAAAGCGTTTCTGAAATTTTGGTGTTAATACTTCACCGCCGGATATGACATATTTTAACGAAGTACATTTATGAAAATTAGGGTCTTCAATCAGTAATGAAAGCAATGAAGGGCCACTACCCATGATGGTAATGCTATGTTTCTGGATTAATCGGACCAGATAATTACTATCATAGGAAAAATTTTGACGAGTGAGTACTAGACAGGCGTTACTGAGTAAAGCAGTAAATATTTCCCAATGCGCAAAATCAAAAGATACTGAAGCATGTTGCAAAACAACTTCATTTTTTGTGTGCTTTGCATTAACGTGCTCGCACAATATATGCGTAGATACACCATGATGATGTAGCATAACGCCTTTAGGGTGTCCAGTTGAACCAGACGTATATAACACCATGCACGTACTATGCGCGTTTGGTATACATGACAAGTATGTGTTTGATGTATTTAAATCCAATTCATCAATCGCGATAAGCGGTGTGTCAATACTTGGTAATGAGGATATTAATTCTGTATGAGTAATGACACAAGTAGACTTTAAATTGCTAAAAAGAAAAGAAAGTAATTTTGCGGGATAACTTGTTTCTATCGGGACATAGGCCGCGCCGCATTTTAATATGGCCAGTATCGTAATAATTAAATCAGGGCAACGTGGTATATAAGTATGAACAAATGAGCCGGGTTTGACGCCTTGTTTTGAAAGATGAAAAGCGAGTTGAGTCGCCTTTTGATTGAGTTCATGATAGCTTAGTGTCGTATCTTCATGTATCAATGCATTTGCATCAGGTGTTTGTTTGACACACTTTTCAAATAAAATATGCAGTGGCATGGTAATGTTTAAATGGTTGTTTCCATTGGCGTGTTTGTCGTCTGAAGATCTGCTGTACTCAAGCGATTTTAAGGGGTTTTCAAAATGGTTGTGTGGGGGTCTATCGGTATGTTTATATTGAAACTTTAGTTTGAGTGAAACTTGCTAAAAATAAGATTAACCCAACTTCGTCACTTTGGTTCTTCTCCGGTTATATGTATAAAAAAGGATGTCGTAAGTACATTAATCTGTTGAAATAAAAGGTTTCGACAACTTTACATAGAATAGACAAAATGAGCCTAGGCATCCCGGTATCGATATTGGCATTAAAAGGACAAAAGATCAATGAAATATAGTTTGATGAGGTAGACAACGAAGTTATCGTCAAATCTCGGCGAGACAAACGAAGAGCCTTTATAGACCCCCAGATAGGATTAAAAAGGAGGTTGAATCGCCTGATCCGACGACAAGTTAGAGACATACCTATTTTTGGCTATCCATGTTGGATAGAAATTGAATTGGTGCAAGTTTATCAGTAAAAATGAACGTCGGATGGAGTTGTGCCCGTTTATCCTAAATTCCTCAGTTGGCCGCTACAAAAACAATCAACCTGATGAAATTACGAATAATATTTTTAATATGATAGACACCATTTTGGTGAGCCTCGCTATGATGTTTATAGCACGCTATTTTTTCATTTTAGCTGTGTTGCAATTCGTTGCAATAACTCGTTATTTCGCCTCATTGCGCCTTGCCAAAAAGAAACAATAACGCACTCTAAACACCATCCAACTGAGGATTTTAGGTTTATCGGTAAGGGGAATTATTTTATTCGCAGGTATTGTCGTCGCTTCATTCAACCTTCAAGTGCACCACGAGCTAAATTAAACATTCCCTCCGAAGGATATTATTCTTCGGAGGTAATTACCGAGTTACTTTGTAACTGTAACCCCATTATCAAGACCGAGTGTATTTGCTGTTAACTCTGTTAAACGGCGCGCACCGGTAAAGGAAGCCCATGAAAGGATACGAATGATGTCTTCTTCTTGAGCTCCGTAAGATAAAACATCATCCATCAATGTTTCGTCAAAGTGATAGGATGCTTTGGCCATCACGAGGGCAAGCCTGGCTTGCGCGCTGTCCTTACCCTTAAGCCCTACTGTTTCTTTTTCAAGCCAATAACGACTGATTGGCATACGGGCGCAGTCCCACTGTTTCAGGCTTTGTTCGACATGACTGCGGATTTCAGGTGATACTGTTTTATCGATTTCCTTGTCAATGACCGCTGCCCACCGTGATACAGCTTCTGCGATGCGCGGATTTGGTGCTGCCCAATATATATCATCCGGCAAAGGCGCTTTAGGCAAAAAATTAAGTGAGGTTCCCGGCTCCAGAATCTGGTGTGTCGTGACATGCAGTTCGCGGCCAAATAGTTTAAGCATAGAATCTTTGATCTTTTGCAAGCCAAAAGGTGGATCAACCGGTGATCCATCCATCACCACATGACTGTAGCGAGTAATGTAATTTGACATCAAAAGTGTTCCTAAAACCTCTGGCATTTGTTCTTGCGTAAAAGGCAGATTAAGAACGCCATCTTTATTTACCAGTGTTGCATCGCGTACCCATACCAGCTTCTTGCGTAGTGTTTCATCTTTGATTGCATCTTCACTTTCAAACAGGATCTTTGATGCTGCGTCTTTTTTACCGCCGCCATGTACAAGGCTCACGAACATATCGGCACAGTAGGGACAGTCATTAAGATAAGAAAGCGTTCCGCCAATTGCTTCTTTAACTGTTCGCTCTTCTTTATCCGTTACCAGCAGGATTTCCCTTCCTGCGCACCACATACCGGCCATCAGTTCAGGTACTTTTGACTGGCTTGTGATGGTCCCATTAATAAAGAAATCTTTTTGAACTTGGTCATAAACATCCTTGACCAAACCCGTTGCTTTCTTGACCGGAATATTTTTGACATAGCGCATGGTTTTTACAGACATGTAATCAAACAGACTGTATTTGATTGTTTCGGGTAACATCGTATTTCTCCTTTTGTTTGGTTTAATCTTCATGCGCCCTCATGTTATCGAGCTAATGCTTGGCCAGATAGTTCAGAATCTGAAGTTGATGATGTCACGCAGAGTTTTTATACTGATGGCATGAGTAGAGAATATGGACAGTATTGCCCTATAGCAAAAGCCGCCGAGGTCATTGGTGAGCGTTGGACGTTATTAATCTTGCGTGAAATCATGCTGGGAAGTTACCGCTTTAACGAGATTAAAAGAGGAGTTTCTCTTATCTCAACTGCCCTTTTATCAAAGCGGTTAGCAGATTTAGAGTTTGCTGGTGTTATAGAGAAAGTAAAAATAAAGGATTCAAAAAATTCTGAATACCGCATGACAGTAATTGGAGAGCAGGTTCAACCCATCATTGTTAATCTCGGATTGTGGGGACAACACTGGCTTGAAGATAAGCTGGAGAACAAAGAGTTAGATATAGGCGCATTAATGTGGGATGTCAGGCGACGCATTAATACGCATAATTTACCTGATGGACGCACCGTTCTTCAATTTGAGTTTCCAGATGCGCCAAAGATCATGAGGTTATGGTGGGTCGTCATAGAACATGATGAAGTTGATTTATGCTATAGCGACCCTGGTCATGAAGTTGATCTATATATTGCAACTGACAAAATGAGCATGGCGCATATATGGCTTGGAAAATTGGATTTAAAAAAAGCCATTAGGAATAATACGTTCAAGCTGATTGGAAATCGTAATTTAATAAAAACAATAGCGTCATGGTTCCAACTCAGCAAACTGGTTGAAATAAAGAAACACAATCAATCTATATAACAGCAAATAAAGCAATTTTGTTAAAGGAGAACATATGAGCAATCCTTCACACGTGGCTTTCACAGGTTCTATTCCTGAGGTTTATGACACTTATCTTGGCCCGTATTTATTTGAGTTTTCAGCCAAAGATCTTGCAGGCCGCATAAAAAATAAAATTCCTGAAAATGGGAAAATTTTGGAAATTGCCTGCGGCACGGGCATTTCAACTGATTATCTTAGACAAGCATTACCTGAAACCGTCACGATTACCGCTACTGATTTAAATCCGGCCATGCTGGATTTTGCAAAAGGCAAACGTGGGCATCTAACAAATGTTACTTTTGACGTGGCAGATGCGTTATCACTACCTTTTGAAGATAATGACTTTGATGCCGTCGTATGCCAGTTTGGCATCATGTTTTTTCCTGATAAGAGCGCCGGGCTAGCTGAAATGACACGCGTTTTAAAACCAGGTGGCACCATGGCTTTTAATGTTTGGGATTCTATGGAGAATAACCAGGCGGTAAAAATCGCACATGAAACCATTTCCCGCTATTTTGATAGTCACCCACCCCAATTTTTACATACGCCATTTGGGTTTTACGATATCGATCATATTAAAGACCTGATGGCGCAAGTACAGTTAAATAATATTGCCGCTCATATCCTTTCAGAGACCTCTGAAGAACATGAAGCTACCAGCATCGCCAAAGGAACCGTCGAAGGCAACCCGGGTGTGCTGGAAATAAACGAACGAGCAAATGCTAGCGCGGAAGAAATTACCCAGGCAGTCACACAAGCACTTGAGGCGACTTATGGCCCCTCTCCAATTACCACGGAACTGCAAGCGCTCGTCTTTATTGCGGAAAAACTAAACGCGTAGAAATGGACAGATGTGTGCATAGGTTAACTGAATATTACAAATTCATAGAGGGCACCTCTAAAAATCCATATTTGCGAGCATCCGCAAAGCGAATTGCCTGCTTACCCCGTTTCGTCACAATACTGCGTTACTCACAAAAAATATCTCCTTACATATCAGTTATATGCTGCGTCAATATTTTTTGTTCTCGCCTTGTCTTGTTTAGAAATCC
>JAJFJJ010000026.1 GCA_021774195.1 Nitrosomonas sp. | reverse complement strand
GCTACAAAAACAATACGCCCATCAAGTATCACATTACCCAGTGCAGGTACATGAATGGCGACATGCTGGCCTTCCATCACGTTACGTGCATTATGTTCGGGCACATCACCCACCGCCCATACGGTCGATAGATCGGCCACTTTGAATAATCGATCAGATGGCTGCACAACCTGACCAACTAATACATTACGCTCAATCACCGTGCCGCTTTTTGATACGGTAATGGCCACTGATGGAAGAATACTCCCACGTTTGACCAATTCATTGACTGCACTATCCAGCACGCCCAATAAGCGCAATTGATCTTTTGCCGCACTTAATTCAGCGCGTGAAATTTGCAATTCTGCTTCGCGTCGTTGTAGCTCAGCCCGCCCAATCACATCTGCAGCTAATAACAATTTGGCACGTTCAGCAGCGCGTGCGTCCAATTGTGTGTTTGAGTGTGCACGCAAATAATCTAACTGCGCTTTGGTGAGTTCGGGACTGGAAATACTGGCTAATGCCGTGCCTGCATCCACGTTATCTCCCAACTTTGCACTGACATCAATAATCCGTCCGGTAACATTAGCGCCCACACGAATCAATTTTTGTTCATCGACCTTAATTTGACTAGGCACTTGCAATTTAGCGGCAAGTTGTACTAATTGTAGTTGACCAATTTTTATGCGTTTTGCCATTTCAAGATCGAGCGTAATCTGATTCAAATCCGCTGTATCGATTAGACCCGTTTGGTCAGAAGAAACTGCCTGGTCATCTTCGCCACCACACCCCGCTAAAACAAGTGTGGTCAGTATGAGAATTCCAGATAGTAAGATTTTCAATTTCATTCGAGGATTTGCTCCTTGGGATAATGGGCACGCAGCCGATCAATTTCAGTCGCGGCTGATTGCAATTCGAATCGCGCTTGCAAAAAATCTGACAACACACCACGTAATACACGATGCGTGTCCAGCACTTCCATGAAGCTACGCTCACCTAATCGGTAGGCTGTCTGTGCAATGTTTAACGCTAATTCTGCTTCAGTGACAATACCGCTTTCAAACATTTCGACTCGGCGCTGGGCAATCTGCTTGGCTTGCCAAGCAGACTCAAGCTGCTGACCAATTTCAAAACGGCGATATTCTAGTGTGTCGCGCACACGCGCCGACTCAAATACGGCACTATCAATTTCTCCACGACGACGATAAAAGATTGGCACTTTGACACTGACGCCCGCTGTATTCGAAGCAAACTGTTCATCTTGATAATTACTAAATAAAATATTTAACGAAGGAAGAACACTGGCTCGAGCTTGATCAATCTGTAAGCGAGCACGGTTCTGCTCAGCTTCTAAACGAATAATTTCCGGATTAATGCTAGGCACTTTATCACGCAATGTTTCAAATGGTGGAAACACCACGGGATCATCTAGCGATGCATCAATCTCAAAATCAGTAGGCAAAGCACCAGCAGTCAGCTGTATCAATGCAACACGTGCGCGCTTTGCATTAAGCATCGCAGCCTCCATACGGCTGGCGGCGCTAAGCACTTCCGTGTCGGCTCGGATTAACTCAAACCGCGCTGATTCTCCAACATCAACACTGACCTGAATACGTCGCCGAATTTCTTCCATCAAGTCATGCACACTGGTTTCCATGTGCCCCAACTCTTGACGTAGCAACAACTCGTAGGCGCTAACGCGCAGTTGAGCCGCCAGATTGACACGCACTTGATCAAGATTCGCTTGGTTAGCCTCGACACCATATTCTGCTGAACCAATACGTGCTGAACGCAAAAAAGGGTTTTCAATGGGCTGACTCACCGTGACTTCACGCTGATTATTAGACGGTCCAGTTACTGCCGACGGCAAGCGATTACTCTGCGGCCCAGCCATCACGGTAACTTCAGGATTAGGTAATGCGCCAGCACTAATAACATTTGATTCAGCAATGCCAACTTGCGAGCGTGCAGCCTGTACTAAACCATTGGCTTCTAATCCAAGCTGTTGCAATGACTCAATTGAGTACTTGGTGGATTCTTGAGCTAATACAGATGACATTGGTGATACGAAGATCAGACTGAGCAACAAATACAATAAGGAGGACTTTTGCATGTGGCCTTTACAAATTTTACAGAAATTATCGTTGAACGCTATGTAGAACATTGAAGCGTATGATATATGATTATCAGAATTCATCAATGTTAAATTAAGCAAAGTATCTGATCTATTTCTTATTGAGATCTGACAGAGGAGATGCTAATCATCGCTGAGTTAGCTGGATAACACAATACTCGGTGCCTTTGTAATCATGCTAATTTTTGTCAAAAAAATTTACACTGAAATTTCCTTCATGAAAACTTGACAACTACATCGGTTCAACTGACTCTAAAGTATCACTCATTGCAACATCCAACTGAGGATTTTAGGTTCAAGTGAGATTGCCCTAATAAATCTCTGTATTCTCCGCGCACTCCGTGCAAAAATCATCAGACTCAAACATTAGAACAACCAATTTTCAAATAATTCTGGAGCAATTGAATGGTACGAATGGTTAGCTGCATCAAACTGGGACGTGAAGCTGAAGGGTTAGATTTCCAGACTTATCCAGGGGAATTGGGAAAACGCATTTTTGACAATGTTTCAAAAAAAGCTTGGCAGGATTGGATGCAGCTCCAAACCATGCTGGTTAATGAAAATCGTTTGAATCTTTCTGACGCCAAAGCCCGGAAATATCTCGCAGAACAATTGGAAGCGCATTTTTTTGGGTCAGGGGCAGAGCAGCCGGTTGGCTATGTACCGCCAGAAAATTAAGCTACGTTTTAAATGTCCATTGAGATTGAACTTAAATTAACATTGTCACCACAATTTGTTACCGATTTGAAATCGCTACCATTGTTAAAAACTTATAGCGTTTCCAAACCAGTCTCTCAGAAACTTCATACCATCTACTATGATACGCCGGACTTGATATTGCAAAGTAAAAAAATCGCACTTCGACTTAGGAAAGTCGATCAAGATTGGATTCAAACGATTAAATATGGTGGAAGTATTCTAGCCGGGCTGCATCAGCATCATGAATGGGAACAACCTGTCTGCAGTAACCAACCAGATTTTTCAAAAATAACGGAACCTACTCTGTTTGAACTGTTCTCGGATAACATTTTACGCCAGCAACTCCGTCCTATCTTTATTACGGATTTTACCCGAACCATATTTGATTTACTTTTTATGCAAGATTGTCGTATTGAACTCTGCATTGATCAAGGAGAAGTCAGTGCGGAGCAGCGTACCGATCCAATTTGTGAGGTCGAGCTTGAATTAAAATCAGGCACCCCCAATCAATTGCAAGAATTTGCAGCGTTATTGAAAGAAGCGTGTTACTTCCCGATGGAACAAGAAAACATCAACAAAGCCATGCGCGGCTATGCGCTATATACCGACGTTAATACACCCACATTGAAGAAATAGCGCGAAAAGGAGAAAACAAACATGAGGGACTTTGAGTTCACATGACTGCAAGGTATTAAATACCCTGCAATCTCGTGAAATAACTACTTAACTACTGCGTCCAATTCACCTTTTGCATATTTGCTGACCATATCGTCCAACAAAATTGGTTTGATCTTGCTGGCTTGACCTGCACAGCCAAATGCTTCAAAGCGGTCTTTACAGACATCCTTAGCTGCAACCATCGCGACTGCCAAAAATTTTCGTGGATCGAAATTACTCTTGTTTTGATCTAAATGACGACGAATCGCTCCTGTCATGGCCAAACGGATATCGGTATCAATATTTACTTTACGTACACCGTTCTTGATGCCTTCTTGAATCTCTTCTACCGGCACGCCATAAGTTTCTTTCATGTCACCGCCATATTGTCGGATAATTTCCAACCATTCCTGTGGCACTGAGCTAGAGCCATGCATGACCAAATGGGTATTTGGAATACGCTGATGGATTTCCTTAATCCGTTCAATTGCGAGGATATCACCGGTAGGCTTACGGGTAAATTTATACGCGCCGTGTGAGGTACCAATGGCAATTGCCAACGCGTCAACACCTGTTTTTCTAACAAAATCTGCTGCTTCTTCTGGATCAGTCAACAATTGATCATGCGAAAGTTTTCCTTCTGCACCATGACCATCTTCCGCTTCACCCATACCTGATTCCAAGGAACCCAGGCAACCCAATTCACCCTCAACGGAAACACCGACTGAATGTGCGATTCTAACCACTTCTGCGGTTATATCGACGTTATATTCGTATGATGATGGGGTTTTTGCGTCTGCTTCCAACGAACCATCCATCATAACGCTTGAAAAACCGCTACGAATTGCATTCACACAAACAGCTGGTGATGACCCGTGATCCTGATGCATCACAACAGGGATATGTGGATAAGCTTCAACCGCTCCGGCAATTAAGTGACGTAGAAACGCTTCGCCAGCATATTTTCTCGCGCCGGCAGAACCTTGCATGATCACTGGGCTGTTACACTCATCAGCGGCTTGCATAATCGCTTGAACCTGCTCCAAGTTATTCACATTAAAAGCCGGTAAGCCATACCCATTCTCTGCGGCATGATCTAAAAGTTGTCGTAATGATACAAGTGCCATATAACTCTCCTTCAAAAAATCATTTTCAAATTTAAAACGTAATCTTCTGTGGTGATCCCAGATCCATTAATTCATTTAGCTCAAAACAAACGATTAAAACGCTAGAAATCTATAACCGAGCAGAACTCATGATGATCCAGCATGCTCTCTTCTTTTAAAATCACCGACTTTAATAATCTTCATAGTGTTCGTTCCACCGGTCTTTCCTACCGGCTCGCCAATGGTCATCACCATGATATCACCATTTCTTACTGCACCACGTCGTAACAGTTCATCTTCAGCCAGACCAAGAATAACTTCAGGATCATTCAACCCTTTACCAAACTCAACGGGATAAACACCTCTAAACAGCGTCACTTTACTGCGTGTACCTTTATGTGGACTGAGCGCAAAAATAGGCACTCTCGAACTTCTGCGTGACATCAATAATGCGGTATCACCACTTTGGGTTAATGCAGCGATAGCACTGATTTGCAAACCACTCGCCGTATACATCGTAGCTCGTGCAATCGCTTCTTCAATGGTTGATGGATGATTTGACGGCATTCGTCTATCTGTATGCACCAGATATTCTTTTTCCGCTTCTAGACAAACTCGTGCCATGGCTTCAACTGATTCAACAGGATAGTTACCTGCAGCAGATTCCGCTGATAACATTACCGCATCGGTACCGTCCAATACCGCATTGGCAACATCAGATACTTCAGCACGAGTTGGAATCGGATTCGTGATCATGGACTCCATCATTTGGGTCGCCGTTACAACTAACTTGTTGTTTATACGCGCAGTACGTATCATTCTTTTCTGTAAAGCAGGAACTGCAGCATCACCCACTTCAACAGCTAGGTCCCCTCGTGCTACCATGATTGCATCAGAGGCTTCCATGATTTCATCCAACGCTTTAATCGCTTCGGATCGCTCTATCTTGGCCATTAGCAAACTGTTTCCGCCTGCCTCTTGCATCAACTCACGTGCTTGTCGAATATCGTTACCAGAGCGAGGAAAAGAAACCGCCAAATAATCTGCACCAAATTCAGCAGCAGTTCGAATATCTTCCATATCCTTACTGGTTAATGCCGGGGCTCCTAAGCCACCACCTTTCCGATTGATCCCTTTATTATTAGAAAGATAGCCGCCTTGTTCAACAACACAATGGATTTGCTTACCTCTAACCAACGAAACACCTAATACAATACGCCCATCATCTAGCATCAATGTTGCGCCGGTTTCCACATCATTAAGTAATTCTTTGTAATCAAGCCCCACTCTCTCTTGATTACCCAACTCACAGTCTGCGTCCAGTATAAATTTATCGCCGACTTCTAGCTTAATTTTATTATTTTCAAACTTACCAATACGGATCTTGGGACCTTGCAAATCAGCCAGTATACCAACCGTTGTTCCCGCTTCTTTCGCAAGAGCACGCGTTAATTCAACACTTCTGATATGCTCTTCTCGCACCCCATGGGAAAAATTAATCCGAACAACATCAACTCCGGCTTCAATCATTCGCACCAGAACCTTTGCATCCCTACTTGCTGGGCCAAGTGTTGCTACAATCTTTGTTCTTCGGATCATATATAGTTTTATGTATTATTTAGCACGCATTTCCAAAATCTCCACTGCAGGTAATTTCTTGCCTTCAAGGAACTCAAGGAATGCACCACCAGCGGTTGAAATATAGGTGACTTTGTCGTAGATATCGTATTTCTGAATTGCTGCAATCGTGTCACCACCACCTGCCAAGGTGAAAGCATTTGTTTCAGCAATCGCTCTGGCTATTTTTTCTGTGCCGGCACCAAATTGGTCAAACTCAAATACGCCAACAGGACCATTCCAGACAACTGTTCCTGCCTGCATAATAATATCAACCAATTCCTGAGAACTTTTTGGTCCGATATCAAAAATCATTTCATCATCATTGACATCACCTGCATCCTTCAATACTGCAGGCTCATTCGCATCGAATTTTTTACCGACCACCACATCCACTGCGATGGGTATAGAGGCATTACGTTTTTGCATTTTATCCATCAACATCTGGGCTGTCGGCACTAGGTCGTCTTCACATAATGAATTACCCACATTCTTACCCGTTGCTTTCAAGAATGTATTGGCAATACCGCCACCAACCACTAGTTGATCGACCTTTTCTGAAAGCGCTTCAAGCACCGTAAGTTTCGTTGAAACCTTAGAACCGCCAACAATCGCCACCATAGGACGTGCCGGATCTAATAGCGCCTTAGTTAAGGCATCCAATTCTTCTGTTAATAAAATACCCGCGCAGGCAATTGGCGCATATTGGGCAATACCATGTGTCGATGCTTGTGCTCGATGAGCGGTTCCAAAAGCATCCATCACGAAGACATCGCACAAGCTCGCATATTTCCGTGCTGTTTCTTCCAGATTCTTCTTCTCACCTTTGTTAATACGGCAGTTTTCCAATACAACCAATTCACCTTCTGCCACGCCAAAACCACCCTCAACCCAGTCTCTGATCAATCGAACGGGCTTATCCAGACGGGCAGCAATATTATCAGCAACTGGTTTGAGCGAATTTTCCTCGGACCATTCACCTTCTTCCGGGCGGCCTAAATGAGAAGTAACCATCACTTTAGCGCCTTGCTTCAAACAATGATTAATCGTTGCCATAGAGGCAGTAATACGCGCATCAGAAGTAACCTTGCCTTCTTTAACAGGCACATTCAGATCTGCACGAATAAATACACGTTTTCCCTTGAGATCAAGGTCAACAAGTTTAATAACGGACACAGCAAACTCCAGATTTGTCTAAATTAAAGTATAAAGGATAGCTAATGCTACCCTTTATTTGTTCATTCACTAAATTTTAACAAAACGGTTAAGCCCTTTGTTTACAGCAACTCAACCCTTTATTGTCGTCACATCAATTATTTAGCGACAGTACGAGCCATTTCCAATACTTTGGTGGAATATCCCCACTCGTTGTCATACCATGAAACGACTTTAACAAAACTACCATCAAGCGCCATGCCAGCTTCAGCATCAAAAATAGACGTGCAGCTTTCACCACGGAAATCAGTAGACACTACTTTCTGATCGGTGTAACCCAATACGCCTTTCATGTCACCTTCTGACGCTTCCTTCATTGCATCACAGATATCGGCATATGTTGCATCATTATTCAATTCAACAGTCAGATCAACTACTGAAACGTCAGAAGTTGGTACACGGAAAGCCATACCAGTCAGTTTCTTGTTTAATTCAGGAATAACAACACCCACAGCCTTAGCTGCGCCGGTTGATGATGGAATGATATTCTCAAGAATACCACGACCGCCACGCCAGTCTTTGTTAGAAGGACCATCAACAGTCTTTTGTGTCGCTGTCGCCGCATGAACGGTGGTCATCAAACCACGCTTAATACCAAACTTATCATTCAGTACTTTAGCGACAGGTGCCAGGCAATTGGTTGTACATGACGCGTTAGAAATAATCGCTTCACCTTTATAGGTTTTGTCATTAACACCATAAACAAACATTGGCGTATCATCTTTCGATGGTGCTGACATAATGACTTTCTTAGCACCTGCAACCAAATGCTTCTCGCATGTTTCTTTAGTCAAGAACAAACCGGTTGATTCAATCACAACATCAGCGCCGACTTCGTTCCATTTAAGCTCAGAAGGATCTTTAACCGCAGTCAAACGAATACGCTTACCATTGACTACGAGCGTATTACCATCAATCGCAATATCACCCTTGAAACGGCCATGTACCGAATCATGCTTCAACATATATGCAAGATAGTCTGGCTCCAACAAGTCATTAATTGCTACGATCTCGATATCCGGAAAATTCTCAACTGCAGAGCGGAAAACCATACGTCCAATACGCCCAAACCCATTAATACCAACCTTAATTGTCATACTAAAACTCCTTAAATAAAAATCTTTTCTTGCGCTGGCAGAATACAGTTCCCGCCATACTACTTATAAATTAGAGGATACCCTTGACTGTCTTGACAACATTTTCAACAGTAAATCCAAAATGTTTGAATAACTCACCTGCAGGCGCTGATTCACCAAAAGTATCAATACCGACAACAGCACCTTCTAGGCCAACATATTTATGCCAGAAGCCTGTCACACCGGCTTCAATTGCAACACGTTTAACACCTGCTGGTAATACACTAGTCTGGTATGAAGAATCCTGACGGTCAAATAAATTGGTACATGGCATAGAAACAACACGTGCCTGAACACCTTCATCAGCTAAAGCTTTTTGTGCATCCATCGCCAAACCAATCTCTGAACCGGTTGCAATCAAAACAATTTGTGGTTGTCCATTACCGGCTTCGGATAAGATATAGCCGCCCTTGTCAATCAGCTTTATTGTCGCTGCATCACGTTTCTGGAAAGGCAGATTTTGGCGACTGAATATCAATGTAGATGGCCCATCCATGCGTTCAATGGAACGCGCCCATGCAACAGTTGACTCAACCGTATCACACGGCCGCCAAACATCCATATTGGGGATAAGACGCAAAGTTGCCGTTTGCTCTACCGGCTGGTGTGTCGGTCCATCTTCCCCCAGTCCAATTGAATCATGCGTAAATACAAACAAGTTACGGATTTTCATTAATGCTGCCATACGCAATGCATTACGAGCATACTCAGAAAACATCAGGAAAGTCGCGCCATAAGGAATCAAGCCACCATGCAATGACATGCCGTTCATCATGGCACTCATACCAAATTCACGCACACCATAGTAAACATAGTTTCCGCCGGTCTCATTACTGACACCTTTCGAGCCCGACCATAACGTCAAATTCGAACCGGCCAAATCAGCTGACCCACCGACCATCTCAGGTAGAACCGGACCCAAACCTTCAATCGCATTTTGTGAAGCTTTACGACTAGCGATTGTTTCTTCTTTGGCGTTGACTTGATTAATTACGGCTTCAACATGATTTTGCCAATCTGCGGGTAAATCGCCAGCCATGCGACGTTTAAACTCAGCTGCTTCTGTCGAATATTTTTCAGCATATTCGGCAAACATGGTATTCCATGCACTTTCTAGTTCTTGCCCTTTCGCTTTCGCATCCCACGCATCATAAACATTTTGAGGAATTTCAAACGGCGCATGATTCCAACCGATATGAGGACGTGCTGCTGCGATTTCCGCATCGCCTAACGCTGCGCCATGGACAGAATGCGTATTGGCCATATTTGGCGAACCTAAACCAATTACCGTCTTACAACAAATCATGGTCGGTTTATCGTTAACTCTCTTCGCTTCCTCGATTGCCGCTTCGATCGCAACAGGGTCATGACCGTTGACATTCGGTACCACGTGCCAGCCATAAGATTCAAAACGCTTTGGCGTATCATCAGTAAACCAACCTTCGACATGACCATCAATAGAAATACCATTGTCATCGTAAAAACAAACTAGTTTACCGAGCCCCAGTGTACCGGCCAAAGAACATGCCTCGTGGGAAATGCCTTCCATCAAGCATCCATCACCAAGGAATACATAAGTACTATGGTCAACGATGTTATAGCCTGGACGATTAAATTCTGCTGCCAAAATCTTTTCGGCTAATGCCATTCCTACTGCATTGGTAATTCCTTGCCCTAACGGCCCAGTTGTTGTTTCTACCCCTGGTGTATAACCGTACTCAGGATGCCCTGGCGTCTTGGAATGAAATTGGCGGAATTTTTTGATCTCTTCCATTGGCAGGTCATAGCCTGTCAAATGTAACAATGCATAGATCAACATTGACCCGTGACCATTTGAAAGCACGAAGCGATCACGATCAACCCAATCCGGATTAGTTGGATTATGGCGCAAATGATGAATCCATAACACTTCAGCAATTTCTGCCATGCCCATTGGCATACCGGGGTGACCAGAATTGGCTTTTTGTACAGCATCCATCGCCAATGCACGAACTGCACTGGTTAAATCTTTAAATACCGGCGCGTCAAAATCCTTGAATGTGCCCATCGATACTAACTCCCTTATATTCTTCAACTAACAATAACAACCTGCCTTTCCGCACCATCTATGACGCTCTTGACCGGCAAAAACGGGTATTATCTCTTAAGATGCGTTCTCAAACAACCATAACGAATCATTTAACACTTTAAAATCAATCCAAAAAAAACATAAAACCCTTTCAGAATCAATGCCCACGAAGTTTGATCCCCAATAATTTTATTTTCCGATAAAGGTGTGTTCGTTCCAATCCAGCACGCTCCGCCACTCGAGTCATATTGCCATTCTCTTGATCAATCAACCGTTCAAAATAGGTTTTCTCAAATAAGTCACGTGCATCACGCAATGACAAATCAAGTGGAATATCAGAAACCGTGGAAACTGAGGTTGATTCCGGAAAAACCATCGCTTGCTGTACTGCATCTGCAGAAATTTCATCGCCGGTATTGGTTAAAGCCAAAGAATGCACAACGCCGGTCAATTGCGCAAAATTACCAGGCCAATCATAGTTTCGTAAACAATTTAAAGCGGCCGTACTAAATTGCAAAACAGACGATGACTCACCGGATTCTACAAAACGAGACAAGATTTGATTGGCCAATTCCGGGATATCTTCACGATGCGCTCGTAAAGCAGGCACACCGATACTCAAGCCACTTAACAATTCAAATAATTTCTGATTGAATGTACCTTGCGCGGTCAATTCCGCTAGGGGTTGAGAAGTTGCGCAAACCAATCGCACATTATATTTATCCAGCTTACTGAGCAGCAAAAGCAACCCCTTTTGCCCTAACTTATTAAGCTCACCAATATCTTTCAAAAATAACAGCCCGCCTCGCGCCTGCTCCAGCAAATCAAGTGGCTTTTCCGCCAATGCAGCCAACGTTTCTGGATCCACCCATGGAGTATTCGGGCGATGTAAAAACCGAGCACATATTTCTACGCCTACACCTGGCTCTCCCATTAAGAGTACAGGCGCTTTCAAACTCGCAACTTGCTCCAACCGTTTCTTTAAATCGGTGATTAATACGCCCCTGCCTAAGCTAGCCAAAGTCAGCACTGAATGCTGCTTACTCTGATTGCCACGTAGCGCTTTTCCAACTGTACTGAGCAGCTTCTGCAAAGGCACAGGTTTTTCTAAATAACCGAATGCGCCAATTCGAGTCGCCTCAACTGCAGTATCAATGGTTCCATGCCCAGACATCATAATGACAGGCATCGTCAACATACCACTACTAGCCCAATCTTTTAGCAAAGTAATGCCATCCGTATCCGGCATCCAAATATCCAGCAACACCAAATCTGGTCGCGTCTGACTACGCCATGCGCGTGCCTGCTCTGCATTCTCAGCCAGTGCTACTCGATATCCCTCATCACGCAATATTTCAGACAATAGTTCGCGAATACCAATTTCGTCATCAACAACAAGGATTGTATTATTAGTCATCACTCTTAATCACTTCTTCGCTGACGAAATCAATCTTATGGAATCGTCAGATTAATCAATATCCCCATGAACCAAACATCTCTTTATGCTAATTCTTTTACTAAAGCATTCTTCTCTAATGTTGGTAAAAACAGAGTAATTCTTGCTCCATTGGGTAGTACATTTTCTATCCGAATCGTGCCACAATGCTCTTCTATAATTTTCCCCACAATTGGCAGGCCAAGCCCTGTACCTTTCGATTTAGTCGTCACATAAGGCTCAAATACACGCGCCATAATTTCCTCAGAGAAGCCACAGCCATTATCACGCACCTCTAACAACACACCGCCTTCAACCGTTTTAGAAGAAACCTCAATGACCGGTTTCGGCACATCAATCAATGCATCTTGCGCATTCTGCAACAAGTTATGCAACACTTGTCGCAATTGGGTGGAATCTCCATTAATAACCGAAGAATCTGTTGCCAAAGCTAGTTTAATTTCAAGTTGCACACCATGCTCAGACACCACGCCGCCCATTTCATACAACGACAAAACTTCTCGCACAAGCCGATTAAAATCTAATTGCCGCATTTCCAGTTTTGGCACTCGTGCATATTGGTTAAATTCGTTAACCATTCGCTTCAAAGCTTCGACTTGATTAACAATTGTTTCCGTTGAGCGACGTAAAATACGCGCATCCTGTTCATCAAGCTTACAAGCCAATTTATGCAACACCCGTTCAGCGGAAAGTTGTATCGGTGTCAACGGATTCTTGATCTCGTGTGCCAATCGCCGCGCCACCTCACCCCACGCAACTGAACGCTGTACCTGCAACAGGTTAGTGATATCATCAAACACCACCACAACACCTCCACCTGAAATCTGTGGCAGGCGAGTACCACGCAGCAATAAAACCTGATTACGCCCCTCTTCAGAAAAAGTCAGTTGACGCTGCCAAACATCGGTTTCGCCGGAGTTAAACCCTTCCCGGATTTCATCGACCAAAGTATGGAGCTGCTGCTCTTTCTCAACACAACCATCAATAACAGATCCATCCAGACTAATCAATGGTGCCTGCAAAATTTGTTCTGCGCTACGATTGGCTTTATACAAAACCAAAGCCTCATCAAACACTAATACACCTGATGATAAATTCGCCAGAATACTTTCTAAATGTGCACGTGCACTTTCGACCTCTTGCTGATTATGTTGCGCAGCAGCCTGCGCCTCTTCAAGTTGCTGCGTCATTAAATTAAAAGACTCCGTCAACACACCCAATTCATCCCGGCTATGCACCAAATGGCGGCGACTAAAATCTCCTTTTGCTACGGCACGTGTCCCTTCAGCCAACATGCCCAAAGGTGCGCTCAATCGTTCACTCAATAACGAAGCGGTTGCCATCGCAGAAAAAAGTGACAACAACAAAGCCAAAGTCAGCGTCACACTATATAAGCGTGTTAACCCCTGACGTGACATTGATAACTCCTGGTAGTCGCGATAACCGACTTGCACACGCGCCGCATCCTGGGCCAATTGTTCCGGCACAGGCAGCAGTAATTGAAGTACACGAATGTCTTCATTCAGACTAAGCACATTAACTGGCGTAACCACTCGCAAATACAAGCCTTCCTCTGCAACAGGCTCAACCGCACGATAAGCTTTTTGCATACGGATTTGCCGCATGACAAATGGACTTGGCATATCTGGAAACAATGACAAATCATTCTCGCTGGAGAATGCAATAACTTTACCATCTTGGCTAAATAATGTCGCTTCTTGAATCTGCGACTGCATCAACAGTTCATTCAGTGCAGGCAACGGCTGAACTGAAGATTCAGATAATGTTAATGCAGCAGTCTGCGCCTTCTTTTGCAGCTCTTCCAACAAGTTATCAAGCATGGTGTGCGCTAAATTTATCCCTCCCTCAAGCGCTCTATCCACCTTGACATCAAACCATGATTCAATACTCTTTTCCAGAAACTGAACCGATACAGCATACACCAACACCCCTGGAAGAGTCGCCATCAATGAAAAAATCAACAATAACCGTAATGCCAAGCGGGAGCCAAAAACACCTGATTTTAATCTACGCCGGAATCGCCATAAAAGGAAACCCAGAACGACCATCAAAAGCAGTACAAAAAGGATATTTATACCCAGCAATATCCGATAATGTCGCTCAAAGAATTCTGTATTAGCTCCGGCTGTTGCCAGTAAAAAAAGTGTAACGCCCCCCAAACCTGCGCCAACGATCAACACGTATTTCATCAGTCACCCTTAAGATGAAACGGTTTCGTCGGCAATGGAAGCTTCATAGTCCACTCCAATTTATCCGAACTAAGATTCCAGTCACTCGAGCCGAATGCTTCAACCTGGAAAGGCTTAGGCATTCTCGTCAGGTCAAGCCAGACACGTAATGTCGCCTTATAATCAAACCCCGGCTTTAATTCAGATTTGATGGTAATGGTCTCACCACGCACCTTGCTTATAGCCAGCAAGGCCTCTTGCAAAGAATAAAAATTTCGCGAATACGAATGATACGTCAAACGATATTGGCGGGTAAGCGCATGATAACTCAGGCCAACTCTAGGCTTGGTGCGAGCAACTTCTTTATCAAACCAATACCAACGTGGGTTCACTAAGGTGAACTTGGTAACAAAATACAGTACAACGCCCTTTTCGAGCGCTTTCTCAAGCGTTGCATTAAGTTCGATCTCAGCATCAACATTAATTTCATATCCCTCATCAACCGCAGCTAAACTTACTGATCCGATCTGCACACTTCCCTCAGCAAATACCACCAACGGCTGCCACATCATAAATAAAATGAAAAAAATGTACCGTAATCTCATTCGTCGTATCATCTGTTCAAGTTTTCTGCAATAACGTATAAAAAAAACCATCATGCCGCATGCTCGGTAACAACTGCCCATTCTCAAACATGGCTTCTTCCAACGGCAACTGCGACGCATCAGCATGATTATGTAGAAATCGTTCTATTTGCATACAATTTTCTTCCTCGAAAATTGAGCAGGTTACATAAAGCAATTTACCACTGCGTTTTAGAATTTTCCACAACGCATTTATAATCAACTCTTGATTAACAACAAATTGAAGCAAATCACGTTCACGCCGCAACCATTTGATATCGGGATGCCGACACACCACACCGGAAGCTGAACAGGGCACATCCGCCAAAATACGGTCATAACCTTTACCATCCCACCACCCATCCGGGTTGGCAGCATCACCACAGACAAGTTGTTCAACTTGCATCTGCAATCGCGACAGATTTTGTTTGACTTGGGTTAATCGTGCCTCATCACAATCCAAAATGGTTAATGATATGTCAGCCAGTTCCAATAAATGAGTACTTTTACCACCTGGCGCTGCACAAGCATCCAACACGCGCATGCCGTCATGCACATCCAGTAACGGCGCAGCCAACTGCGCGCCAGCATCCTGCACAGTAACCCAACCCTTAGCAAACCCAGGCAGTTTATCGACCGGCACCGGCTGCTTTAACGTCAGTGCGCCATGCCATAATAATTCAGCCTCCATATAACTGTCAGACAACAATTTGCAATAATCCTGCACACTGATGGCACGCTGATTAACCCTCAAAGTCATCGGTGGGCGTTTATTGCCAGCTTCTATTATCGCCTGATAGTTTTGTGGGTATTGTGCCCGTAACTTATCGACCCACCATTGCGGGTGAGAATAGTGGCCTATTTCTTTTTTTTTCGCCTGTTCCAGCAAAGTTTTCCGATGTCGAATAAAATTTCGTAGCACCGCGTTAACCAATCCCTGCATTCCTTTTGCATTTTCTAGTGTACGCGACGCGGATACGGCTTGATTCACAACCGTATGAGATGAAGCCCGACTGTATTGCAATTGGTATAATCCAACCAACAATAAATGATGCAAATTTTCATTGCGTAATGGTTTCTTCAATAGCAGCTCTAAAACAGTTTCAAGTTGACCATAAAACCGCAACACCCCATAGCTTAAGTCTTGAATAGCGCCCTTTTGTTGCCGGGTCAATTCGGGATTAGTTTGCCATGATGATTGCATCACACTCGTCAAGCTTGCACCCGCCAATACTTTTCCTATAATGGACACAGCCACACATTGCGTTTTAATCATCTTCAGAATCAATCAAACGCTCTGACCCAAAATATTCACCAGGTTGTATCGCATGACCAGCCAGAAAGTTTTCAGCAGTTAATTTTTTCCCACCGGATTTTTGTATAACTTCCAGTCGAAGCACCCCTTCGCCACAAGACACAATGAATCCATTACGACCAATTGAAACAATTTCCCCTGGCTGGCTGGCTTTTCCTGCGACTAACTGCACCTGCCAAATTTTCACTAAATTACTTTGCAAAAAAGTAAATGCGCCGGGACTTGGATTGAATGTGCGTACAACCCGGCTGATTTGCTCCGCTGATTGCCGCCAATCAATTTCCGCTTCAGCTTTCTTTATTTTGGCGGCATAATTTGCCTGCGCACCATTCTGAGCGACTGGATTAAGCTCCCCCCGAGACAATAAATCTAATGCGTCAATAATACTTTGCGCACCCAAAACACATAACTTATCATGTAGCGATTGAGAGGTTTCATCTGACTCAATCTCCAATTGACGTGTTAACAACATATCTCCCGTATCCAAGCCTTCATCCATTTGCATAATGGTAATTCCAGTTTCCTCGTCCCCTGCCAAAATAGCCCGCTGAATCGGTGCTGCTCCACGCCAGCGGGGTAATAAAGAAGCATGAATATTCAAGCAACCCAAGCGTGGTATATCTAACACACTTTGCGGCAAAATAAGACCATAAGCTGCAACCACCATCACATCTGCCCCTAATACTTGCAATTGCTCGTGCACTGCCGGATTCTTCAAATGCTGTGGTTGCGATACTTCCAATTGATGTTGTAATGCCAGTTGTTTTACCGCACTAGCGACTAGCTTCATTCCTCGACCTGCGGGACGATCTGGCTGAGTCAGAACCAAAACGATCTCATGTCCTGCATTAATTAAAGCCTCTAATGCAGTTGCAGCAAAAAAAGGGGTTCCGGCAAAAATAATTTTCATTTCATTCTTAAAAGAGATTTACTGCTATTGAACGAGATAAAACCAATCATCATACCCAATAACGATCATTTATTTTTTAATAACAAAAAAATCTGGCGGCGCGCGATAATACAAAAGCAACGCCATCACATAATACTACGCTGTTTTTTCTTTAATTTTGCCAACGCACGAGCCTGCTTCAATGACGACCAATATTCCACAAACACTTTACCAACCAAATGATCCATTTCATGCTGAATACATACTGCCAACAACCCTTCCGCTGCTAACTCGAATGAATTCCCATCGGCATTTAAGGCTTTTACCGTTATCGATTCTGCACGCCGTACTTTGCCATAAATACCGGGAACAGATAAACAGCCTTCCTCGTAATCAGATTCTCCGTTATTAGCTATAATTTCCGGATTAATTAAAACCAGTAATTGATCTCGCTTCTCAGATGTGTCAATCACCACAATACGCTCATGAACATCCACTTGCGTAGCCGCCAAACCTATTCCAGGCGCAGCATACATCGTTTCAGCCATATCTCTTATCAATAAACGTGTCTTATCTGTAACTTTCGTTACCCGTGTTGCGACAGTATGCAACCGCTCATCCGGGTATTGTAATATTTTTAGAATAGCCATAAAAAAATTGTGTAATTTAATAAACTAAAAGTAATATATAAATCGTATCATTGTTCATCAATATCTGTGTCTCATGTTTTCAACAAACTTAATCCTGCAACTGGAGGCATTCATGCGCCAAACTATAATATCTATGATTTTATTCTTGAGTCTGCTATCCATTCAGTCCGTTAATGCCAATGATATCCAGCTTAGAAATGATTCACCAGAACGCCATGTCGTAGTGCAGGGCGACACGTTGTGGGGAATCGCGTCACGCTTCCTAGAAAATCCTTGGCAATGGCCACAGATCTGGGGATTAAATCGTGAACAAGTTAAAAACCCACACAGAATTTACCCCGGCGATGTCATTGTTATCGAAAAAACCCTTTATGGCACACGCTTAAAATTAGCATCTGATAAAGAAACCGTTAAACTATCGCCAAATATACGACCAGAAGAATCTGGCATCAAAGCGATACCGAGTATACCTGCCACAGCGATCGAACCATTCCTGACCCAACCATTAGTTGTTGAGAAAAATGGACTTGCGAATGCTCCTTATTTACTCGGATCAAGCGACAACCGCGTCATTCTGAGTGCTGGCAACACGGTTTATGCCAGCAATGTACCAACGGATCAAGGAACAACATGGCAAATTTTCCGTCCTGGGAAAGCACTGAAAGACCCAGACAACAGTAATCAAATTCTAGGCTATGAAGCCGTTTATCTAGGGAATGCTAGAGTCCAAGTGTTCGATGAAATTAGCACCATTATGATCACCAGCACCACAGAAGAAATTTTAAAAGGTGATCGTTTAGTACCCTCTCCAGGCATTATTTTCAACAATTACGTTCCACATGCGCCTGAATTCCCCATTTACGGACGAATTATTTCCGTCTACGGTGGTGTAACGGAAATTGGCAGAGGCGCCATCATTGCACTGAATAAGGGTGCGTCGGACGGTTTAGAGATGGGTCATGTACTGGCTGTTAACCGTAGAAGCCAAGCAAAACTAGAAAATGGAAAAATGGTAGAATTACCAGAAGAACGTACCGGATTAGTGTTTGTGTTCCGGATTTTTGAAAACGTATCATATGCATTAGTCGTACAAAGCATTCAGTCCATGAAATTACTTGACGTTGTAGAAACACCATAAAAGATGCCTGAGACCCATGAACCATCCACCAGACATCGAATCCTGGCTCAATCTATGCTTAATTAAGGGCCTAGGTGATGAATCCATCCGTAGACTGTTGATTGCTTTTGGTAATCCTAGTAACGTTCTTTCTGCTAGCACCGCTGCTTTGGAACGCGTGATTAAAAAGCCCACAGTCAAGAATCTTTTACGAGGTGCTGATGTTGAAAAAATTTCCACAGCACTTACATGGCTGGAAGGTTCTGCCAACTCGATTATTACACTAGCCGACTCCGATTATCCCAGCCACTTACTGAATATCCCGGACCCACCCCCCTTACTCTATTTTAAAGGGCAGAGAACGCTCTTGAGCAAACCGGCGCTTGCCGTTGTGGGTAGCCGCAACGCAACACCTCAAGGTTTATCTAATGCAGAAGCTCTTTCTGAAGCAGCCAGCAATGCCGGGCTTTGTATTATTAGCGGCATGGCACTCGGTGTCGATACTGCCGCCCACCAAGGCGGTTTGCGCGGTACAGCAGCAAGTATCGCCGTTGTGGGAACGGGCCTAGATATCGTCTATCCAGCAAGAAATCATCAATTAGCCCATCAATTAGCAAGGGATGGCGCGTTGATCTCAGAATTTCCACTTGGAACACCAGCTATCGGCAGAAATTTTCCTCGTAGGAATCGAATAATCAGTGGCATGAGTCTTGGTTGCCTGGTAATAGAAGCGGCACTACGAAGTGGCTCTCTAATTACGGCACGTCAGGCTTTAGAACAAGGGCGAGAAGTTTTAGCGATACCAGGGTCTATCCACTCACCATTATCAAAAGGTTGCCATGCGTTAATTAAACAAGGCGCCAAATTGGTCGAGAACACACAAGACATTCTGGATGAACTTAATTTTCAACCAACCATAGACCCCATTGATGTCACAGAAAAAACAAGACCACAAGATTCGGCAAAAAACAATGGATTACTCGAATATCTAGGTTATGATGCGGTCGACATTAACACATTATGCGATCGTAGCGGCTTGACGGCAGAAGCAGTATCCGCCATGCTATTAACGCTTGAGTTGGACGGACATATCGCCACTCTGCCAGGAGGCTGTTACCAACGAATTCAATAACGTATGCTGCTGAAATACATGATATGTATAAGAACTAAGGTTCCCAGTAAGCCTACTTTTAACTACAATTAAGAACACTATGCTATGTTTGATATACTCGTTTATCTATTTGAAAATTACTTTGATTCAGGGAATTACCCCGACTCCGCCACCCTTACACGTAAATTAACCATTGCTGGTTTTGCTGACGAAGACATTAACCAAGCATTAGAGTGGTTGTCAGAATTAGCTCGGCACGATATCGGCAACTATCCCGCCTCACTCGCTGACAGCAACTCTTTTCGCTGTTATACCGAATATGAAACAGATAGAATAGATACTGAAGGTCGTGGCTTTATATTTTTCCTACAGCAGGCCAACATTATTAACGCCCTACAGCGTGAACTATTAATTGACCGAGTTCTTTCCATGGATGAAGATTCATCAAGTCTTGAAAAAATAAAATTAATTGTCCTAACAGAACTTTGGATACAAAATCAAATCACGGATGATACCGTTCTTGAAAAACTACTTGTAATCAGTGATTCTCACTATCGGCACTGATAAATCGAGTAGCATTTTATTAATCTAACCCAAGTTAAATGGCTATTTCAATAAAATGTGTTGAGCAAGAAACATCTATCGCCCATATCAATCAAACGGAAAAATAATGAGCAAGTCTTTGATTATCGCCGAGAAACCATCTGTTGCGACAGACATCACTCGCGTCCTGGGCGGCTTTACCAAACACACCGACTACTTTGAAAGTGACGAGCATGTCGTATCCTCAGCAGTTGGTCATTTGCTTGAACTTGTCATTCCTGCAGAATATGAAGTAAAACGCGGCAAATGGAGTTTCGCCAACTTACCGGTCATCCCGCCACACTTTGGTTTAAACCCAATTGAGAAGACATCCTCTCGTCTAAAATTACTCACCAAGTTAATCAAGCGAAAAGACATCGACGTTATCATCAACGCCTGTGATGCGGGGCGGGAAGGTGAATTAATTTTTCATTATATCGTGCAGCATGTGCGCACGAAAAAGCCCATTAAACGACTTTGGCTGCAATCCATGACACCGGATGCCATTCGAACGGGATTTAAGAATCTCCTTGATCATTCTGAAGTGCAATCACTGGCAGAAGCGGCAGTCAGTCGCTCTGAATCAGATTGGCTAGTCGGTATCAACGGTACACGTGCCATGACCGCTTTTAACTCTCAGGAAGGCGGCTTTCATAAGACTACTGTTGGTCGCGTACAAACACCAACACTTGCCATTCTTGTCGAGCGTGAAGAAAAGATTAAAAAGTTCAAACCGAAAGATTACTGGGAAATACATGGTACTTTTTCAACTGAGGCTGGCAACTATGTTGGTAAATGGTTTGATGAGAAATTCACGAAAGACAAAACAAATAATGAATTAAAAGCGGAACGGTTATGGATACGGGACAAAGCCGAAGTCATACAGAGCAAATGCCAGAACAAACCCGGTAATGTCAGCGAAGAAAGCAAACCATCTAAAGAGACTTGCCCGCTACTGTATGACTTAACCAGCTTGCAACGTGACGCCAACAGCAGGTTCGGTTTTTCTGCCAAAGCCACCCTAGGTCTGGCACAAGCTTTATATGAGCGACATAAAGTACTGACATACCCACGTACTGACTCACGCGCACTACCGGAAGATTATATTGCTACGGTTAAAGACACCTTACAAAATCTGGCAGACACCAATTACGCAACCTTTGCGAGTAAAATTTTAACCTCAGATTGGGTTAAACCCAACAAACGTATTTTTAATAATGCAAAAATCTCAGACCACTTTGCCATTATTCCGACGTTATTGAACCCTAAGAAACTCAATGAGGCTGAAAGCAAACTCTATGATTTAGTTACCAAGCGATTTCTCGCCATTTTCTTCCCGGCTGCTGAGTTCTTGATTACCACAAGAATTACTCGTGTTGAAGATGAACCCTTCAAAACCGAAGGAAAAGTCATGGTAAACCCTGGATGGCAAGCCGTATACGGCAAATCGGTCAATAAAAATGATGCGGATGACGATTCCACACTAGTCGCCATTACCCCAGGCCAACAGGTAACTACCGAAGAAGTTAAAATTATTGATCATCAAACGCGTCCGCCAGCTCGATTTAATGAAGCAACACTACTCTCCGCCATGGAAGGTGCTGGCAAGCTCGTTGAAGATGAAGAATTACGTGCCGCTATGAGTGCGAAAGGATTAGGTACGCCAGCAACACGTGCCGCCATCATTGAAGGTTTGGTCTATGAAAATTATCTACTGCGTATTGGTCGCGAGCTTCACCCGACAGCCAAAGCCTTTTCTCTGATTACTTTATTACGTGGTCTTAAAGTCCCTGAACTGATTTCTCCTGAATTAACAGGGAACTGGGAATTTCAATTACGGCAAATTGAGCAAGGTGAATTAAAACGTAGTGCCTTTATGGAAAACATTGCCGAAATGACGCGCAAGATGGTTGAACAAGCCAAAAGTCATCGTGGTGAAACCATTGAGGGCGACTTTTCCACCCTCCAATCGCCATGTCCCAAATGTGGCGGTGTCGTTCATGAAACCTACAAAAAATTTCAGTGCCAGAAGTGTGATTTCGCACTGTGGAAAATTCTGGCTGGCCGTCAGTTTGAAGTGGATGAAATGGAAACTTTAATCACCGAACGTGAAGTTGGCCCGCTACAAGGTTTCCGTAGCAAAATGGGACGTTTGTTTAACGCCAATATCAAATTGACAGATGAACTCGAAATGAAATTTGATTTTGGCAATGATGATGATAATGCAGAGCCTGTTGATTTTACTGGTCAAGAAACGGTTGGTAAATGCCCACAATGCAGTCATGCCGTATATGAACACGGTATGCATTATGTTTGCGAAAAATCTGTTGGGCCAGCTAAGTCATGTAGTTTTAGAACCGGAAAAATCATTCTTGAACGCCCGATAGAACGTGAACAAGTTACTAAACTTTTAGAAACCGGCAAAACAGACTTACTGACAAAATTTATTTCCAAAAAAGGCAGGCCGTTTTCTGCCTACCTGGTACAGAACCCAGATGGAAAAATTGGCTTTGAATTCGAACAGAAAAAACCTAAGGAAACTAAAAAGAAAACCACTAAGGCAAAACCGGCCAGTAAAACGACTTAGTTTGAAGAGACAAGATGGGAATCGCCAGTTATGAAAAATATCAATTAGTATCTAGATCTTCTTGGCGATCCCAGAAATAGAACTACATATAGAAATTCATAATATATTTAATCACGCCGCCAGATGCGACAATAATAATAATCAAACCGCCTATTACTGCTGTTCCTTCCAAAATGATCGAAACAAACGCGCGACCCGTAGTCTGCCACTCTTCTTCACCCATTTCATTTTGTCGTTCTACCCTGCGTCCTTTTACCCACACTTGCAGCCAAATGGCAATAGGAATAAGTAGTAAACAAAGCATTAAAGCAATTTCTGCGTCTTCCATTAATCAACCTCTTTTTTGTAATGATATTTAACACAACTTCGACTCGCATCTAAGCATTTAGACACAAATCAATCAAATTGTTTCCCAACCGCCCTAAATAAAGCGCCTTTTATGTAATCTACCGCAATAGATTACCTTAAACAAGATAGAATGATAAAGATTTTTAAAATTAAATTGTTGTCCAGGCCGAATCTAAATAATGTTATTTAACATGCTTAAACCATCAAATAGTTTTCACAAATAAATACCGATTAATTCAAGACAAACAGTATATATGATATAAAATTGTCTGGATCCATGGCAAAGATTACCTACTCCGACCGATTATTCATCACTTTTTACAAACATTATGAAATGGCTTGACCTGCCTACTGTTAAGATAGCCAAAGGCACTGTGCAACTACCCGGCTCTAAAAGCATCTCCAACCGAATTCTCTTGCTCTCAGCTTTGGCTCACGGCACTACCCAGATTCGTGACTTATTGATCTCAGATGATACGGCACGCATGCTAGAAGCACTTAATACATTAGGCGTCAACATTAAACAAACTGGCGACAATGATTATTGCGTGATTGGCAGCGCGGGAAAATTCGCCACCAAACAAGCTGAACTATTTCTTGGCAATGCAGGTACAGCTTTTCGTCCATTGGTTGCCGTATTATCGTTAATGCAAGGTCATTATGAATTATCTGGTGTACCGCGCATGCATGAGCGCCCAATTAGTGATTTAGTTGATGCGTTACGCCAGCTGGGTGCAAATATTAACTACTTGGAGAATGACGGCTTTCCACCTTTAGCAATTAATCCTGCCAGCCCCCATCATGATGATGTTAACAACATCACCGTAAAAGGAAATGTATCCAGCCAGTTCCTGACGGGGTTACTCATAGCGCTGCCATTGACCGGCAAGAAATCTATCATTACCGTGACGGGCACGCTCATTTCACAGCCTTACATTGCATTAACTATTGCCCAAATGAAGCGCTTTGGCATACAAGTTACACATGATGAAACTTGGCAGCAATTTACCTTGGGTGAGAAACTAAATTACAGTAGTCCCGGAAATATCATTGTCGAAGGGGATGCCTCTTCCGCTTCCTATTTTCTCGCAGCTGGCGCTATTGGCGGTGGGCCTGTCCGTGTTCAAGGTGTAGGACGCGACAGTACTCAGGGTGATATACACTTTGCCGAGGCGTTAAAAATAATGGGAGCAAATATTTCAATGGGTGACACTTGGATAGAATCATCCCGCGAACATCTCTCGAAAACAAAAAACCTATTACAAGCTATTGATTTAGACTGTAATCATATCCCAGATGCAGCTATGACCCTTGCTATCGCCGCATTATTTGCTGACGGAACAAGTACGCTTAGAAATATTGCCAGCTGGCGCCTTAAAGAAACAGATCGATTGGCCGCTATGTCGAAAGAATTACGTAAGCTTGGCGCGCATATTGTAGAAGGAAAAGATTATCTCCAAATCACACCACCGGCAAATGGCCTAACACCCAATGCCGCTATCGATACTTACGATGACCACCGAATGGCAATGTGTTTTTCACTGGCATGCTTAGCCACACCCATTCGAATTAATGATCCAGAATGTGTCTCTAAAACTTTTCCTGATTATTTTGCCCAATTCTCTCAAATTGTCAGTAGTTAAATAAACCAACTAATGCCCACTCAAAATATTCCAGTCATTGCCATTGACGGTCCCTCTGCATCAGGCAAAGGAACTGTCGCTCAACTCGTTGCTAAATCCTTGGGCTTCCATTACCTTGATAGTGGCGCGTTGTATCGTTTGGTTGCTTTAAAAGCAACCCAAACCCAAACAGATATTTCTAACATTAAAAAACTCGCCGAAATTGCCAGAAACCTTGAAGTCATCTTTTCGGATAACAAAATTTTTCTGGAGAATAATAATGTCACGGATGCTATCCGCACTGAAGAATGCGGCATTCTTGCTTCGAATTTAGCTTCTTACCCGCCTGTTAGAGTAGCATTAACAGACCGTCAACGCGCATTTTGTCAAACACCTGGCCTAGTCACAGATGGGCGCGATATGGGGTCTGTTATCTTCCCAAACGCCGCACTTAAGATCTTTTTGACTGCCAGCGCGGAAATTCGCGCACAAAGACGCTATAAGCAGTTGATAGAGAAAGGGATAAATGCTAATATCGCCGTCTTATTGCAAGACATACAAAAACGTGACGAACGCGATAGCAATCGTCAGGTTGCGCCCTTGCAACAAAACACAGACGCAAAGTTGTTAGATACAACCGCGCTTTCTATTACCCAGGCACAAAACGCTGTACTAGCTTGGTATTCAGAAGCCTGTGCCAATATTGCATTTGAATTGAAAGTTAAAGCGCCATAAATTATGATGGTTGATTTTCATTCAAATATTTTTTAACTAACCGACCCACTGTGTAAAACAAATGGGACAAATATTTAAGATCAGGTAATTTTTATAATGACTACTGCTTCCGCCGCAACAGACACTCCAGAAAGTTTCGCCCAACTCTTCGAGGAAAGCCTCTCACACCAAGAAATGCGAATTGGTGAAGTGATTACCGCTGAAGTTGTCCGTGTTGACTACAATATTGTTGTTGTCAACGCCGGGCTCAAATCCGAAAGTTTTATCCCCGTTGAAGAATTTAAAAATGACAAAGGTGAAATAGAAGCCCAACCAGGCGATTTCGTCAGTGTAGCAATTGAATCTCTCGAAGATGGCTACGGTGAAACCCGTTTGTCCCGTGACAAAGCCAAACGTCTCACAGCATGGCATGACTTGGAAGAGGCCATGGAAAGCGGAAAAATTGTCAGTGGTTTAATTAATGGCAAAGTAAAAGGTGGCTTAACTGCTATGATTAATGGCATACGCGCTTTTTTACCCGGATCATTGGTTGACATCCGCCCTGTCAAGGACACCACACCTTATGAAAATAAGGAAATGGAGTTCAAAGTCATTAAACTTGATCGTAAACGTAATAACGTTGTTGTTTCAAGACGCGCTGTATTAGAAGAAACACAAGGTGCTGATCGCGAATCACTATTGGCAAGTTTGCAAGAAGGTGCAGTGGTACAAGGCATTG
The DNA here is from genome assembly GCA_021774195.1 of Nitrosomonas sp. GTDB lineage: Bacteria > Pseudomonadota > Gammaproteobacteria > Burkholderiales > Nitrosomonadaceae > Nitrosomonas. Next base: position 6,620 of record JAJFJJ010000026.1, on the reverse strand, counting down.
TTAAAAACATTACCGATTATGGCGCCTTTGTGGATTTAGGCGGAATCGACGGTCTATTGCATATTACCGATCTAGCATGGCGTCGCGTTAAACACCCATCTGAAGTTGTCAATATCGGTGACGAAGTCACTGCTAAAGTATTAAAATTCGACCAAGAAAAGAACCGTGTCTCACTGGGCATGAAACAACTCAGCGAAGACCCATGGGTCGGTTTATCACGACGCTACCCACAGCGTACCCGTTTATTCGGCAAAGTAACCAATCTAACCGATTACGGCGCATTTATAGAAATTGAGCAAGGAATCGAAGGACTCGTTCACGTTTCAGAAATGGACTGGACCAACAAAAACGTCTACCCGTCCAAGATGGTTCAACTGGGTGACGAAGTAGAAGTCATGATTCTTGAGATCGACGAAGAACGTCGCCGAATTTCACTTGGCATGAAGCAATGTCAAGTCAATCCGTGGGATGAATTCGCGATGAATCATGAAAAAGGCAATAAAGTCAGCGGCCAAATAAAATCTATTACCGACTTTGGCGTATTTATTGGCCTACCTGGTAATATTGACGGTCTTGTTCATTTATCTGATCTATCTTGGAATCAGCCTGGAGAAGAAGCTGTCTGCAATTACAAAAAAGGGGATGAAGTTGAAGCGCTCATCCTATCAATTGATGTTGACCGTGAACGTATCTCTTTAGGTATCAAACAATTGGAAGGCGATCCTTTCAATACTTTTGTAGCTGAGCATGATAAAAACAGCATTATCGAAGGTACTGTCAAATCGATTGATGCAAAAGGTGCCGTGATTGCCTTAGCAGAAGATATTGAAGGATACCTACGAGCATCAGAAGTCTCTCGAGACAAAGTCGAAGACATCCGCACACACTTAAAAGAAGGTGATAAAGTCGAGACAATGATCATTAACATTGATCGTAAAAATCGCACTATCAACCTCTCGATTAAAGCCAAGGATAAATCTGATGAAACCAGTGCAATGCAAAAAATTAAAGCCCCTGCAAATGCTGGAACAACCAGTTTAGGCGCTTTACTCAAAGCAAAAATGGACAGTAAAAACACAGAGCAATAAGAAGGAATATTCATGACGAAATCTGAATTGATTTCCAGACTTGCGGCACGATTTCCGCAACTTGTGACTAAAGACGCGGAACTTTCCGTCAAAATGATTATTGACGCAATGGCCAAAAGCCTAGCACAAGGACAGCGTATTGAAATTCGAGGATTTGGAAGTTTTGACTTAAATTATCGGCCACCACGTATTGGTCGTAACCCAAAGTCAGGCGACAAAGTTCAAGTTCCTGCGAAATACGTACCACATTTCAAGGCTGGCAAAGAAATGCGTGAACGCGTAGATGACATTAACAAGAAATAATTATCGTATATAATAAATTATGCGCCCACATGGATCATAAAATAAAATCCATAGTAAGGTGACATATACTTCCAATAGCGGTCGAATAAACTTTATTTGACCGCTATGAAATTTATCACGAACAATTATTGAGAAAATAAAGAACTACATCATGTATTTAATCACATGGCTTCTTAGAATTGGTATATTTGTATTACTGGTTTGCTTTGCCACAAAAAATTCTGAAATTATTACGCTGAACTATTACATGGATAAATCACTTGATTTACCATTAAGCGTCGCATTACTGCTATTTTTTGCATTTGGTGTTAGCTTAACCTACTTATCAATTTCAAATAGCAAATAATCTCAGAGCGAACACTTAATTAATGAAAGAGTCGCGCATTATCGTTGCACTTGATTTTAACCGTGCACATGATGCGCTTGCTCTCGTTTCACAACTTGACCCTAGCTTGTGCCGTTTAAAAGTTGGCAAAGAGCTGTTTGCCGTTGCCGGACCCCAACTGATTGAGCAATTGACCCATCTCGGGTTTGATGTCTTTCTCGATTTAAAATTCCACGATATTCCCAATACCGTCTCAAGAGCTTGCAAAGCAGCTTCTGATATGGGCATATGGATGCTAAATGTACATGCGCTAGGTGGGAAAAAAATGTTACTTGCTGCACGCGAAGCGCTGCCCAAAAATACCACCAAACTCATTGCCGTCACATTATTAACCAGTATGGATCGTGATGATCTAAAAGATATTGGCTTACAGGGTGAACCTGATCAAATAGTGCAACGCTTGGCATTACTCACCCAAGACTGTGGGCTCGATGGTATTGTCTGTTCTGCACTGGAAACAAAAAATTTGAGGGGCATAGTAAACCATAATTTTTGTCTGGTAACCCCCGGCATTAGAATGGCCGATAGCAGCCAAGATGACCAGAAACGTGTGGCGACACCATCACAAGCGATTAAAAATGGTGCGGATTATCTAGTTATTGGTCGCCCGATCACACAGGCCATCAATCCGCTAGCTGCATTACAACAAATAAACCAAGAAATTAGCGCCATGTAATCTTGTCAATAACCCGTTTACAACCAACCGAAATCACCAAAAATTAAAACTTATCTTCCTGAGAAATCAGGCAACTGGAAAAATAAATAAAATGTGTTTCTCAGCAGAAGCAAGTTTCATTGTTGGCGGTGGACTATTAATTGTTGGTGCAGCCACGATTAAAAAAGCACATTACAGAAAAGACCTACCAATTGCATTAATTCCGCTCATATTTGCATTACAGCAGATTACCGAAGGATCGCTATGGATCACGCTGGAAAATGGCAATATGCCGCAAACTCAATTTTGGCTAAGCAACATCTATGGTGTTTTTATCGGTGTTATTTGGCCACTATATGCACCCTTTGCCGTATATAGTGCTGAAACTGACCGAAAAAGAAGAAAATTAATCGCTTCGGTTGGTATTGCTGGACTTGGGCTTGCCGTTTACACCATCATTGGTTTAATCAATCAGCCCGTTGTTGCAGAAATCATCAACCACAATATCAGCTACGAACATGATGTTAATTACGACCAGATTGTACTTGTCATGTACCTATTGGCCACTTGCGTCCCCTTCATCTTCTCTAGCTTTAAGCACCTCTATGTTGCGGGAATTGCCATAACCATCGGTTTCTTTTTAACCTATTTCACCTACACAGAAACCTTTGCATCAGTTTGGTGCTTCTATGCGGCCATAGCCAGTTCATTAATATACCTTTACTTCACACAGCGAACAAAAAAACCATTAATCCCAATGCCCTGACAGCTCTTACGAGTGTTCATAACTCATAAACATACTGTTAGCTATACAAAAAGGAAGAAATTGTGCAAATATATACACTGATCATTACATTCCCTTATGATGAAGATGACATTCCATGGTCAAGAACAATTGAAGTCAAGGAGGATTTTACATTAAATGAATTACACAAATATATTCAAGAACTTGTCGAGTTTGATGATGACCATTTATATGAGTTTTACTTAGGAAAAAATCCAGAAAACAGGGCACATCTTATACCAGAAGATTCAAAACTAAATCAATTCTACCCAGCCATTGGCCTTAAGCTGTATTATCTGTTCGATTTTGGTGATAGTTGGCTATTTGAAATCAGAAAATCAAGAAAGAAAAAGCATGTAGAAGAAAATAAGAAATATCCGGCACTTATTGAGTCCATCGGAATCAACCCAATGCAATACCCTGAATATGACGAATAAGGTCAGGTGTTACTTAGATAATTCAAACCATTTTCTTAACATTAACGCTCTCTGTTTGATTATTGGAACAATCATTGAGTCAGCATCTCCTAGAAAGGGGTCAGAGCCAATGTCATTAAGTTAAGAATAAGTTCCTGAATATGTTACAATAACACCTTGTTAAACCAATGCATTTAGGACTAAATAATGAACCAAACTTACTCTATTAGATAATGCTTATAATCTAATTAAGGAAGCTATTTCCTGCGATATCTTTAAGATCAAACACCGCCTGACAAAAACTAGTTTCACTCGAACACGAAAACTTCCATTCTCAGTACTTATCACGTATTTTCTGAATTTAACTAAAGGCTCCTACCAGCAGGAATTGGACAATTTCTTTTCTGTGACGAATCCTGGTTATTTGCCCTCTCAAGTTGTTACAAAATCCGCATTAACACAAGCTCGGAAACATTTATCCCACACTGCGTTCATCGATTTAAACCAGCGTATTGTTGATGCATACTATGTGGATCATCCCGAACTCAAAACTTGGCATGGGTTTAGGCTTTGTGCCATTGATGGATCACAATTCAGATTACCTGATGAATCCGACATTACCAAAGCGTTTGGTGTTAACGCTGGCAGAGAAAGTCAGAAAGATTGTCCCTTAGCATTGGCGTCTGTTTACTATGATGTGCTTAATCATATAAGTATTGATTCCAGCATCAACCACACAACCGCTTCCGAGCGAGAATGTGCTGCTTCCCATCTGCACTATGCTCAGCCTAATGATCTGTCTTTGCTTGACAGAGGTTACAATGCGTTCTGGTTATTCAGTTTGTATGAGACCAAAAAATTGTCTTTTTTTCATGCGTGCAAAAATCAACCAGGGCTTACAATACAAGCAATTTGCTAACAGTGGAAAGGCGCAAGAAATCATCACACTTAAGCCGAATGACCGCTCTGTTGAGCAATGCCAAGAAAAAGGATTGCCAACAGCAGATCTTACGCTTCGCTTGATACGCGTTGAACTGGATAATCATGAAGTTGAAGTTTTAATTAGTCGTCCCTGAAAAAAGCCTGAAAGGTTACTCCTTGGGGAAACATACTTTTAAATTTGTCCATCTGATAGAAACGTAAGTGTTTATTATCTAAATTTCTACCATTTTATTTGAATACCTGTACTTTTCTCCATGAAAAAAAGAGCCAAAAAATGGCCATCAGCCATTTATTCAAGTTCCACGCAGTAGCTGCCATCAGCAGGTTGATATGGTCACCTACCGCGCCTTTCAGGTAATTTTTTGCTAGCCTGAAATCTGATTTTAAGTGGCCAATGATGGGTTCTATTGCAGCTCGCCGCCTGCATTGTTTTCGTTTTTTATCTTTTTGGTAACGTGTGTCTTTCTTTAATGCTTTTTTCGGCAGTATGATTTGTGTTCCATTGACGCTACTTCTGCCACGATAGCCTCGGTCACACACGCCCTGTTTAGCAGCTTTGCCGCGTGATGTTTTAACGTGGGCCAATATTTCCGGTAGGGTGTGACTGTCATGGAGGTTCTTCTCATGACTGACGACACCAACAATTACATTGCTTGTCGCAGTGCTGGCGATGGATGCCTTACTGCCATATTCGTATATATAGGCTTTGTGGTCTTTACCTTTAGCGATGCAATACACTTGGGGTTCGTGCAGGGAATAGATTTTGTTCTTGTCTTTGGGTTGTTGGTTTAATACTTGTTCATACAACAGAAAATCTTGCTGATAATAATCAAACAGGCAATGTTGCGGCAACTCTCTTCTGAGTTCACGGATCAATATGCGAGCGATTGTTCTCAGCCGTTTCAGCGCTTTCTTGGCCTTAGCTCTTCTTTTCGCGTGACGAAAGTGACGTATGCTCAAACGTAAGGATTTTACTTCTCTCACATAGGTGCGCCTTTGCTGAAAACCATGAGCCTTGGCAAGCTTGTTCAGCCGGTTAATGATCTTAATGGCTAACTTGCTGTCCGTCGGGTATGTAATATTTTTCTCATGAACAGTCGTGTCAATGTGCACTGAATCTTCTAGCGCCGACTCTCCGTGTAAGCTTACACTCATTTGAAAAATCTTCTCGAACCCATCCTTACCAATGCGTTTACGAAAATGCACTAACTCTGTGCTGTGGCACGGTAATTCTCTTTGAAACGCCGTCATACCACAAAAAAACTGATAGTAAGGATTGCGTTTCCACTGTACGACAACCGCTTCATCACTTAGATTTTCCAATTGTTTCAGAAGCAACAATCCAACCATCAGCCGTATCGGCTTGCTAGGCGCACCTATTGCTTCTTCGTAATGAATTGAAAAAATTTCTTCAAAGTGATGTCAGGGTATGGCTGTGGATAGTTTGAGCAACGGGTCATTCGGATCAAGCTGTAAAAGCAAATCAGTACCGAATAAATTCGTTTGATGGGCAGAGCTACTTGGAGTGAGCATTTTTGTTAGCCATTTCGACCAGAAAACAAGGCTTCATTTTACCATTTCTGGTCGAAATTATCATCCAAAATATAAATATTATTTATTATTATCAAATGCTTGAATGGTTATTCAGGGCCGACTAATTACTAACCTCATGGATGAGGATGCTTTTCCTGCCAGCGAATTCAAAGCCTTGTACCACTTACGGTGGGGTATTGAAGAAAACTATAAACGCTTAAAACAATGGGTGGAGATAGAAAACTTCTCAGGAAAGTCAGCACTATCTGTCAAACAAGATTTTTATGCCAAGGTACTGACAACAAATCTGATTTCCATGTTAACCAATGGCGCACAAAAACAGGTAGATAAGATGACGGCTCATCGTAAACACGACTACCAAGTTAACTTTGCACAAGCTGTTTCTAAAATGAAAAATACTGTTGTGGAACTTCTTATTATTTCAAGCCACCATCTGCAAAGTAGATTAAAAGCAGTTATGGATTATATTGCTTGCGCCATTGAACCCATACGG
>JAJFJJ010000025.1 GCA_021774195.1 Nitrosomonas sp. | reverse complement strand
AGTGCTTCATTTGCCGGGCGTACGTTGTGGGAAATGATATATTCATTGGACTCCATCCACACCATTTTCACATCAGGTTGACGGCCATCGAGCAAAGGTCCATGACGCTGAACCATCAGACTGTCATAGGCCACCTTGAGTGAACGATAAGTTTCCGCATCCACTGGGTCACTAGGCTTTGGACTGCCATGCGAGATGCGAATCTCTAGACGACCTGGCAACTGGGAACCAGTTTGCGGATCGATGATATCTGCGTAGTCCTTCTCTTCGCCTTCCGGTTTCTCCATTGGCCTAAGCACCAAACTACGCTCGTGTCTGGGCAATGCCCAACCGGTCACGGTATCAATCCACAAATAGCGTAAACGCGGGTTGTAAGGAATGATCTTGCGCCTTCCTTCCTCGTCATCTCGGTAGCGATACATGATTTGCAGCGGTTGTCCGCGATTTTCCAAGGCGGTAAGGTGACAGCTCTCGCAGCTTAGAACATCTAAGTGAGTTTGCGTGATCTTGTTAAGACTGTCTTCAGTGTAACCCGCAAGAGACCCACCGTTCTTCCAGCGTTCAAGGTGCGCACCCATGATGGTTGTTTGTCCCGAAGGGATAATTGGCCCTTCACCCATTTTGTTTTTGTTTTCAGTGTGACAGTATTCGCAATTACGTAAATCTGCCGAGAAATCCAGGTCATTGCGGACATCCATATCCGAATTCCCCTTCATGAAATCATGATTTGCATCGAGGTCGATGCTCGCAGTTTTAGTTTTTAGGTAACTACGGCTGTGACAGACGTTGCAGTTATCCATCACTCGGGATTCACCTTGCCAATAAGGTGCCAGATCGGCGCCTTTATGTACGTCGTCTTTGTAATCAACTTCCACAATGCCGTCCTCGCCAAGCTCCATTCGCGCTTCTTCGCCATAGCCGTAAAAACCACGGCGGGAATTACTGGTGATATGGCAGGACATGCAGTTTTCGGTTTCAGGAAAGCGCAGCATCGAAACAGTGACACGCCCACTTTCATCGAATGCATCCCGATTCCAGCTGTAAATTGGGTTGCCAGCGTCATCGGTCATGATCTTATATCCTCTCTCACCCCACTCCCGTTCGATGGACACAATTTTCTTCCCATCCGTATTAGGCAAAAATTCCCAGGCAACAGTCGCTGCGTCACGAAACCAACCGCCACCAGTGAGCGTGCTTTGAGCACTTCGGTAATCAGAGATTATCCCTCTTCCTCTGTTGCCTTTCATACGTTCATCGGGGACCACCACCTGCTCTGGACTCATGTGGCACCACATGCAGTCGGCTTCGTACAAACCGCTTTTGTCCCAATTCCATTTGCTCAGCACTGAACTATCGTGGGTGTGTTTGTTGTTTTCATCATAGCCACGGGCAAAATAATCGCCGGAAAACATGGAGATGCTCCCTGGATCACGTTTGGTGTAAAAGTTGCCATCGCGATCCTTTTCCCCATAGCCGCCACCAGCATGACAGGAAGAGCAGTCAGCAATGAAATCGGCTGCCCCAAAGTCGCGAAACATTTCCGGATAGGGTGTGTCCTTGAAGGACAACATTTTCGGATTGTTACCACCCATGCAAGTGAAGCCACCAAAAAACCCTGCTCCTGCGAGCCAATTGCCGCCGAGAAAATTACTGTAAGAACCGAATTGATCGAAAGCCTCATCTCGTCCCATTTCGAAGTGATAGGCACTGGTTATCTTGTCGTAATCGTGGCAACCCGAGCCAGCACAGGTTAGTCGAGGGCTGTAGGGTTTGCCTGTATCCAAGACATGCTGTCCATCTTCATCCAGGAGTGGAATAGGAGGATGGTCGACCGGTTTATCGATCCAGTTATCCTTGGCGCTTACCTGGCCAACCAGTATCATCATGCCAACGAACAAGGCAAGTATTCTGATGCTGTACATATGTTTCTCCTTTTAGAAATGTTTTCAATCAGGCTCAGAACGCTTATTCATTACACATCACATAAAACCTGCTTTCTTGCCCGTCTCTACCTTATTGCGACTGTTTCAATCACACTTTTCAATAGTCTGTCATTCACACCTCAAAATCCGCATTTCGTGACAATGATCGCCGTTATGCGTAAATATGGTCCTGCGTACCTGATGGCACTGGTATGCAGGATCAATATTTCTTCGGCGTCATTTCATTTCAAATTCCCGGTTTCAAAACGCGCTTGCGAGGGTATTTTCCGCGATTAAAAAAAAATCTGAAGTGACATATTGTCGCGCGTGACAATATGACGCACTCAGGCTTCATGCGGAAAAAGATCGGGTTTCACAATAGATGGACGCACTAAAATGACACTACTTTGAGAGTAAAAAAATCAGCCTCTGATTTATAATGCTCTATTTCATGAAATTTATTTTATAAAGTGATAATCAATGACTTAAATGGAAATAATGACGAACTTGAGTTAAAGATTTTCAACAGGGTGTAGACAACAAGTTAAAATGGAATCAACTTGTTTTTATTGATGACTGAGAGCAAATTGATAAAGATGTTTTGGGACGTCACTTTCATAATGGCGTCCATGACCAATATTTCCTCAACGGGTTAGATCCTTTGGGAAATCACATATCCACTCGAGATGCCACTGTCTTTAAATTGATTCAGTCAGTTATACAGGAAGAAGTCACTTTAGTTGATACGGTTCAAAAAGATAAAAAATAAAGATGAATAATGTTTCTAAGACCGAAACATACACGCTGAATCAAAAAATCGAGACATCGTAAGTTTTGTGAAATGGGATTTTAGAGATATAAAACTCAAAGGTATCGAAATTGGCACAACAGCTATTGTCCTAACAGATCGTGACAATAATAAGAAACCATTTAGAATTTTGTTTTACCATAAAAACATTCAACGCATGTTTTTAGCTTACTATGGCATGCTACATTACAAAATATTACGCATTACTTTTCACCTATGACAAACAGTAAATCAGAAAACTCAACACCCTTCTCTTCCCTAGAAAACCGCAGTTTAAAAACCGTCTGGCACCCTTGCACACAAATGAAACAGCATGAAACTTTCCCACTGGTTCCGATTGTGCGTGGGAAAGGCGTCTGGTTATATGATTCGGATGATAATGGTTATATTGATACCATAAGTTCTTGGTGGGTTAATTTGTTTGGACATACCAATCCACAGATTAATGCAGCAATTTGTGACCAATTGGAAAAAATCGAGCATGTTATGCTGGCCGGGTTTACGCATGAACCTGTTGTGGAACTCTCTGAACGACTCAAGCAATTAGCACCCGGTAACCTGGGTCACTGCTTTTATGCCAGTGATGGCGCATCTGCTATCGAAATTGCATTGAAGATGAGCTTTCACTATTGGCTATTAAACGGGCAGACACAAAAAAACAAGTTCGTCAGTCTGCAAAATGATTATCACGGTGAGACTTTGGGCGCTTTGTCGGTGACTGATGTCGCTATTTTCAAAAAGACTTATGCTCCTTTATTACGTCCATGCGACCATGTGCCGACACCGGATTGGCGCTATGCAGAAGACGATGACACACCGGAACAACATGCGCTGAAAGCAGCCAATGCACTGGATGAGTATCTTGCTAAGCATCATGCAGAAACCGCTGCTTTAATTATTGAACCATTGGTACAAGGTGCGATGGGTATGGGTATGTATCATCCCATCTATTTGAAAAGAGCGCGTGAGATCTGCGATCAATACCACGTACATCTAATCGCTGATGAAATCGCCATGGGGTTTGGCAGAACCGGCACTATGTTTGCTTGCAATCAGGCTGATATTACACCGGATTTTTTGTGTCTGGCCAAAGGGCTGAGCAGTGGGTATTTACCAATCTCTGTCGTGATGACAACGGATGATGTTTTCCAAGGTTTTTACCATGACCAATCAACCCATGCTTTTTTACATTCACATACCCACACCGGTAATGCACTGGCTTGCCGCGCAGCCTTGGCTACACTGGATATTTTTGCACAAAATGACGTACTAGAAAACAACAAAGTCAAGGCCGCTTATTTAAATCAAGCTGCCAAACCGTTGGCGGCACATCCGAAAGTCAAAAATTTCCGTAACTGCGGGATGATTTGGGCGTTTGAGGTTGAAACGGATGATGCTGACTTTGCTGAAAAATGTTTTGCGGCTGGGTTACCGCATCAATTATTACTACGCCCATTAGGCAATACGGTTTATTTTATGCCGCCTTATGTGATTAACGAAGAAGAGATTGATTTAGTGCTTAACGGCACACTACAAGTGATTAACACATTGACGAAAAACGGATAATTTACACCATGCAATTGACCTTTCTGGGTGCCGCAGGCGAAGTAACCGGTTCGAGTTATCTAATTGAAACCGATAAAGTTCGTTTTCTAGTCGATTTCGGTATGTTTCAAGGTGGGCGAGAAGCAGATAAAAAGAATCGAACGCCCTTTTCTTTTAACCCTGAAACAATCGATTTTGTGCTACTTACCCACGCACATATCGATCATTCCGGATTATTACCACGACTGAGCGCATGGGGATTCTACGGGCCGGTCTATACCACAGCAGCAACCATCGATTTACTCAATGTGATGTTAAAAGACAGCGCCCATATCCAAGAGAAAGAAATGGAATGGCGTAACAAAGCAGGTCGTCGACGTGGCTTAACGAAAGAATACGCGCCACTTTACACGGTTGCACAAGCAGAAGAATTTCTACCACAATTACAACCTGTTGCATACGACAAAGAAATTCAACTACATCCAACAGTTCAATGTGTTTTCAGAGATGCTGGACATATTTTAGGTTCCGCCATTATTGAGCTCTGGGTCACAGATGGAAGCAGTCAAAAGAAACTCGTATTTTCCGGTGATTTGGGTCAACCTGGTCACCCGGTTGTCTGTGATCCATACAAAGTAAAACAAACCGATATCTTATTTGTTGAATCAACTTACGGTAATCGATTGCATCGCGGTTTATCTGATACTTTAGATGAACTGGTGGATGTGATTAATGACACGATAACAAATAAAAATGGCAACGTAATTATCCCTGCTTTCACTGTTGGACGAACACAAGATATATTGTTCTTACTGGTTGACTTATATCGCCAAAACAAATTGGCTGATATGGATATTTATATTGATTCTCCAATGGCATTGGCGGCAACCGATATAACCTTCAAGCACATTGCACTTCTGGATAAAGAAACGACTGAGGCGATGCAATGGTTAAGAAGAAATGGCGATAAACCACGAATTCATTTTATCCAGACGGTTCAAGAATCAATGCAATTAAACCAGATCAAAAACGGCGCAGTCATTATTTCCGCAAGTGGTATGTGTGATGCAGGGCGAATCAAATATCACCTTCGATACAATTTGGGCAGACGCGAATGTAGTATTCTCATTACCGGTTTCCAGGCAGCTGGAACCCTAGGGCGTCGGCTGGTTGACGGTGCCAAAACAGTTAAAATTTTTGGCGAATCTGTTCCGGTTAAAGCCAAAATTCATACCGTTGGAGGGCTTTCCGCGCATGCCGATCAAGCGGGCTTAATTAACTGGCTTAGCAGTTTTCAAACAGCACCGGAGAAAGTGTTTGTAATGCATGGAGAACACAGCAATGCGTTATCACTAGCAGAAAAAATTCAATCGGAATTAAACTGGCAAACCGTGATACCGGAACGTCATCAGGTGGTGACAATATAGAAAAACTAATCCAATGGGACAGCGCTAACCCCCCACCTTACCTGCGCCTAAAAAAACTCGCCCGACTAAATCGGAGGTTGATATACCGGAGGTATAGTCAATTTCTTGAACCATCTCAGGTGGCAAAGCGGCACATTGCTGAGACTTCTCTGCACGCTCTGTATCCGACGCACTGGCAAATGTATAGAGATCAAAGTCATGCTGTTGCATAAACTCAACCGTAGCATTGACTGGACTATCAGTAATCACATCATCAACATATTTGCATGCAGAAACCACTGACACCCTTTCTTCTTGTGTCATAACAGGTCGTTTCCCTTTGTTATCCAATACCCGTTCATCAGTGACCACGCAAACCGTCAAATGTGTGCCCAATGCACGAGCTGCACGTAAAAAATTGACATGACCCTGGTGAAATAAATCAGCCACCATGCGGGTATAAATACGTTTCTGTGGTCTATTCTGTGGCCAATCCGGTATGGTCTGATTTAAACTGGTCAATGTTTTTTCAAGCCATTGGCGACTGCGTAATACCAATGCGTCATCAGGATCTTTAATCCCAATTTGTAAAGCATAGCTCCACGCCTTGATTAGATTCCCCGATAACCACTGCTGCGTCAGACGATAATAGGCGTAACATCGAACCAGCAAAGTGAATTTCTTAAGGTTTAAAGCCGATACGACCGTGTCCCAGTTCGGATTAGGTGTATGCCAATCGCCATAAAACGCATTTAAGATAATTTTTGGCTGCTGAGGAAACCAAACTCGCCCTGCGCTGGTTTCACGCTGTACAAGCTCAAAATCCGGGAAAAGAGATAAACGTTGATATTCGTCCGGATAACCCGGAAGACAAAACCCTCCTTCGATTCGATTATTTTTTCTTTCTAGCCCGCATATATCAAGCGTTATTCCAGTCTGAGCATGGACGTAATCGTGATAGTTACTGTAATTAATACCCATCTGAACCCTATTCCAACCATTCTGCTCCAGCGTAGCACGACATGCTTCTAATGAATCCACCCATACGGCAACATCTAGATCCTTATCAAAGTCTAATAATTTGCCACCGCGTACTATTCCTAGCAATGTCCCTGCAAAGGGAAAAGCCTGGACTCCATTATTCGCCAGTTGAGTGCAGGTTTGCCATAATAATTGTTCAGCTTTACCCGATGCAAATAAACTATCGCCATCCTTAGATGACTTTACTTTCTTCTTTTGCGTCGGCACTTTGTTGGTTTTGATTAATGCAATCAAGTGTTCTATCGCACAAGCAAAATTAGCTTGAGCCGCTTCAAGATTTAACGTAATAAAATTAGCCGTAGCCATAATATGTGCCCAACGTGCCTTATGCACATCACCGCTAACTTGTGCATAAATCTTTGCCGCATAGTCTGGGATCTCAGCGGAGCGCCCTGTTCGTCTAGCCAACAAGCACCATAACCGTGCTACTGAAGGCGATAAGGGTTGTTCTGCTTTTAGTGCGTTTAAGATACTACTCGCATGCTCAATATTTCCCGCATAAATCTCAGCGCTGGCAGTTTTTAATAATTGTTCTGTATTGTTTGTATCGTTTGTCATCGGCAATGATTATCCTAAAATTCGCAGTTAGCTGTTGCGGTAGTGATCAATTAAATTTTAGGATTAAATTTTGTATTTTTATCATTAATTGTTATTATTAAGAATAACTCTCATTATCATTATTATTTGCATTATAAAATAAATAGAATCAATTAAGGGTAATAATTAATCGCTAAAAACAATCACAGGATTGTTCAGTACATTTTATTAAGGAGTAAAACAACATGACTGTAATAATACGCAACCGCGTTAATCTTAGTAATTCAGGGAACATTGATGAAGGCGGGTTTCTAGGCTTTGGTTCTGGTGGTTTTGATGACGATGACTTTGAAATTATTGGCGATGAAATCGACAATATTCTGGAAGGCGGCATTGGTCACGATCTAATTGAAGGTAAAGACGGTAATGACACCATTACTGGTGGAGATGGCAATGACTTTCTAGGTGGCGGTAATGGTGACGATATATTAGATGGCCAAGGTGGCAATAATAGTTTAGAGAAAGACAAACTATTTGGTGACGCCGGTAACGATATATTACGCGCCGGTTTCGGCTTTGATGAGCTAACTGGCGGTTCAGGCAATGATGTGTTTGAAGTTTATCAAGTCGGTCATTTTTCAATTAAAGACTTTACCATTGGCGAGGACCGCTTACTCTTCGATACCGAAAAAACAGGCGTACAAAACTTAGAACATCTAGTCAGTCTGATTACCCATATCGATCAACGTGACGATGGTGCGACGATCGAATTTCTTGACAATGCCGTATCCATCGAACTTGTTGGTATGAATTTAGCGGATTTTACACCGGATATGGTGATATTTAGCCTATCGTAAAAAGACGCATAGTCATTAATTCTTCTTTTACGATTCTAAAATATGTCTGATTTTTCCATTCACTTACATATTTTATTAGTCTACCAGGTACCTCTAAAAACTCGGATTTCTAAATAGATAAGGCGAAAACAAAAAATATTGATGCAGCATTCAGCTGATAGGTAAGAAGATATTTTTTATGAGTAACGCAGTATTGTGATGAAACAGGGTAAGCAGGCAATTCGCTTTACGGATGCTCACAAATATGGATTTTTAGAGGTGCCTACAAGTGTATTCTTCCCCATTCTTCCTCCAAACAGATGCTTGACGTACATATTTTTACTGACGGTAGTGTAAACACGCATTTAAAGGTGGGGTATGGCGCTTTCCTGGTCGTATCTGACCTGAGCGCGTCTATAGATTCGCTTAAAGACACAGTGAAACTGAAGCGTTTTGAACAAACCAGCTCGACCAAATTGGAATTGCAAACTTTGTTGTGGGCACTGGATGAAATGATCGTATGGACAAACGGAAGCAGCTTTACTTTGACGATTTATACAGACTCTCAAAATATTATTGGCCTACCGGGAAGACGCGTCCGTCTTGAACAAAGCAATTACTTTTCTGGCAAAAACAAACGATTAAATAATTATACGTTGTACCAAGAATTTTACCGGTTAACCGCCAGGTTAAATTGTGAGTTTGTTAAAGTAGTCGGCCATCAAGCTTCTAGCAAGAAAGACAAAATTGATAGACTATTTGGCCTAGTTGACCAAGCGTCTAGGCGTGCGTTACGGGAAGATCGTCGTATTCAACCGGTTTAACCGCCCTTTTTCTTCCCCCATCAAGCAGTTACTCTGCTTTTACGGTCCTACCTTTATAAGAATTCCAGATACTGCTTAACCCGAGTACTCCGTCTACTTGATATTGGCGAATACAGTTAGCTTTTCAGCGCCACTGGCAGCGTTAGGTCTCTTGACAAGGAAATGACCATTGTCTGCGCGCTGCGTCTTGCGACGAAACATCTTGTAATCGATGTATCCGTCAATATCAAGCAGACAGAGTGCTAGAATGTGCAGACAAATTACAACAAGCCCGGTAAAACTGAAACAAAATGGCTGGTTTTTGCTGTGAATCAAATTTAAATCAGTTAGCATTCTATAAAACAACTGGGTATTATTTTGGGGTTTTAAGAAATCTAATTGAAAAAACCATTTCATCCTGAAAAGAATGAAAGAGGAGGTTGAGCTTATGTTAGTAGGTGAAACGGCAAAAGCATCACAGCAAAATGAACGCATCATTTCATTTAAGGCCGGCGATGGGAGAGACTTAAATCTAATTAATGTCCAAGGTCAGACACCGCCAGACAAAGGACCGGTTATATTGGTTCATGGCGCGGGTGTGAGGGCCAATATCTTTCGCGCGCCCGTTGAAGTTGATTTTGTCGATGCGCTAATAGCTGCTGGTTATGATGTATGGTTAGAAAACTGGCGTGCCAGCATAGATTTTCCACCAAATTTATGGACATTGGATCAAGCTGCACTTTATGATCACCCCGCCGCAGTTAAAACCATCCTTGCTGAAACAGGCGCTAATAAACTAAAAGCAGTTATACACTGTCAAGGTTCTACCAGTTTCACCATGTCTGCAATGGCAGGTTTGATTCCCGAAGTTTCGACGATTGTCAGTAACGCTGTTTCGCTCCATACGGATGTCCCCAAATGGTCACTGACAAAACTGACCTACCTTTTACCTTTCGTGAAGATTTTAACCAAATACCTCAATCCTCACTGGGGTGTTGAAGCACCTAATCTGAGTGCTAAGCTGATCACACTGTTGGTTAACTTAACCCACCATGAATGTAATAATGCCGTATGTAAACAGGTTAGTTTCACCTATGGCAGCGGTTTTCCGGCTTTATGGAGCCATGAAAATTTAAATGATGAAACCCATGAGTGGCTCAAAGAAGAATTTGCCGAGGTGCCTTTACGCTTTTTTGAGCAAATTGTTCGTTGCATCAAACATGGGAGTCTCGTTGCTGTTGAAGATTTTAAAGAACTACCCACCGATTTCGCCAAAGAAGGTCCCAAAACAGACGCGCGTTTTGCCTTCTTTGCTGGCAAGGATAATTTGTGTTTCTTACCGACTGGCCAAGAGAAATCCTATCAATATTTTTCTGCTAGACGACCAAGTTACCACACGTTAAATTTGATCCCGAACTATGGACATTTAGATGTTTTCATGGGAAAGAACGCACAAAACGACACCTTTCCATTACTTATTTCAGAACTTAATAAGGATTAATTCAATTGTAACTGCATTGGAGAATTGTTATGTTAATGACACCAAGAAGAATTAAAGCATATACCGATAAATATGCACTAGTTGATGGCATTCCTTTCAAACTACCGGTCGCCGCCGTCAATTCTCCGGCACTAATGGCCGTATTTCCCATTAATATTGAAAAAGCCAAGGCATTTTTACCCAAGAACGTTCAACCGTTTTGCTTATGGAAACAAGGCCTGCTAGTCGTCACTGTCATTGACTATCGTGAAACACCGATCGGTAAATACATTGAATACAGCATTGGTATTGCCTGTACTCATGGCAGTAAACCCGCACCAAAACTTATTCCCGGTTTTCTCCCCAATATCTTTAAGACCGGACAATATGTGATTGACTTGCCGGTTTCTTCGGAAGTCTCCGTTAAAGGCGGCAAAGGAATATGGGGCATGCCCAAGCATCAGGGACAATTAGATTTTAAAATTACTGATGATAAAGTGAGCAGCCAATATGATTTGGATGGCCAACTGGTCGCCTATGTGGAAATCAAGAAACCAAAATTTAATTTTTTTCCAATCAAAATACGTGCATCAAATTATTGTTCATTTCGTGGCATGTTGATGAAATCCGACATTTTATTGAATAATCGTTTTGGTATGCGACTATTTGGCAAGAACAAAGCCCGTTTCGTGATTGGTGACCATCCTCGCCTACAAGCATTAAAAGAATTGGAAATTGGCGAAGCCATTGCTGCTGTTTATTTACCCAGTATTCATGGCATTCTGGATGACCATATTGAAAGCTGGTTCCTGACTTATGATCAACTACCCGAAAAAGCACCGGAGGGAATGGAGTCTGTGGTCGGTTTAGGTCTAAGTGAAGAGTGGTTGGCACCACCTGAGGCGCCTATTCCACCAGACCAACCAAAGGCAGCCCCTACTCCTTTAACAGAAGCCTCTGATCCACCTGCTCAACCAAAAGCAGCGCCTACTCCGCCCAATCAGCCAGAGGAAGTACCGGCACCACAAAAAGAGTCGGTTACAGCTCAGCAATCTAATGAAACAACAAGTGATACTGAAACAAATAAGCCCCAAGGTGAAAAGTAATTCATGACAAATTTATCGAATATTCCACAAGGCGCTGCAACAGGGAGTGAAACCTCAATTAAACGGGCATTGATATTACCGGGAGGCGGGTTACGCTTATCTTATGCCGCTGGCGCGATTTCTGAGATTTTCTCGCAAGGTATCGATTTCCAAATTATGGACGGCACATCCGGTGGGTCATTAAATCTTGCTATGCTGCTTTCTGGCTTACCCGCTGATGAAATATGTGAGCGTTGGCGCACGCTCAATATGATGGACACCATCTCATTGCGTTCGCTAAAAGACTTTATGGATGAACCGAATTTTATCGCTGCCGGAAGCTCACAAGCATTCCGCGATAAAGTTTTCCCTCATCTTGGGATTGATGTCGCGCGCATTAAAGCAGCTGAAGGTGTTCAGGCAACATTTAATGTGTGCAATTTCGGTACAAAAATGAATGAGGTGATCAGACATCAAGATATCAACGAAGATTATCTGATCGCAGGTATTTCATTACCTGGCACATTACCACCGGTACAAATTGACGGCGTTACTTACTTGGATTCTGGTTTTATTCAGGATGCTAATTTACTTGATCCGATTAAGAATGGTGCCAATGAGTTATGGCTGATTTGGATTATGGGTAATACCCCACAGTACCGCAGTGGTTTATTGAATCTCTATGTTCAGATGCTGGAAATGAGTGCCAATGGCGCATTAAATAAAGAGATCTTACAAGTTGAAGAAATTAACCAAAGAATCCTCAACGGTGAAACAGTCTATGGGCATAGCCAGCCCATTAAATTGCATCTGATCAAACCGTCACATCCCCTACCCCTTGATTCGGCATTATATACCGGTCAAATCACACATGCCCGATTGATAGAAATGGGCCGCACCGATGCGAAAAATTATTTTGACCAGCGCCAACCACAAGGTGTCCCGCTCAAACCAAGTACCCTAAAAATGACAGAACAAAGCCCCGGAATTTCCTTTAAAGAAACCATGGCGGGCGGTTTTTCACTCAATAAGACTAGCCCCAAAGAAGGCAAAAAGTCAGGGAACTTGGCTGGAACTGAGTTAGCAATGCATGCTGAAGTCAATATTGACGACATTGATAAATTCATCGAACAACCCGATCACCTTGGACATTTAACAGGCAGCATTGATTTTCCGCCATTTGGGTTCGGCATTAAAGCACATCATGGTGTATTTAATCTGTTTAACCCAACAAATAATCCAGACATGAAATTAATGATTTATGAACTGGGTTTTATTCATCAAGGTGAAAACTATTATCTGGCCGGAAAAAAAGAAGTTCATGATGACCCATTCTTTGATTTATGGGATGACACGACAACACTTTTCACACAATTACATAAAGGTAAAGATAAAAGTGGAGAAGTGATTGGCGCGGGCATATTGACTTTAGGTGTCAAGGATTTAATAAAGTTAGTATCAACCATAGAAGTAACTAATAAACAATTGAAAACCGATACCGTCGCCACCATCAGCAAATTTGGGAAATTTTTTGTTGGTGAACTCTGGGACACTTATGTTATGCATATTAAATAATGCGTATGGATTCACACGAGATCTGATACTTTTGGACTTAAAGCACGATTAAACCTAAAATCCTCAGTTGATCGCTTCAGAAATATCTAGTCTTGTGAAACAAAACAAATATGTAACTATTCAGCTTACCCCTATAATCCGCCATTTCGGTGTTACAAAATGATCATTTACACGTGTAAACTCACATTTTGTGCCTTGAACTGACGAATTATAGGAGCAATCTGAACAGTTACTTTGATGTACTGAATAATTACCAAAATTTATACTGCCCCAACCACTAAGGTTTTTCTGCCAATTCAATTAAATATTTTATGTCACCACATCATTCGCATCATCATACCCCATTGTTAAATATAACCTTATGAATGTTTTTTACGAAGAAGCTGGACAATTTAAGGTTGGATCTATCCTAACGGACAACACAACTTCTTTGCAGGTTGAAGCCATTCATGGCAAGCGTTCAAAAATCAAGGCGGCATCAGTTTTACTACGTTTTGACGCCCCACCATTGTCTGAGTTTATGGGGCATGTACAGAAAGTAGCCGACGAATTGGATCCGGATTTCCTTTGGGAATGCTGTACCAATCAAGATGAATTTGCCAGCACCACATTGGCCACCGATTATTTTGGCCATGCACCAAGTGCTGTTGAAGCCGCAGCAACACTGGTATTACTTCACAGCGCACCAATGTATTTCTATAAAAAAGGGCGTGGACGTTACAAAGCAGCGCCACCAGACGCACTCAAATCAGCACTGGCCAGCCAAGAAAAAAAACGCCTACAAGCTGAGCAAAAATCGGAATATGTTAAACAGCTGAAAGCGTTTGTCTTACCGGACGCTTTTAAACCCCATATATCCAACCTACTTTACAAACCGGACAAAAACTCAATTGAATGGAAAGCCCTTGAGACCGCATGTGCAGAAAAGAAACTAACCGTAGCCAGTTTAATGGAAAAATGCGGCGCTATTCCCTCTTCTCATGATTATCACTTTAACCATTTTTTGTGGGAACATTTCCCCAATGGGACCGATTTTGGCGCGCTCAATACAACTGAAGATTTACATGACCCAACTAATTTACCCATTGCAGACGTCGCAGCATTTAGTATTGATGACGCATCAACCACAGAAATCGACGACGCATTCTCTGTAACCCCGCTCACACTAGGCAGCTTCCGCATTGGTATCCATATCGCTGCGCCAGCGCTCGGTATTAAACCCGAGTCGGCGTTAGACGAAGCCGCCGCTAAACGCTCATCGACGGTATATACACCAGCCAGCAAAATTACCATGTTACCGGAAGCCGCTATCAATCACTACACACTGGCTGAAAATCGATTGTGTCCTGCATTATCGTTATACCTAGATGTCAGTGACGACTTCACTATCACCAATACCGAAAGCCGTATTGAAAAGATTAATATCGTTTCCAATCTACGTCACGACACACTGGAAGATTCATTTAACGAATCCATCTTGGCACAAAACAAACTTGATCACCCTTACGGTAAAGAGCTGCAATTATTATGGCATTTCGCCTGCAAAATGGAAGCGTTACGCGGTAAAGCAAACGATACTAATAATGATAAAGTCGATTACAGTTTCGATATTCAAAATGACCGTGTCACCATAAAAGAACGCCGCCGCGGTTCCCCGATAGATAAAGTGGTATCCGAATTGATGATCTACGCCAACACCGAATGGGGGAAACAATTAGCTGACGCCAATATTGCGGGCATTTATCGAAGCCAGGGTAACGGCAAGGTTAGAATGAGCACTTCTCCCGCACCTCACCAAGGACTTGGCGTCTCTCAATATGCTTGGAGCAGTTCTCCGATGCGGCGCTATATTGATCTAATCAACCAGCGTCAAATAATCGCCCTCCTCAATAACGACCCGCCACCTTATACCAAGGAAAGCGACGGCCTATTAATCGGCATGCGAGATTTTGAAATCGCTTATAGTTTCTATGGAGATTTTCAACGATCAATGGAACGTTACTGGTGCTTACGCTGGTTAATTCAAGAAAACATTCAAACCATCAATGCGTCGGTCATTAAAGAAAATCTAGTGAAACTGGATCATATGCCATTTGTCGCTCGGATACCTTCATTACCCGACTTGGAGTCAGACACATACGTCAAAATTGAAATACTCGGCATTGACCTACTGGAGCGCAGTCTAGCTGCAAAATTTCTGCAAAAGGAAACATCGTAATTCCAGTCAGCAGAAGATTGCAGGTAACATGTGACAATTGAATCGTTGTTGCCTACAATAATGCTACTGAAAACCAATTAAGTTTAGACTTTTATCCTTTGGCTGCCACCCTGAACACACTTAGATCCCCATTGACATTCACCCATAGTCAGTGGATTAAACAAAACAATCGCATACTGGTAGCGATCGTTATTTCATTGGCATTGCACTTAACAATACTATTTGGGGTAACCTTCCAGTTTCCAACCCCCAACTTTGACAAAATTGCCACATCATTAGATGTCGTATTGGTTAATAATAAAACCATAACGGCACCGACAGAAACCAAAACACTCGCACAAGAAAATTTAGATGGCGGCGGAAATACCGATGAAGATCGCCGCGCCAAAACACCATTCCCAATATTACCTAAAAATAAACCGAACACACACAATACGGTAAAGGAACAAAAAACCAAAGAACTAATGGCCGCTATCGATAGCGATCATCACATCGCACCACCAGACACCAATAAGCAACAATCAAAAGAAACCCCAATCACACCAAGTGCCTCAGATTTGCTACAAAACAGCCTCGAAATTGCCCGTCTAAAAGCACAAATCGCACAAAATCACGACAGCTATCAAAAACGTCCCAGACGACGATTTGTTGGCGCACGAACCAAAGAGTATCGATTTGCACGCTATGTTGAAGATTGGCGTTTGAAAGTAGAACGTATCGGCAATCTCAACTACCCGGAAGCCGCCAGACGAGATAAACTTTACGGTAGTTTGCAATTGACTGTTGGCATTCGCGCTGATGGCAGTCTGGAATCCATTGGTATCAATCGCTCGTCGGGCGAACCCGTGCTAGATGAAGCAGCAATACGCATTGTCAGACTTGCCGGACAAAATGGTTTTGCCGCTTTTCCACCGGATATCAGCCGTGACACGGACATTCTACACATCACCAGAACATGGGCTTTTTCTCGTGCAGATCAATTAGTTAGTCAATAAACACAACATTTAAAAATAAAATGGTCACCTCCAAACTTGATGCCTATGCCGTTATTGGCAACCCAATCTCACACAGCAAATCCCCGTTGATACACACCGCATTTGCTCAGCAAACCGATCAAGCAATGAAATACGAAGCCATATTGTCAGACACGGATAAATTTAACAAAACCGTCGCCAATTTCCGCCAACAAGGCGGCAAGGGCATGAATGTCACGGTACCATTTAAACTGGATGCCTATGAATTCGCCACCCATTTAACTGAACGCGCAAAATTGGCTCAAGCGGTCAACACCCTCAAATTTGAAGACAATGAAATTTTGGGCGACAACACCGATGGCGCTGGGTTAGTGCGCGACATTGAAACCAACCTAGGTATCGAAATTAATTCTAAACATGTGCTACTGCTGGGTGCCGGAGGTGCTGCACGCGGCGTTATTCTCCCAATCCTTAATCAAAACCCCGCAACCCTTGCCATAGCCAATCGCACTCCCCAAAAAGCACAACTGTTACAGCAACAATTCTCATCGTATGGCGACATTATTCCGGGTGGCTTCATGGATTTTTCAGGTCAGCAGTTCGACATTATCATCAACGCCACTTCTGCCAGCCTAAATGATGCGTTACCCGCATTACCCAGCAATATATTTACCGATGGTTCACTCGCGTACGACATGATGTACAGTAACGAACCAACACGGTTCCTAATTTTCGCCCAACAAAATGGCGCTCAACACCTGGCTGATGGTATCGGCATGTTAGTCGAGCAAGCCGCCGAATCATTTTATCTCTGGCGCGGCGTTCGTCCCGAAACAAAATCGATCATTACACACCTTAAAACACTGTCGTAATACATAGCTTGGCTTGCACCTTGCAGGCATCAACAACAAACTCGGTACATTCTTTCTGTGCGACAAAAAAAAAGAAAACAAAAAAAACCTTCTTCCCTGAAACGTTGGCTATGGCGTGCCACCTTACTGATTTTTTATGCCACATTTTTGTATCAAGCATGGATTTTCAGTCACGTCCTTTATTGGAATCGCCACAACCCTACCAACAGTGCTTTTATGCAAACTCAACTGGAAAGCTTGCGCGAAAAAAACTCTAGCGCAGCCATCCAGCACACCTGGGCACCCTATCATCAAATTTCATATGAAATGAAACGTGCGATCATCGTCGCGGAAGACAGCAAATTTATCCAGCATCATGGTTTTGATTACGACTCCATACGAAACGCCTTTGAGAAGAACCTTAAGCAAGGAGAAATCAGCGTAGGTGGCTCAACAATCAGCCAGCAACTGGCAAAAAATCTATTTCTTTCCAGCGAGAAAACCATCGGGCGTAAACTTCAAGAGGCAATTATCACCGTTATGTTGGAAAACGTTATGAGCAAACGACGCATCCTGGAAATTTATTTAAACATGATTGAATGGGGCAATGGTGTGTTTGGTGTAGAGGCCGCTGCACAACATTACTTTAATCAACCAGCCTCATCATTGACCAAAGAACAAGCCACTTACCTGGCAGCCATGGTTACCAACCCACGCTATTATGATAACAACCGTCAATCACAGCACTTATTAAAGAAAAAAGATATTTTTCTTGAACGATTACATTCGGCAAGAATCCCATAAACTACAAATAAATCCACACTTTTTGATTAATTTTAAATCCACTAAGCGCAGTTTATGCTATTAATAGCACGAGACGTCTATTGGACTTAAGTAATCGTAGTGAGAAAAAAGAAATGAACGCTCAGATTGGTTCAATTTTGGAGCGTATAGTCATTTCTATGTAACGACAAATTGAGACAACCTAAAACTCTTGTCCCATTTTCGTAATAAATTAACCTTAAACTCGACAGGCTGGTACACAGAAAAGTGTGATTCACACCACACTGTGTTAACTATTTCGACTCATCAAAGGTGATGGAAGTCACAACCAAAAGACATTGCCGCCATGGCCGAAGCGAATAATAAAGACAAAAACGAGAGTCAACTCACACCACTCCAACAAATCACCTATCAACTTCGCAAATACAAGCTGGTTGAAGGCTTTGTTAATCTCCAGGACCAAGCCAATCATGAATTGACGGAATCCTCAGTTCAGAAACAAAATCTGGCTGAATTACAAGCCCTGCTAGACCAATTACACCCAGCCGATATCGCCCATATTCTAGAAGCCCTGCCACTGGAAGACCGGCTCCTGATATGGGGCATGGTCAAAGCAGAGCATGATGGTGATGTCTTACTAGAAGCGTCTGACGCCGTGCGTGAAACGCTGATTACCGATATGGGTAGCCATGAACTGATTGCTGCCA
Organism: Nitrosomonas sp.; assembly: GCA_021774195.1. Classification (GTDB taxonomy): domain Bacteria; phylum Pseudomonadota; class Gammaproteobacteria; order Burkholderiales; family Nitrosomonadaceae; genus Nitrosomonas. The sequence goes on along the minus strand of JAJFJJ010000025.1, from coordinate 2,243 downwards.
CGGAGTATCTGGATACCGACGAAATCGCCGATCTTGCGCCTAATCTACCGCAAGAGGTTATGGATGATGTATTTCAGTCATTACCCATAACCGAGCGCGAACAACTTCGTGCCGCCATGTCATACCCGGAAGATTCTGTCGGTGCGTTAATGGATTTTGATGTCCTCACCATTCGCGAAGATGTCCGGATGGAAGTTGTACTGCGCTATTTAAGGCGACTGGACGAGCTACCTGACCATACTGACCAACTGTTTGTAGTCGACAGAAATGAACAATTAAAAGGCGTCCTGCTGATCAACAAATTGTTAGTCAGCGACCCGGATACATTGGTTTCCGACGCGATGTCGGAAGAAATGATTAAGCTACACCCAGATGACGTCGCCAAACATGCTGCCAACGCATTCGAACGCTATGACTTAGTTTCTGCTTCAGTCATTGATATCAATGGAAAACTATTAGGGCGTGTAACGGTTAACACCGTTATCGACTTTATCCGTGAAGAAGCCGAAAACGAGGCATTGAACTTAGCTGGTTTGAAAGAAGAAGAGGATCTTTTTGCACCAGTTCTAAAAAGTGTCAAAAACCGCTGGGTTTGGTTGGCCGTCAATTTGGTCACAGCCTTCATCGCTTCTCGCGTGATTGGCGTATTTGAAGACTCGATTGAGAAATTAGTCGCATTGGCCGCACTGATGCCGATTATCGCCGGAATCGGCGGCAACTCCGGTAATCAGACCATCACAATGATCGTACGTGCACTGGCATTAGAACAGATCGACAACAACAGCGCATGGAAACTTATCGCCAAAGAAATCGGTGTGAGTGCAGTAAACGGTTTGATCTGGGGCACTGTCGTTGGCCTGTTTACTTATGCCATATACCAAAGCGCCTCATTGGGACTCGTCATGACCATGGCGATGATACTCAACCTCTTACTCGCCGCATTATTAGGCGTACTTATTCCACTCACCCTACGCAAATTAGGGCGCGACCCGGCCTTGGGTTCCAGTGTCATGATTACCGCCGTAACCGATAGCGGTGGTTTTTTTATCTTCCTGAGTCTAGCGACAATTTTCTTATTGTAAAAACTAAAATAATGTTGGTTTGACCACAACTAGTATCACCACTGCAAACAGAATCAGGACCGGGAACTCATTAAACCAACGGTAAAACACATGACCATGTTGATTGGTATCGTTCTTAAAAGCTTTGACAAACTTACCGCAGTAGTGATGATAACCAATCAATACCAACACCAAAGCCAGCTTGGCATACAACCAATCACCCGTAAAACCATACCCAAGCCAAAGCCATACACCAAAAACCACCGTAAGCACAGCACCCGGCGTCATAATGCCGTAATACAGCTTACGCTCCATTACTTTAAAACGTTCATTACCTGGTTGGTCATCGCACATCGCGTGATAAACAAACAAACGTGGCAAATAAAACAACCCAGCAAACCAGGTGACCATGAAAATAATATGAAATGATTTGATCCAAAGCATAGCGATTTTATATTTTGTATTGTTGAAACGGAATCATAGCATTGTCAGAAGTCAATCAGGCGTTATAGTTAAATCTGGTGCTTAGAGAATAGAAAAAAGCGGCATACGGGCACCTCTAAAAAACACAGGCTCATAGCGTAGCACATCCTTATGGTGGGTGGCATATGACAAGACATTAGTTTTATTTGATTGCCTATCATTGCCGCGACCAACTGAGGGTTTTAGGATGATGTGTAAACAGAGCTAACTTGCAACAGATAAACCTAGAATCCTCAGTTGGACGGTGCTTAGAGTGCATTGTTGTTTATTTTTGGCAAGGCGCAGTGAGGAGTAATAACTAGTTATTACAACGAAGTGCAACGCAGCAAAAGATAAAGAACAGTGTGCTATAAGCATCATAGCGTAGCTCACCTTTAGAATGCGTGGTATTTGACAAAATATTTATTTTGTTTCATAAGACCTGTACTCCGTCTACCTGATATTGACGGGTACAGTTAGTTTTTCAGCGTTACTGGTAAGGCAGGTTTCGCTGGCAATGGTCATTCCCTTGTCAAGAGACCTAACGCCGCCAGTGACGCTGAAAAGCTAACCCGCAGGGCGATCACAAGATGTCCCGTCACCGCGTTGCAGCACTTGCCAAGGGAACAACCATTGTCTGCGTGCTGCGTCTTGCGACGAAACATCTTGTAATCGCTGTATCCGTCAATATCAGGTAGACGGAGTACTAGACATTTCTGA
>JAJFJJ010000024.1 GCA_021774195.1 Nitrosomonas sp. | reverse complement strand
GACCCACCTCTTCCCATCCCGAACAGAACCGTGAAACGAAGTCGCGCCGATGATAGTGTGTAATCGCATGTGAAAGTAGGTTACCGCCAGGCACTTATTTGAAAAGCCCCTCATTGGATTACAATGTGGGGCTTTTTTTTAGCTGTATTATTTAAATGATTATGATTTCCAACATAAAGAATTAGAATGTGATAAAACGGTTTTTGTAATATCGGGCACTTTTTCTATCTTATAGTTACGGTTGTTTAATTTTATTTTATTTTATTTGAGTAAAAATTTATGTCTGAAGACCATCAAAAAAATGAATGGCAGAAAACTTTATTAGAGAAACTCGCAACAGCTTCATTAATCGAACAACGACGTAGTAGGCGCTGGGGTATCGCTTTTAAGACTTTGACGTTTACCTATTTATTTCTTTTGCTTTTTATTGCCATGGGTTGGCTCGGTGAGTCTGGTGTTCGATTATCTGACAGACATTCGGCCCTCGTGGATGTTCAAGGTGTTATTTCTGATGACAGTATCAGTAGTGCGGATAATGTGATCAAAGGATTGCAACTCGCTTTTCAGGATCAGAATACACAAGGTGTGATTATGCGTATCAATAGTCCTGGTGGTAGTCCAGTTCAAGCGGGCTATATTAATGATGAAATACGTCGTTTGCGTGCTTTGTATCCACATATACCACTGTACGCAGTTGTAAGTGATATATGTGCTTCCGGCGGGTACTATATTGCTGCCGCTGCAGACAAAATATTTGTTGATAAGGCAAGTCTTATTGGGTCAATTGGTGTGTTAATGAATGGGTTTGGTTTTACCGGTACACTCGAAAAATTAGGTGTTGAGAGACGTTTACTAACAGCTGGTGAAAATAAAGGTTTTCTTGACCCTTTTACACCGTTAGATCCACAGCAAACAGATCATGCGCGTGAATTACTTGGTGAAATACATGAACAATTTATTCAAGTAGTGCGTCAAGGTCGAGGAGACCGATTAAAAGATCATCCTGAGATATTCAGTGGTATCGTTTGGACAGGCCAAAAAAGTATCGAGTTAGGTTTAGCCGATGAAATTGGCAGCACTGAATATGTTGCGCGTGAAGTTATTGAAGCAGAATATTTGGTTGATTTTACTGTCCAAGAGGGCTTTGCTCGGTTGTTTGCAAAACGATTCAGTGAAGTATTATTGCAAGTTTTTAATAATGCTAGTTGGAAATTGCAATAACGCTTTTCTATTACTAATAAAATAGCTATTTGTACGGTTCATTATTATGCCGCATGTATTTTAAGCCTTGAACTGATGAACTCTAGGGGCAATCAGAACAGTTACCGAAATATACTGAATAATTACAAATAATTTATGTGATACAGACCATGGAAATGAAAAGATGATTGCCAGTTTTTTTCTATGCTTAGTATAAAAAAACTGTCGTACCTACAAGGCGGCATTACATTATTGCAAGCTATCGATTTGCAAATATTCGCGGGTCAACGTGTTGGACTAGTCGGTAAGAATGGAAGTGGTAAATCGACACTCTTCCGATTGATTCGCCGTGAAATTAAACCGGATAGTGGCGATATTAACCTGCAATCAGGCAAAACAATTGCTTTTGTTGAGCAAGAAATTATCAACGCCGACCAAGTTGCAATTCAATTTGTGTTAGATGGCGATGTAGAGTTGCGTCAATTAGAAAAAATATTGGCGCAAGATACTCATGATACAGCCTGGTTTGAGGCGCAACAGCGTTTTGAGGTTATTGACGGCTATGGTGCACAGGCAAGGGCTGCGCAGTTGCTGAATGGGTTAGGTTTTGCTAACTCGACGCTACAACAGCGAGTTAACCAGTTTTCTGGTGGTTGGCGCATGCGTCTTAACCTTGCACGTGCGTTAATGCACCGAGCTGATTTATTGTTGTTGGACGAACCAACCAACCACCTGGACTTAGAAGCAATCCTTTGGTTGGAACAATACCTTGCTAGATACCCAGGTAGTTTAATCATCGTATCGCATGACCGTGAATTTCTCAATGCCTGCGTTAATCGAATTGCTTATATTCATAATAAACAGATCGACTTATACACCGGTAACTATGATGAATTCGAGCGTGCACGGTCAGAACGCTTGTTACAACATGCGCAAGCTTTTGAGCAGCAGCAGAAAAAGATTGCGCACATGGAAGATTTTGTGCGTCGTTTTCGTGCAAAGGCCACCAAAGCCAGGCAGGCGCAAAGTCGCATTAAAGCCTTAGATCGTTTAACACGAATTGCGCCAGTACATGTTGAGAATGGACATTTTCAATTGCAGATTGAAGCGCCTGAACGTAGCCCGGACGTGCTTTTACGTGTCAAGAATGTGAGCTTTGCCTATGCTGAAGAACCCTTGTTTCAGAAGGTTCAGATGGTTTTGCAAGCCGGTGCGCGAATTGCATTGCTGGGTCCTAATGGGGCAGGCAAGTCAACGCTGATTAAATTGTTAATCGGTGAAGTTAAAGCAACTTCGGGCACCGTGGAGTTGGCTCCAAATATTCGTTTTGGTTACTTTGCACAACATCAGCTGGAAAATCTTGATGGCGATGCAACGCCCTTGCAGCACATGATACGTTTAGCACCGAAGCAGACCGAATTGGATTTACGTAAATTTCTTGGCCGATTTGGTTTAGGTGGAGATGGTGAGGATCGCCCTGTAGAGAGCTTTTCCGGTGGAGAGAAAAGCCGTTTAGCACTCGCCCTATTAGCTTGGCAAAAACCTGATTTATTGTTATTGGATGAGCCGACCAATCATTTGGATCTGGATATGCGGGACGCATTGACACTGGCGTTGGAAGCTTATACCGGTGCCGTGGTATTAGTGTCTCACGATCGTAGTCTGGTGCGAGCTGTAGCAGATGAGTTATGGTTAGTGGCTGATGGCAACGTGAGTTTATTTGATGGTGATCTGGAAGACTATAAAAAGTGGATAGAATCTCGTCGTACGAAGGATGCAGCAGAGCCTGAAAAACCTTCACAAAAACCAAGGCAAAAATCACCGTCTAAACCCAATAAAAAATTCCTACTTTCCAAACAATCGAAACTAGAAGCGAGTTTGACTATTGCACAAAATGAACTGGCTGAAGTTGCTCGCCAACTGGCCGACCCAATGACCTATTCTAGTCGTTCTCGTGATGAAGTCGATCAACTCAATACCACCCATGCAACTCTTGAAAAAAAAGTGTCCGAACTGGAAGAAAGTTGGTTGGAATTGGAAATGGCAATGGAAGAGTGAGCGATATTCTGAACCGGGAAAAAATGTGCTGGTTTATACAAAAGAAGCAAATCTGTAGTGTACTAGGAGGTTGTCCGAGAATAGTGGTCGTAGCGAGGGTAAGTAGTTTTGAGGCAGATTTTTCGATCATTTGAGGCGAATAGTTGTTCCATTTAACGAAAATGATCGAGAAATCTGACCAAAATAGCTTTCCCGCAGTAGATCATTCTATTCTCGGACAGCCTCCTAGCTATGATGTGTTGCTATTGTCTTTCAAGATGGGGAATGAGCAGTTGGATCGTCGATGATATTCATTAACGACCCAACGATTAAATCTATAATTATTAGGACTCAGCTTAACTTAAAAGGCTATTAAAGAAACCAATGATCGCATCAAGCATTGGCTGAAGTGGCCCCAAGAAATTTTCAAGTTGAACCATGCCAACGATTAATATTAGTAATCCACTAGCCATAATTCCATATTTCATGCCAGATGCAAAGTTGGCAGAAGCTGGAGCACGTGTATAGGTTTTGTTGGTAAATGACAAGAAAATTCGGAGGATGCCAAGAATAAAGCCTACTGCGAAACAGCCAAGTAATAAATGAACTGTGCAAAGTAATCGTTCATCAAGCGGTTGGTCCGCCATTTCTATGCTTGAGAAACGCAAGCTGATAATAATTAAAAGCAACAGTAGGAGAGAATTTAAAATCCCTCCAAACCTTGCTTTCATTTCACTTTCTAAACTCATATAACTTCTCCATATATAATTTATATTATGATTGTTTAAATGGCATCTCTAGAAATCCAGATTTCATCCCAACTGCTGTGTTACGGAAAAAATTCCCAGCTTACATATCGATAATATGCTTTGCTGTGAAATTCTTCCCTTGCCATGCATTTGAGCAAACGCTGGATTGTTAGAGGCCCCTTAAAAATCGGGTTTTTTAGTTTTTATTTCGTAATTCTTAACAGTAGTGGCATCGCAACTTAAAATTTTATCCCATAATTTGACACTTTGTAATAGATTTATCATCTGAATTAAGATAAATATGGACTTATTTGCTAATAATTAAAAAAAGAGATATTAAGGTCTATTATCCTAGAAAAATCAGTTGACCGCTAAAACCGAATATAAATTACTGAATTACAAATATGAAAACTAAGCGTTTCGCACACCATGAAGGTGATTGTAATAACGCTACACAGTTTTGCATTGAATTTTAGGCCACAATACTGTGTTGCCGCCCTTGCCAAGGACTACGGCCATTGGCTGCGAACGGCGCCTTGTCTTGCGACCTAAGATTCAATGCAAACTCTGTGTTCAACTGATTTTTCTAGGATTATCATGACCTCCAAGTTAATCGTTATTATATAAAAACAATGCAAACCATATACTTTGACCACAATGCCACTACGCCTGTGGATGACACCGTTCTAGACGCAATGCTGCCTTATTTCCAGCAAGAATATGGTAACGCTTCCAGTCGTCACACGCTTGGTATTGTTGCACGCCGTGCAATCGATAAAGCACGCGAACAAGTTGCTGCATCAGTTGGCGTGCAGCCAGCGCAAGTCATTTTTACCGGTGGAGGTTCAGAAGCGAATAATCTGTTTATTCGTGGTGCAGCAGATTACATGACACCGGCTAATATTTTTATCAGTGCGATTGAACATCCTTGCGTTTTAAAACCAACACAAGAGCTGGCTCGCCGTCGTAGCGATCGTTGGACTATGCATCGAATGGCGGTTAATCTTTCGGGGCAGGTCGACATTGATAAAGCCAAACAAACTATGGCAGCGCATAAACCAGGGTTGGTTTCTGTCATGCTGGCTAATAATGAAACGGGTGTCATCCAAGATGTCAGTGCGGTTGCAGAGCAAGCAAGGTCACATGGTGCTTATGTTCACACTGATGCGATACAGGGCTTAGGGAAAATCCCGGTCGAATTTTCAGCATTAAAAGCCCATGCCATGACTTTGTCGGCACACAAAATTTATGGCCCAAAGGGTGCCGCTGCGTTGATTGTCGATAAACGGCTACTGTTAAAGCCGCTGATTTATGGGGGAGGGCATGAAAATGGAATGCGCTCTGGCACTGAGAATGTGCCCGCGATTGTTGGTTTTGGTGTCGCTTGTGAGTTGGCTCAATCACGTACTGAAGAAACCGCGAAGCATGTTTTCCAGTTACGAGAACACTTAGAACATGGATTGATCGAAATGGGGGCCGCGATTTTTGGTGCTGAAGCTGAGCGTATTCCAAATACTTGTTATTTCGCGTTGCCGGATATCGAAGGTGATACGCTAGTGGTTAAATTGGATAAGGTTGGGTTTGCAGTAGCCAGCGGTGCGGCATGCTCCAGTGTTAATCCCGGCCAGAGTCATGTACTCGAAGCTATGGAGATTGACCCAATGCTGGCGCGTTGTGCGGTTCGTATTAGTCTGGGGCGAAGCAATCACATGACACAAATTGAAGATTTCTTACAGGCAATCAAGAAAATTGTTGCAGATTTAAGACGCACAAGCAGCATTTCCATTTAAAATCGGGTGTAACTATTCAGCTTGCCCCTAGAATTCACCATTTCTTCGTTACAAAATGATCATTTACACGTGTAAACTCACATTTTGCGCCTTGAACTGATGAATTCTAGAGGCAATCAGAACAGTTACCGAAATATATTGAAGAGTTACAATCGGGTTATGACAAATAATAAAAATATCCGCCCTGTTAAGGCCATTATTCTTAGTGCAGGGCAAGGGCGGCGCTTGTTGCCACTGACGGAAAACATGCCAAAATGTTTATTGCCGGTTTCTGATAAACCTGTGATTGCCTGGCAAATTGATGCTTTGCTGGCTGTCGGCATTGATCACATTACCATTATTGCCGGTTTTCATGTGGATTTGATTGAGGCGTTATTGCAGCAGCGATACGCTGAATATCCAAACATTAGCATCTTGTTTAATCCATTCTATGAAGTTGCCGATAATCTGGCCAGTTGCTGGTTAGCACGGTCGTTGATGGACAGTGATTTTCTGTTATTGAACGGTGACACGGTGATAGAGCCGTCGTTGATTACTCAGGTATTGAATTCACAAACGGCACCGATTACACTCAGTGTGGATTATAAGGACTCATATGATGCGGATGATATGAAAGTCCAGTTGGATGCGGATAACCGAGTCAAGCAAGTCAGTAAGATCATCCCAAAGGAACAAATTGATGCGGAATCAATCGGAATGATTTATTTTCGCGACCAAGGCCCCCATTTGTTTCGTGCAGCGGTTGAAGAGGCATTGCGTCATCCTGCTGAGTTGTCATCCTGGTATCTTTCGATCATCGATAAACTGGCTGATGGACATATCGTTCATTCATGTTCAGTGGCCGGTTATCGTTGGTGTGAAATTGACTTTATTGAGGACTTGGCAAAAGCGGGGATGCTTTTTGCCGATCAGAACGCTTCAACCTAAAATCCTCAGTTGGATGGTGTTTAGAGTGCGTTATTGTTTCTTTTTGGCAAGGCGCAATGAGGCGAAATAACGAGTTATTGCAACGAATTGCAACACAGCAAAAATGAAAAAATAGCGTGCTATAAACATCA
>JAJFJJ010000023.1 GCA_021774195.1 Nitrosomonas sp. | reverse complement strand
GGCTGCGAATATAGATTTGATAATCTTCAGCCTAAAATCCTCAGTTGAATGGTGTTTAGAGTGCGATATTTTTTCTTTTTGGCAAGGCGCAATGAGGAGTAATAACGAGGTATTGCAACGAATTGCAACACAGCTAAAATGAAAAAATAGCGTGCTATAAACATCATAGCGAAGCTCACCCAAAAGGTATGTATCATATTAAAAATATTATTTGTAATTTCATAAGGTTGGTTGTTTTTGTAGCGATCAACTGAGGAATTTAGGTTCAGTCATCCAACCGGACAACTTAAATGTCGTCAAAACGGACAAGATAGTTGAGGTGAGGCAATGCTGTCTAGCAGCAGGGAATCATTTGTACTATTGACTAGGGCAGGCTAATGGGTAATGTTTGTTTTTTTATGCTCATATAGCCTGACTCTGGTGAACCTAGCACTTTACATGGGTTTTTAGAGCTGCTCTCTAATGATGGATGCCACTTCCTTAACTTTGGGTTCTGTTAGTATAGAATGATGCGAGCCTGAAACGGTTTTTAGTATTAATTTCCCTTTTACGTATTCCCCCCACCCAAAGGATGTACCAGTGTTCGAGAAAAAGGATTGATCTCGGGCCATGATAAGCGTCATATTTCCATCGTAATTTTCTTGTTTATATTGTTCGATTGCTTGTTTATTAAATTTTCTGAGACGGGCTTTCTTACTAAGAATTAATTGTGCAATTTCTGCAGAGTAATCTTTTAATTGCGCTTTATTTTTCCGACGCCTACTAAAACTTTCTTTGAGAAAATTGATTATGTCTTTAAAACTCCTAGTTTTAGTATTTTCGTAAAATCTAAGTAGTCGTTTCAAGAAGGTGGAACGGTTTTCCTTAGCTTGTAACTGTTTAGCCATCATTTCAGATGTGAGCGCATCAATTAAAATAAGGCTTGAAACATTGATATGCTTTGTCTTCAGTTGCCGACTTAATTCCTGTGCGATCAGTCCTCCCAAGCTATACCCAATCAATACAATGTCACCTTCAATTTTATAAGAGCATATAGCCTCACATTGAAACCTAGCAATTTCTTTTATAAGATTATTCGAATTCTCAAAAGTTGGTGAACTAAGACCTAGAATTTTATATTCTGGCAAACAATCCCTGAGTTCAGAAAAATGTGCCAGGTTATTACCAATAGAAGAAACCAGAACAAGAGTAGCGTTGTTAGCTGCATTACCAGCAGAAATGTTTAATATACCAACACTTTCACTTGTGTCATTGTTATCTATGCGTTCAGCCTGTTTACGTATCGTATTAACCTCATATAGCAGCGATAATGGAAATTTTAGGCCTATTAGCTTTTCAATCCTAACCGAGAGATCCAAACAGGCGAGTGAATCTCCGCCACAATAAAAGAAATTGGTGTCTATGTCTTGAATATGTGTTCCTAAGATATCGTGCCAAAGTTCACTAACTAAAGTTTCTGCGGGTGTAAGGGTTGAGTCTGATAGCTCTGTTTCTTGTTCAACAGTTAATGCGCTTCGGTCTATTTTACCATTTGGTGTCAGTGGGAATTTATCAATAGTAAAGAATAATGCTGGGACCATGTGTTTTGGCAGATACTGGAGCATGAATTCTTTCAAACTTTGTTCATCAGGTGACGATGTCTTTGCTACCAACCATGCAACTAATTTTTGATTGCCTGTTTCACTCTTCTGAACGGTTACTACACACTCTTTAATCTCTGGGTGCGTATTAAGAACATGTTCAATTTCCCCAAGTTCAATTCTTCGTCCACTTATTTTAACTTGATAATCTTTGCGTCCAACAAACTCGAAAGCACCATCAGGGCACTGTCTGGCAATGTCTCCTGTTCGATACATTTTTCTTGCAGAAATGGTATAGAATGGGTCGTCTAGAAAGCGCTCTTCATTAAGCTTGTCGCGTTCATAGTAACCATTTGCAACACCATCACCGGCAATAAATATTTCTCCTTCTTCGCCTTTAGTTACCTGATCAAAATTTTCGTCAAGAAGATAAATTACCGTGTCAGATGTAGGGTATCCAACTGGAATTTTTTTATCTTCTCGTTCACGCTGACACTGCCATTGTAAAGCAAAGATTGTTGTCTCGGTCGGACCATAACCATTGATTAGGTTAGCGTTAGATTTTTCAAAAAAACGTTTTTGAAGTTTTGCTGTTAACACTTCACCGCCGGACACCATAAGTTTTAATGAAGTACACTTGTTAAAATCAGGGTCTTCAATTAGTAGTGAAAGCAATGAAGGGCAGATACCCATGATTGTAATGTTATGTTTCTGAATTAACTGGATCAGATAATCACTATCATAAGAAAATTCTTGACGAGTGAGTACCAGACAGGCGTTATTTAATAAAGCGGTAAATATTTCCCATTGTGCGAAATCAAAAGTTACTGAGGCATGTTGCAAAACAATTTCATTCTTTGTGTACTTTGAATTAACTCGTTCCCACAATAGATGATTAGAAAAACCGTAATGATGCAACATGACACCTTTTGGATGTCCAGTTGAACCGGATGTATATAACACCATGCACGTACTATGCACGCTTGGTGTATGAGACGGAAAAATGTTAGATGCATTTAAATCCAGTTGATCAATCATTACAAGGGGTCGATCAGTATTAGGTAATGAATGCATTAACTCTTGCTGAGTAATGATGCAAGTAGACTTTAAGTCGTTAAAAAGATAAGAAAGTAATTTCTCAGGATAACTGATTTCTATCGGGACATATGCTGCGCCACATTTTAATATAGCCAGTATCGCGATAATCAAATCCGGACTACGTGATATATAAATGTGAACGAATGAGCCTGGCCTGACGCCTTGTTCTGAAAGATAAAAAGCAAGCTGCGTAGCCTTTTGATTTAGCTCATGATAGCTTAATACCGTATCTTCATATATCAAAGCATTTGCATCAGGTGTTTGCTCGACGCACTTTTCAAATAAAACATGCAGTGGCTCAAGCATGGATAAATGCTTATTTTCAACGTTTAATTTAAAAACATCACAATTTGTCATATGTGATTTTCCTTTTTATTGGTTGATCTGTTGAAATCTCACAAAAGGGCGCCAGGTCTTGCAATGCAATATTAACTTTTCCTCTCCGCATCTTAATTGATATTTATTATAATACAAGACGCGTGCGCCACATGCGAGTGCATTTGCTTTGTATCTATTGTTTTCACTTGGGAACAAATGGTTAAGCCTGATATGTGGCCAACGTTCTCATATTTGGTATTGCAAAGAAATCTGCTCAATAGCCATTGTTGTCTTCTAGGTTATTACTAGTCTACTTTTTTGAATTGTTTCTTGAGCACCCGTTAATGCGATCAGTATTTATTGCAGAGACGACAGGGTCGGGTCTAGATTCGCAACTCACACATCTGACCCTGTCGATATTTTGCACTTAAAGCTTTAATTTTTCGGGCGCTCAAATATTAATTTATTTCATTGAGCTTTTCCTCAAATAACCGCCTTATTTCTTCTATCTGTAGCGTTGAATCTCCAAGCGCTGACTCCCCTTCTGGCTGACCAGTATTTATAGTTTCAAAGTCCGAACAGATAATCACGTCTTCCCCTTTAACCAAGGTTGTTAAGACACCAACGGTTCCTTGATTTTCAAATTCAGGGATAGATATGGTTAATATGACCGGTGGATCGATAGCCATGCGCGAAGAAAAGACCTTTTTTATTCCACGTCTTACCAAGAATACACTCCATTTTGAGTTTGTTTTCGCACCCAACTCAAATTTCATATCAAGAGTATTATCCGTATGACTGAGATCAACATTTAGGGTACATGGAAGCGGAGATTCTTCGAACCTGTCAGAAAAATCTGTTTTGGCATAGTTCCAAACCACTAGGTTATCCACATATGCTTCCGTATCAAATTCATTGTGCGCTCCATCGGGACGCTTAGATCTCTTGAACAACTCCAAATCATAAGAATAATTTGAATCCTGAATCTCAGTTTGTATTGCTCCTATTACTAGTTCAGGGTTAGTAGATAAATCTGCTATTACCGTTCCTTCCACGCCGTTAAAGTAGGTCTTTAGTGGTGAAGCGCCTAAAGTTTTGTCCCACGTAACAGCTACATGTATTTTATCGCCGGCAAGAAAGTCAAAATCATATTCAATTATAATTCTATCTTGGTCCCCCAATACCATCGCCACTCTGGTGCGATCCCCATAATTCCCACTATGGCTCATTAAATAAATACCCATCTCAGGAAAATTATTTGATCTCTTTGCATCACTGGTTATGACGACAGCCTCTCTCTCGTCGAAATGCGATCCGGTAGATGAATTCTCATCACGTCCGGGAACCCACCAGAATTCGATAGTTCCGGCGTCTGGAAATGATGTTCCAAATGGTCGATCAAATTTAACTTGCGGAACTCCGCTTTTCAATGCTACTCCATCACCATGTTCTATGGGAGTGAATCCAATTGCAGGACTAATATCACCATCTGATCCTATTTCACTAGTAAGAATTTCTTCCTCACTTCCAAGTTTGTTCCAAAGCACCACATTGCCCTGGTTTGCATAAAGATTCGCAGGTATATAAAGAAAAACAAGAAGTGTGAAGGTCAAAATTGTTACTACATTAGATCTAGTAATTGCCATTTTATTCTCCAATAAAAAGTGGTTTAAAACTACTGCAATCAGGATCAGATCGAAACACAATTCAACTTATTGTTTTGTGGTAGACGCACATCAAGCACGTAGCTTCCTGTGCCGTCGCCTTATCATTAAAATTTCCAACAATCAATAATATTAATAACGCCCCTCAATCGCTCTTCCTTCCCTTCGCATCCTAAATCCAATCCTAGAAACTAGACTACATACAAAACTTCAACAATCCAATCAATTTAGGTTCGCAGTGTAAAAAAAGAGCGGATTGTCCTGGTTTGCAGTGTAAAAAAACAAGAGGATTGTCCTGGTTTGGCGTATAAAGAACGAGTAAACTGACTTGGTTTTGGAAAGCGGAAAAGTGTCATAATACGGGCTGCTCCGTATTGACCGCACGAGAGGGTCGGGTCTAGATTCGCGGTCTACATATCTAGACCAAACCCTCTCGGGACTCAAAAAAAGCAAAATATTATTAAAATGACCTGTCGTTACTTACAAAGCAATTACAGTGGAAGATTATTGCCGTGGTACGAAATCAAATTTGTAGTGCCAACCAGCTATACTTCTGAATTTCAAGATCCTGATTTACAAGGGGTGTGCAAATGCAAAACACAGATGGAAGAAGAAATAATTGATTGAAACTCACCACACCCGTTAACCCCATGATGTAGCCCCCCCAGGCTTTGCCGAGGGACTCACAAAGGTTTGTAACGGGTAGAGTAAGTCTAGCTTACGCTCACCATTAGAAATCGCCTATCTGTTTCCGCCTCTTTCGTTTGTAGTTGTAAATGACGCAGTTACAGGAGATGATGCCTTGGTTTCGTCGATAAATACGAGATAAACGAATGAGCTAATAGTTAAAAATATGACGAAGAGTTTGATGAAGAATTTTTGCTTATCAAACGAAGGGCTTTCTGTATCGTTTGTCGCCCTGGGTTCATCTGACATAGAAGATTGTGTTTTATCATTGGATTGAGAAGATGTTGGAATTTGATCACTGTTTTTGAGTTTATTGTCAGTCATAATGAGTACTCAGTAATTTATCAAAGGTGAAGGGTGTCAGTCATTGCATCGCGCGTATTGTTTAAATTAGAACAAGACTTATCTAAAGGACTAATATATAGATACTTTATTCTTTTTTACCACAACACAGAAGATTTTTTTTGCGATACGGGGTGGGGCATATATAACATCTATCATCACCCTTAAGGGCACCTCTAAAAATCTATATTTGCGAGCATCCGCAAAGCGAATTGCCTGCTTACCCTGTTTCGTCACAATACTGCGTTATTCACAAAAAATATTTCCTGACATATCAATCGTATGCTGCGTCAATATTTTTTGTGCTCGCCTTGTCTTGTTTAGAAATCCAAATTTTTTGAAGCGCCCTTAAATCTACCGTGTTAGTCCTGTTGCTGAAGATAACTTGCATTCAGTATCGACACATGTGGAAAAAATAACTTTTGTAGGTATGTCCGCACCATATTTTTCACCAAGATAAGCATTGACCCAAGCTTCGCAAACAACAAGTTCTTCTCTTTTCTCGATTGGGTTCGGCAGTACCAAAACAACCCCGACATCCTCTGGTATATCAATACCATCAATGACACATGCTTTTATTTCCTCTTGCTGGGAAGCACAACCAGATATCATTATTGCAACCACAAATAAAAGCATTAATCTTTTCATTCATATGCCCTTTTAGCGCGCGTAATAAGATGCGGATTATAGCATTGTATGAATTACAGGAAACAGTCTCACATCTGTCAATCAGCGTTGAGATTTTTCCAGACTCTCTCAGAAAACAGCGCCCATATTTACCGACTTAATTTTTATCTTATTGCTTTTAAATGGCCAATTACTTTATTAACAAACGCTTACGCTGGAAAATATCGGATGCTGTTTTACATTTATTGGCGCCCTCTATCACGCTAGGGTCGTAACCACTGAAACAATTGATTGTTGGTCAACTTGTGATCGTCGTTCTTTACTTTGGCTAGCGCAGCCTATCACCAGATTTAAAAATTAATGCGTAAAAACTTAAACCTATCCCAAGAAACCCAATTATGAAACCAATGTATATCAAAAGCTTGCCTAACAAAGAAAAATCAAGGGTAAATAATATGAAGCCTGCTATAACAATTAAAAGACCTACTACGCCAATCTTTAGTAGCTGTAATCTCCAAGGTGCTACATTTTTCAAAAAATAACTCACATCAAGTCTCACCGTTGTTAATTAAAACAGAATGTTCTTGAAAAACAATTGATAAATCCTCCAGCTACACCAACACCAACACCAATACCAATACCAATACCAATACCAATACCAATACCAATACCAATACCAATACCAATACCAATACCAATACCAATACCAATACCAATACCAGTACCAGTACCAGTTTACTATAGTAATCATATATTCTGATTAGATATATAAATAATCACTTATGCATTGTAATCGACAACTTTACCCTTATATAGATAAGGTGTTCTTTCCACTTATGTGGGAGAGTGGTCCTGCTCTGGCGCAAAGTGGGATCCACCACTGACTAGTGTGTATACTGCGCGCCAATCCAATCCGCTAGATATTAATCGCGGAATCCACACAAGTTAATCGAGTACCCCCCTATGCCATTTACCACCCTCGGCCTCTCCGAACCGCTGATGCACGCCATTAAAGATAAAGGTTACAACAAACCCTC
>JAJFJJ010000022.1 GCA_021774195.1 Nitrosomonas sp. | reverse complement strand
TTTAACCGCGTTTGGTGGGTCAGCCTTGACCGATCAGTCCTTAATTGTGCCAACTGATGGGCACAGTAAGGATATCCCAATTACCTATGTGCCCGCCCGCAATACCATCATGTTGTCATTGGCCTTGGCTTGGGCTGAGACACTCAATAGTCAAGACATCTTTGTTGGTGTAAACGCCGTTGATTATTCCGGCTATCCAGATTGCCGCCCAGAATACATCAACGCATTTGAGAAGATGGCAAATCTAGCAACCAAAGCTGCCATTGAAGGCCACAAACTTACAATACACGCGCCACTAATCAATCTGTCAAAGAAACAAATCATCCAAACCGGTATCGCACTCGGCGTCGATTACAACCTGACTATTTCTTGCTACCAAGCAGATGCGGAAGGACATGCTTGTGGCGTTTGTGATTCATGCCGCATTCGGCGTGCGGGTTTTGAGGCCGCAGAAACAAGAGATGTGACAAATTATAGTACTGGCGGATCATCTTAATCTGAGTTGCGACTATATAATGAACATTGCGCCTGTTAATACCAATTTTTTGTGGAATAGCAAAAGCGTCTTTGGTGTAATGGAGAGTGATTTTCAATGCGAAATGTAGCGATTATGACATCAATGGTTTTTCTTACGGTTATCCCCTATTACGTAGAAAGTCTAGAATTCTCGGTGCCTTTAATGAGGAATTAATTACACTTAAAATAATAACATAACAAGCATTTGAAACATTGAAGCAACATTCACTCTCCTGATGACTATTCCGGCCAGAAATGTTAAAGTGCGGGTGTTCTCCGTGATCGAAATCGTGATTAAAAATGCTTAAACTAAAAAGTGCGACTCATCAACCGAATTTGCATGAAACAGGTCTGTCTATACAGCTTGCCTCCAGTGATCCACTGCTTGAACTAGAATTTGTCATATCTTGGCATGATTTGACGGATCTTTTTCTACCGATTACACAGAGTTAACACACTTCCGTAAGCGCATCAGCGTGGAAGATGTTGAGAAAAATTCCCAGATGAGTGTTGGTTGCACAGAGCATTAGCAGCGGAAGAAGCGAGTCATGTTGGCACCGCCATGCATGAGTTGCAAGTGTACTGTATAACCAAGGGGAAGAAGAACATAAACAACAAGAATGGCCGCAAGGTATCAACGCTAGCACAACAAAAAACGACTTCATTGAAGGAGTTACCCGCTATGGATAGAATTGGTACGACAAACCATAGATTGCCCGAAATCTTGCGCCATATTGAAGACCCGCGTGTCAAAAACGACGTGCCACACATGTTCTTTGATAAAAAAACAACTCGCTAAAACTTATCTTTATCAACATTTTCCTTTTGAAGCCGCTACTAAGATAACGATTAACGGGTTTAAGCAGCGATTAAATAGAATTGATAATCGCTTATTTATTTACAAACCTTTGAATGACAGCAATTAAAAATTTCAGTTCTTGATTCGTATTAAAGGAATGTATCATGCAATCATTTGCTCCATCGCCTATACGCATACTACTCGTTGACGATCGTGAAGTCGTATTACGTGGGCTAGAGCAACTAATAGCCGGCGAAAGCCCACGGATGGAGGTTGTCAGCACAGCCACCAGCTGTGATGGCGCTAAGCAGTTGATCAAAGAAAAAAAACCTGACATCCTTTTACTCAAAATTTTCCTGGATGGTCAAGATAGCACAAAGCTAATCCCAAGCCTTGTGAAAGGTAGTCATACCCGCGTCATGATTTTCGTTAATGAATATGACCTAGATGCTTGCGAGAATGCCGTACAGAATGGCGCATGTGGCATAATATATGAAACGATGCCAGTGCAGACCATCCTGAAAGCTATTGAAAAGATTTACGCTGGTGAGATGTGGATAGATCGCCGCACCACCAGCCGCATCCTTTTCGAACATTATTCACAAAAAAAGGAAAAAACTCCCGCTAATCTAGACGCTGAGAAGATTGCCATCCTTACCCACAAAGAACGCATGGTCGTCAGCGCATTCGCGCACATGCCGGGCGGTACAAAGAACAAGCAAATCGCTACAAAACTATGCATGAGTGACCACACCCTACGCAATCATTTGACATCAATTTTCATCAAACTGAATATCACAAATCGTTATGATCTTTTTACGTTTGCTCAGCGCAATCAAAACCACCCCGAATTGACAGATCTACTACCTGCGTCTTCCCGAGAAATACAACCAACAAATATTAAAGAAACCCACTAGTACTCTATCAATATGATATTGCCGGGTACAGCGTTACCGTGGTGTTTTGCAATAAGGCGCAGTACACAGGAAAGGTTTATTCCCTTTTCAAGTACTGCAACGCGATTGCAGGACGATCACAAAATGTCCCGTCACCGCGTTGCTGCACTTGCCAAGGGAATAACCATTATTTGCGTGCTGCGTCTTGCGACGAAACATCTTGTAATCGCTGTATCCATCAATATCAAGTAGACGGAGTACTAGTTCAAATGCACTGGTTTAAGGCTTAAAAATAAGTAAAGATGTACTGTATAAAAAGGAGTGGCGTACCATTCCTAATTATACTAATTGGCGCTAACATTCCTTCACGAAGCTTAAAGTAGTCCAAAATTGATTTTGGATTTCCTAGCTATATCGATCATGCTGAATTAACCTTTTAGACCAGCGTTCCTGGATCTTATGATTTTATTTTAATTCACTAACTTAGAAAGGAAAAAATATGGGAAACTCAATACGAGTAGCGTTAATTTCTTTTATATTTTGTTTTAGTGTTGGGACAGCGAATGCTGTTGATGTCGACAAGGGCACCCTCAGTCCAGGAGGAAACTTCTCACAGTTCTTCAGTCCTGGCCCAGGCGCGTTTCTTGATCACCTACAATTTGATTTACAAGCACCAGGTTTTATAGGCTCAACAGTTTCGTTGCCACTTGGCAACATCTATAACATTAACTCTCTTAGCTTATCTCTTTATGCTGGCGCCATTGGTGCTCCTGACACACACCTCGCCGCTCCAATTGCAACATTTACACAAGTGAGTGAAGGAGCGTCATTTGAATTCGGTCAATCGCTGGCATCAGGAATTTATCATTTTGATATAGCGGGCGTTGCAAATGGCTCTGCTGGTGGTTTATATACAGTTGCAATCGCTGCAGTGCCAGAGCCTGAAGTCTACGCCATGTTATTGGCTGGATTGGGTCTAGTTGGCTTTACGGCACGCCGTAGAAAGCAAAATCTTAAATAATTATTTCGCTTCCACATACAAATCGCTAGCAATCATTTGCTAACGATTTGTTAGAGGCATAAAACCAAACCGATTGAGTCCTGCACCAATCCCACTTCAACCAAATTAAGGAGACATATACTTTCTGAGCGGACAAACAAAAGCACTACATATCCGCTCTCCCTATCGAATTTATTCTGTATTGCGTTTTTTAATGTGCAATTTAGTCTATTAATAGTTAGCTATTGAATTCACTATCAACCCTAACATAAGTTTTAGTCAAGATGATTTGAATGACATGTCAATTATGTCGCAGACCTCGCATGACCGCTAATGTATATAAAAGTAAATAAAAATAGATGGATACGAAAACAGTTACTTTTAGAATAATTTTTACAATAAAGGAAATAATATGAACACTAATCATTTAAAAAGAATCATTTCTACGGTGCTTGTTGCCGGCCTTGTTTCATTTGGCAGCAATGCTCATGCGCTATCTTATTCATTCGGCAAGTTACTTTCTGGCGGTGGACCGCCATCTGCGGATGTTGCCAATTTAGATATCGTAAATAATGGTGGCGATTGGACATTCACATTGGATGTTTCCAACCAATTAAGCAGTATTTTTGGCAACGGCGCATTTGTGGGAGCAATGGCGATTACTGCAACTGAACCGACATCTGTTAATACCACACCAGGTGGCGGTGTAACAGTCGTTAATTCAGCGAATGGTAAAGGACCAGGCGGGAGTTTTGACTATCGATTTGACTTCGGCGGAGGTGCAGCGGATAGACTGACCAATGGTGAGTCTGTCTCGTGGACCGGCTTCAATATGGGAAACACGCTACCTACTGACGGCCAAATGGCGCTTCACGTGCAGGGCACTAATTTCTCACCAGATTCTGTTTGGTACATATCACCCGTACCCGAACCTGAAACTTACGCCATGCTGTTGGTTGGACTTGGTCTAGTAGGCTTTGCGGCACGTCGTAGAAAAGCTAACGCTTAAATCTGAGTAGTTTACAAAAGTGCTCCGCTAAAATAGTGGAGCACTAACAACACCTCTTAAACTTTGGGCCCCAATTAACTTCCGCCCAATAATCCTAAGACACTCAATTAATAGCTCACTATAAAAATTGGCGTCCCCATACATCTGAGCAAAACGAGAGGCATATCATACTGTTCATTCGGTGAATAAATTGCTGAATATACATAACGTTATCATACTATTATCTTAAAACAGCAGTTGAATGGGGTTTAGAGTGCGTTGTGGTTTGTTTCTGACAAGGCGCAATGAGGAATGAGGCAGTTCACAACGAATTGCAACGCAGCTAGAAATAAAGAACAGCGTGCTATAAATATCATAGCGTGACTCACTCTAGAAAGTGCGTTTCGTAACGCCATACAGATTCCATACACTCGATCAAGTTGCCTATTATTTAAAGCGATCAACTGCGGTTTTTAGGATTGTAGAAAGAGGTTTTAACTGCGGGATTCAGAATTAACTATCACCAAATAAATCTGTGTACCAAATAACATTATTGCTACAATCCCTTCTTTGATGATACCTTATACAGAACGTCTGCTAACCCTAGAAAACAAAAATCGCCTTGGCAAACTTACCTACTCTACCATGCGAGAAACTAACAAAAATACGCTAAATCTTTTCAAATGAAATATCATCTGAAAAAGAATACAATAGCGATTCACATCAAACTGTCATATTCAGAGCCAACCGCTCTGACCCCCAACTAAGAAGTGATTGCCACATCTAAAATAGCGTGAACCAATGAATAACCAAACCCTAAAACTTCGTCGTGTCGCAATTGACACGTACCATGAGAATGTGGCTTATTTACATCGAGAATGCGAACTCTATCGGGCTGAGGGCTTTCAAGCATTGTCAAAAATCAAGATCAGCACCAATAACCAAAAGATTCTGGCGGTATTAAATGTGGTAGATGATGAGGCGATTGTTACACCAACGGAGCTAGGTCTTTCCGAACAAGCCTACCAGCAGTTAGCTGCGCCTGACGATTGCTTGATCAGTGTGGATCATGCCGAGCCGGCTGCTTCGATGGATGCCGTACGACGTAAAATTAATGGAGAACGTTTAGCGCTGGACGATTTCGTGTCGATCACACAAGATATTGCTGAAAGTCGCTATTCTAAAATGGAGATGGCTGCATTTCTGGTAGCATCCGGGCAAAACAATCTGGATCGTGACGAGGTCTATTTCTTGACCAAAGCCATGCTGCAGACCGGACAACGACTCAACTGGGGGGAGCTATTAGTCGCAGATAAGCACTGTATTGGTGGCGTCCCAGGAAATCGCACATCGATGTTAGTCGTGCCGATCGTGGCCGCTCATGGCATGTTGATCCCAAAAACATCCAGCCGTGCAATTACGTCCCCAGCTGGTACGGCAGACACCATGGAAATCCTTGCGGAAGTCAACTTATCGCCTGCCAAACTACATGAATTGGTACGTAAGCATCGTGGCTGTCTTGCCTGGGGCGGCACCGCACGGCTAGCACCGGTTGATGATATATTGATCTCAGTGGAACGACCGCTTGGTATTGATTCACAGGGCCAAATGGTCGCATCTATTCTATCCAAGAAACTGGCTGCCGGATCAACTCATTTGCTGATTGATATTCCCGTCGGCCCCACTGCTAAAGTACGCCACATGCGCCAAGCCCTGGCATTACGAAAGTTATTTGAGTTTGTTGGCGATCAACTCAACATCCATCTAGAAGTAATTATCACCAACGGCAAACAACCTATTGGTCGTGGTATCGGCCCTACGCTGGAAGCACGTGATGTGATGCAAGTGTTAGAGAACAACCCTGAATCACCGCAAGACTTACGCCAAAAATCATTAATATTGGCAGGTAGAATCATTGAATTTGACCCCGATGTACGCGGCGGCCAAGGTTTTGCTATAGCGCGTGATATTCTTGATTCAGGTCGCGCAATGGAGAAAATGCAAGCCATTATCAAGAGTCAAGGCGCACACACTATTGATTTCACACCGGGCGAACATTGTCATGAAGTTAAAGCAAAGTATTCCGGCTTAATCACCGCTATCGACAACCTACAAATGGCTAAAATTGCTCGTATTGCCGGCGCACCAATGGACAAAAAAGCTGGCGTTGATCTAATACACAAAACAGGTGTTTCAGTTAAGAAAGGTGAAACCATCTACCGGATCCACGCCGAGTTTGTATCAGACTTTGCATTTGCAAAAAACCTCGCAACGCAAAATGATGGATATACCATTGAGAAAAAATAACGCTGCGATCTCCTTCTCTCTTCAAACGATGTATTTCAATACATTCATTCACCAAGTCAGTCTCATATAACAACAAAATGAAAAAGATATATTATGCTAGTTATTGGATTTGATGATTACCGACCACAGGCACAACGAATTGCCGACGCATTTCAAACAGACTATCGAGAGATAAGCCGCCACACCTTTCCAGACGGGGAAAGCCTAATCCAAGTACCCACCGAACTACCAGAACACGTCATTTTGGTCAGAAGCCTCAACCAACCCAACAGTAAAATTATTGAACTATTATTCAGTGTGTCCGCACTACGCAAGTACGGTGCTAAACGTATAACGCTGGTTGCACCTTATCTTTGTTACATGCGCCAAGATACTGAAAACCACCCTGGTGAGGCAATCAGCCAACAAATTATTGGCAAACTGCTAGCTGACAGTTTTGATGACGTCATCACTGTCGACCCGCATTTGCACCGTATCTCAAAACTTTTTCAGGCCATTCCAATTAAGAATGCCCTGGCGATTTCAGCCGGGCATGTCATAGGTGAATTTATACAGCATCAGTACCGTAAAGGCCTATTAATTGGTCCGGACAGCGAATCCGAGCAATGGGTCAGTGAAATCGCAAATAAAATTGGTTTTTCTTACACGGTCGCCACGAAAATACGACGCGGAGACAAGCAAGTCGATGTACATATCCCAGATAAAAATTATCAAGACCAGAACATCATCATTATTGATGACATGGCGAGTACCGGACGCACAATTGCATGTGCGACAGAACAATTACTGCACGCCGGCGCCACACAAGTTGACACCATCGTGACCCACCCGCTATTTCGCCAGGACGCCGAAGAAATAATCCGTCAATCCGGCGTCAAGAATATTTGGAGTACCGATAGCATCACCCATCCAACGAATGCGATCACCTTGGATAAATTACTAGTAAAAACTATTAAACAAATCAGTTTAACGAACTACTGATATGCATCAATCATTTGAATTACACTACTCTATAATATCGAACTATATCGAAAGTTGATTTAACTTCCCAAGACACAGATTGGGTCTTGCATTAAAATATTGTTACATAATGACCTAAGAACGCTTAAGTTTTGCAACGTTAAAATTAGCCCGGCTTCATTTTAATGGCAATAAAAGGAGAAAACCATAGAACAGCTCGATGTGTTCCCATGGAACAAAAATTTTGAAACCGGAATAGAAATTGTTGATAAACAACATAAGAAACTTATTTCACTACTAAACAAACTGGCCGAAACATTGGTTCAAGATAACCATCTGGAGTCAAATCGTGTTTTCGATGAGTTAACCGATTATGCCAATAATCATTTTGAAACTGAAGAAGCCATTTGGATAGAATATTTCGAGCAGGATTCTTGGTTATCCTCTCACCATTCAGCTCATATATCTTTTCTACCAAAAGTGATAGAACTGAGAGAACAAGGCACCAATCAATCTAATTATGAAATTATAGAAAATATACTTGAATTCCTCATTCAATGGTTAGCGTTCCATATTATAGACACTGACAGGCGCATGGCCCTTGTCACCCAAAATATGCAACACAAAGAGAAATCTCTTGAAGAAGCAAAATGCATCTCAGAGATAGAGATGAATCGTTCAGCTAAGTTATTAACTAATACGATCCTAACTATGTACGCTCAATTATCCTCAAGATCGCTGGATTTGTTACGCGAAAAACGTCAACATCAAGATACTGAACAGGAACTAAACAAAACAAACTTACAGCTACGTAAGATCAACGCTAAACTAAAAAACTTGTCCATAACAGATCAATTAACTGGTTTATTTAATCGTCGTCATTTTATCAGTGTATTTAATCGGGAACTTAAAAGAGCATACAGAGAGAAAAACTGTCTATCACTCATTATGCTGGATATTGATTTATTCAAAAAAATTAATGACGATTATGGTCATAGTGAAGGTGATCGTGTACTCGCTCAAGTGAGCAAAAAATTAAAAAGTTTTTGCCAAAGACCAACAGACTACGTTTTTCGTCTTGGCGGAGAAGAATTTAGTATTTTGGCAGCTAACCTTGACCAACAAGGCACAATAGAATTCGCTGAAATTATCAGAAAAGGTATAGAGCAATTAAATATCTCAAATAAAAGCAATGATATTATAGAAGCTCTAACCGTCTCCATCGGCACGATCACTAAAATACCCGATAACACCGATACCATTGATAAATACATGTCTATTGCTGATATGCGGCTATACAAAGCAAAAACACTTGGACGAAACCGGGTGATTTCCAGTGATTAATTTTTTTCGTTCCGATTTAACACATCCACCCCTTCCAATTATTAACTACCTTTCTGTGATGCGTCATCACTTCTATATACAAACACCCTATGGGGCATTCATGGGCGTTTATTCAAACACGGAAACAAAAGTCTAGATGGCTGCATTGGACGCTTACTTTCGTACTGATTTAGGTGCCGAAACAAAAAACAACAATTCTGGTGCTGAGTATCCCATTGGAAATAGCTTGAAAACACCTCCAGAAAAGAGTTCTTTGCTCACCATAAAAACAAATCGGGCAGATGATTGACATCTGCCCGATTTATTTAAGCTCATAATTTAATTTATTTTTCTCTATAAGAGATAAAGAGTTTTTACTCTTTAATTTTTTGCTTTGTTCATTGAGTCATTACGCTAGTCTCCTCTGCAACTGATTTTCTATCCATTTTTACCGAACCGCAATTCGATCCAGGCCTTATGCTTGATCCTAAAATCCTCAGTTGACCGCCTCAACAAGGAACAATCATCTGAAATAAAACAAGTATTTTGTCAAACACCATACCCCCCTTAAGGTAAGCCACGCTATCATGCTTATAGCACACTGTGCTTTATTTCTGGCTGCGTTGCACTTCGTTGTGAGCTAGTTCACGCCTCACTGCGCATTGCCAAGAAATAAACAACAGTCCACTTTAAGCACCATTCATCTGAGGATTCTAGATTGAAAATTTATTTCTACATTTAAACCGTCACATCATTTCCCGGTTTAAATGATCAATAAAGTATATGACTAGTATCGTAAGTTTCAGAATCCCAGGTAGATGCGAAGGCATCCTTAGCAAGACTAGTATTCCGTCTACTTGATATTGACGGAGTACTAGCTATCAGGAAAAAAGCATGATTAAAACTATCAAATGCTTTTTCATAACAAGTGCGTCTAGTAATTTGACTTGGATATGATTCTAAATGAGTCAACACGCTGATGTAAATCAGGGTAACTATTGTTCTTATCTAAGGGAAACCATTAGAGGGCGTGCGCTAGCCTGAAGATTGCATCAGTTGCTGGAATTTAAACGCAGAACTGTTTTGAATTGGGCGTGTTCGCAACCGGAGGCGCAATTATTCTGCGGTATAGGGAGCATGTATGTTCAATTCAAAACAGAGCAAGTTAAAAACTCGCAAGTAAAGCCTTGATTACAAATTTTGTTTTCATCAAAATCGCTAAAAACCAATAAGTGTAAGGCTTGCAAGCTGAAATATAACGTACTGGGGCAATCAGAACAGTTACCGCAATACATTGACTAGCAACTTACGTCGTCGCACGACCGCAAATCAGGGTATAACTTGCATCCTATTTGACCAGTAAGGTCTAAATTAAATGTTGTGGTAAATTTTGACAATCATTCCTATAGCGATACAAAGCGCTACCACTGAAAATGCGCGTTGCAATTTATAGCCATCAATTTTATGGGCAAAAGAGCGTCCGGTCAGCATGCCAAATAATGCGCCAGCAGTAAAGGGAGTGGCTGTTGACCAATCCATATGACCCATCAGTGTGGCTGAAGTGACGCCAATAGCCGAGATCAGCGCAATCACTGCTAACGATGTGGCGAGGATTGATTGCATCTGAAGGTTGGTGACTTTCTTGAGTGCAGGTACCACAACAAAGCCGCCGCCTACACCAAGCAAACCGGATAAAAATCCGGCGATACTGCCGGATAATGCCAATGCTCTGGCACAGGCCCAGGTCCAAATTAATCGGCCTTCAGCTGTTTCTAAAAGACAGGGTTGTGCAGGTGGGTCGGTGGTATCAAGTGTGTTTTGATCTTTTAGACTTTGTCTAAACATATCTACCGCAACATAAACCAGAATCAGAGCAAATAACAATGTCAAAGGGGTGTTGGGTAGTATTTGCGCTAGCCATATGCCAATTGGGGAAGCGATTGCGCCGGTGATTACAATTAAACCCGCTGCACGATATCTGACTTCACCTTGTATTAAACCGATTGTTGCGCCTATTGCTGCTGACAGGCAAACTGCCAGTAAAGCAATGGGTGCGGCTTCGGCAACAGACAGGTGCAGGCCAAAGATAAGTAGTGGAACGGCAAGGATTGTGGCGCCAGCGCCTGTCAGCGCAAGCGTGATCCCTGTGACTGAACCCAGTAAAAGGGGTATTAGATAAATTAGATAAGTTTCCAAATGATTATCTAATCTGATTTACCGGGGCGTGCTAGCCATTCTTTGCCTTTGAGCATCAAGTTCCAGTAAACCCATGGGAAGAGTGTGGCTTTGAAAAACCAGGTTAGTTTTCTGGGTACGGTTGGGTTTAATGGGAAAGTTGGTAATAATTTTCCGCCAAATCCGAATTCAGCCAGAATTACTTTACCTTTCTCAACGGTTAGCGGACACGCGCCGTAGCCATCATACGTTGTTGGTAACGTTTGGTCTTCT
Organism: Nitrosomonas sp.; assembly: GCA_021774195.1. Lineage (GTDB taxonomy): Bacteria > Pseudomonadota > Gammaproteobacteria > Burkholderiales > Nitrosomonadaceae > Nitrosomonas. The sequence goes on along the minus strand of JAJFJJ010000022.1, from coordinate 11,747 downwards.
TTGGCGGCCAAAAGATTCTCGGCAACGACGACAATTTGTTTCCGAATTGCTGCCGCTGTTTTAGCATTGGGTGATGAAGAAATATCACCTAATGAAAATACGTTTGGGTAATCCGGGTGCTGTAATGTTTTTTCGTTGACTTTGCAAAAGCCACTGGCATCTGCGAGTGGGCTGTTGCGAACAAAATCTGGCGCCATTTGTGGTGGGGTGACATGCAGCATATCAAACGGTTTTTCATGCTGGGTTACATTGCCTTGGCCATCTTTGTGTTCAAAATAGGCGATTTTTTTATTACCATCTACTTTTACCAGGTTGGAATTGAAGGCTAGTTTTGCATCATAGCGATGGACGTATTCCATTAAAGGCGGCACAAAATCGGCAACACCAAATAAAACGGCGGTAGCGGTATCAAATTCGACCTCTATTTGATCTAGGTGTCCTGAGCGTTGCCAATAATCACTGGATAGGTACATGGCTTTTTGTGGCGCACCTGCACATTTTATGGGCATCGGTGGTTGCGTAAATATTGCTTTACCTTGTTTAAGCGCTTTGACCAGAGACCAGGTATAGGGGGCGAGGTCATAGCGATAGTTGGATGTGACACCGTTCTTGCCGAGCGTTTCTTCCAACCCTTCAATTTTTTCCCAAGCTAAACGAATACCGGGGCAGACAATTAATTGTCGATAACCAATTGCACGCCCGTCTGTCAAATGGACCCGATTATTTTTGGGGTCAAACCCGTCAGCCGCCGTTTGAATCCACTCGGCATTTTTCGGTATAACTGCAGCCATATCTTTGACGCTGTCCATTGCGTCATAGGCGCCACCGCCTACTAATGTCCAGGCAGGTTGATAATAATGTTTATCGCTGGGTTCGATAATGGCAATGCGCATGGCTGGTCTGCGTCTAAGAAGACTGGCTGTGACACCAATGCCAGCTGAACCGCCGCCAATCACCACGACATCAAAGGCGTTTTCCCAGTTACAAGCTGCTACAACAGATTGATGTTCCTCCATCGTATTATCCGGTTTGGACATTTCGTGCAGTGCAGTGGCTCGTTTTCCAGAACCGCAAAAGGCGAGTACAGGCCCAGGTAATTCATTGATTAATTGCTTAAAAGCTTCTCCGCGTTCCTCTGGGATCGTGCCCATCCTGACCGGTAAATAGGAGAACGTAATGTTAACCGACTTGGCTACAATCTCAAGTTCTTCACTGGATGGTTGGTCTTTACCGCCTTCATAATCTGGTCGGTTACAAATAATAGATCTGAATCCAGAATTAGCGATTTCATCTATATCATCAACATTGATTTGGCCTGTGACGGATAGATTTTCATCTAAATTAGTTATGTTAATACTCATGTGCCTCTCCTGTGTAGTTCATTAAGCCCTATTCATGCAAAGGTTTAATCGTATCATTGATTACTAAGAGGCTGTCGGAAGATAGTAATCGTAACGAGGGAATGTCGTTTTAAGGCATACTTTTCGATTAATTAAGGCAAGTGGTTGTTCTGTTTAATTAAAATAATATTGAGATATGGTCAAAATGGCTTTCTCGCCGTAGATTATTCTGTTCTTGATCAGTCTCCTAAGTTTTTTGGGATTTGTTCATAGCGTCTTTGCAAAACAATTCGAACAATGTTTCCATCACTCTAGCGGCTTCTGGACTGGCCATGTGGTAGTAAATATACTTTCCTTTTCGTTCAGTGGTGACTAATTTCTCTTCGCGTAAAACAGTTAATTGTTGAGATAAAGTTGGCTGACGGATATCCAACAAGGATTCCAACTCGCCAACATTTTTAGGTCCTTGATTAATTTCGCACAATAGTAGTAGTCGGTCTTCGTTCGCTAGGACTTTTAATAAGGCGCAAGCCTCCGCAGCCGATTCTCGTATGGTTGAAATTTCAAGGAAAGATAATGCAGATGTCATAATTGATTTAATTTTTTCAGGGGCTATTTTTTTCAACGGTTTTAAATAGACGGAGTGCAGGAGGCTGTCCGAGAATAGAATAATCTACTGCAGGAAAGCCATTATGGTCAGATTTTCCGGTCTATTTTGTTAAATAGAACAACTATTCGCCTCAAATGACCAAAAAATCTGTCTCAAAATGGCTTCCCTTCGCTACGATTACTATTCTCGGGCAGCCTCCTAGCGTTGGTCCGGGGTAGCTACCGGTGATTTTCCAATGCGTTTTGATCCTATATTGATCTCCTAAAACTAAACAGAAGGGTGATGTTTCCTGTAAAAAATATCGATTTATATTATATTAGTTGATATATTGAGGTCAAGTTAAAAAGTAAATTTTAATAATTTCTTTGCCAGGCAAGACGATATTATTTGTGAGTAACGTAGTATTGTGACGAAATAGGGTAAGCAGGCAATTCGCTTTCGGATGCTCGCGAATATGGTTTATTAGAGGCATCCTTAGATGTCGAATGGTGTTAAAAAATTGCGTCGCTTCATTCGCTGTGTGAGAATTAAGCATTTAAAGTATTAAATGGTGGATCTTTCAAACATGCAATCGATTAAAAAATCTTTTAAAGCGTCTCTTGTTGTAGGCTTGTTAGCTTTGTCATCGACGGCGCAGGCCAATCCAGTTGTTTGTTTTGATTCTAATATGGGTAATTTCTGTGTTGAAGTGTTTGAAACGCAAACACCCGGAACAGCTGCTAATTTCCTTAGCTATATTAGAAGCGATACTTATACCGATGGTATTTTTCACCGCAGTGTGCCTGGTTTTGTGGTTCAGGCTGGTGGTTACAAATTTGTTAATAATGGCGAAGGGATCTTGCTTGCAAAGGTTGAAACATTTCCTCCGATTAGTAATGAATTTAAATTCTCGAATACCCGTGGTACTTTAGCTATGGCTAAAGTTTCTGGTGACCCGGATAGTGCAACCAGTCAATGGTTTGTGAATCTTTCAGATAATTCGGAAAATTTGGATAACCAAAATGGTGGTTTTACCGTGTTTGGACGGGTTGTTTTTGATGGTATGACGATTATTGATGCGATTGAGAGTCTGCCACTTGCGAATTTAGGTGGTGAATTAAGTTCAGCGCCAACGATAAATTTTGATGGTGAAAATGTAGGTGTCGATAATCTTGTTCACATAAATCGTATCGAGATTAAGGATACAACAGGTGTTTTCACTGAGGGGGTCTTAAGTTTTCCCGTCACTACCGGTGTTGGTGACCCACTTGATGTTAGGTTGAATTTGGTAGCGTCTGACCCAAATATTGTGTTTGAGTTGGACTTGACAAGTTTGACACCATTGCAGACTAGTCCAATCAACATCGCGACATTTTCTGCAGCCGATAGCTCGCTGGAAATTCCTTCCGTTATTATTGGTCCATCAGCAGTCGTTAAAAATGTTCGGATGCTTTTAACTGATTTAGAAACCTTTCAGTTTACTTTGGTTGGTTTTGAGTAAAGAAACTAAGGTTGTTCCTCTAAAATCCTATTTCGTCACAAGGTGAAGCACGCAGACAGGGGAATGACTATTGCCGCTACTTGTCTCCTAAATATCCAGTCGAAGGTGTACTAAAGGGGCATCTTTCACAAGACATTCGGAAAACGTATAGTCGTCATCAATGTCTTTAGTTAAGTCATTACCGCTGACGAGTTCAAAGTGGATGCAGTCCTGGGATTTAAACTGATATTGATAAATATCGGCTTCTTTCATCCAGGAAGGTTCGAGTTCGTGAAATAAGCCGTCTTTAATCCACCATTTCCCAGATTCAGAAAAGCTGTTAATCGTGCCATCGATCTCGGTGAAGCTGAAATTAATCTGATAAGAGCCGTCCGCTTTTCTGGTCTGCACCCATTTTTTTAATGTGCCGTTTTTTTCTATATATTCGCCTTCCCAAATGCCGATTAGCTTGACATCAATATGCGGTCGTTGATTTGCCTTAATTAAGGCTTCGCAGCCAAGCAAACTAATCGATAGAAAAATTATAAAAAATAACTTCATTACTTTTCCTTTGTTATCGATAGTTCGGTAATTTTGCCAGAAACTTTTCAGAGATAATATGTGAAATTGTAACTCAGTATATTGCGATAACTACTCAGCTTGTCCTTAGGGACAAGCTGAGTAGTTGCGTGAAATTTAGATAAAAAACGGCTGCAAAGATTTCTCTTGTGCAGCCGTTAATATGTTTCTGTTGTTTCAACTATTATTTTTTATTGTATGCAGTTGTCGCTATTCGGGTCAACACTGCATGACCATTGCAAGCGGTGTTGGTCTCCAGACTTGTTTAACAGGTAATCTGCTTTAATATGTTGGTATTGTTCTGCTGAAACGGATACTTTCTCTGGTACCCAGCGTGCTTGGCTCCAGAACCGGACTCTACAGAATTCTTTTTCATCCTTACATAGTCGGGAAATCGCATTACTGTAGGCTGTTTTGTCGTCGTATCTTTCTTGTTCAACAAGCACCATATGGACAAATTTTCCGGAACTTCCCATTTCAAGTTTGTTAATAAGTTGCCATCCGCTGCCACCTATAGACACATGACCGATTGCTTCGTTGTTCTCATCTTCACCAGCCGCATCTTCATCAGCCGCGTTATCTTCAGTACTTTCAGTTGCCTCTACAGTGGCTTCGTCGGCATCATCATCTGTTGCGAATACGGCTTGTGGGATGGCGAGAGCCAACATAAGAAAAATACTGATTAAAAGTTTTTGCATAAAGAGTTCTCCCTGGAGATTTATATTAGTGTTTGTTATCAAAGCGCCAGATTAACTCTGGTAATTAATTACAACAAATAAGTATACCCGAAAATTAAATTATGAACATTATTAACAAACGAAAAATTCTCTTTAAAAGATAGCCTGGAGAAGTTAAACGATATTGACACTGCATACAATCCGTTATAATCATATTTTTTCGGTCGTTTGGAGCTGTTTTGTTTAGGATACTGGGCGTTTTAGTTGGTTTTTTTGTCTTTGGTTTCTGGGGAGTCTTACTAGGATATTTTCTGGGAAGTATCGTCGATCGTTTTAGAGCTTTTGGCTCTGGAGGGGTGAATCCATTTAGTGCACCCCGTCGTCAATCGGTATTTTTGCAAACTGTTTTCATCTTAATGGGTAAGTTGGCTAAGGCTGATGGTCGTATTAGTGAAATTGAAGTTGCTCATGTAGAACAATTCATGCTGAAGTTAGGCATGTCTTCGGAACACAGACTTAAAGCAATTGTATTATTTAAATGCGGTGCTTCGGCTAATTATGATATTGCGCCAAAACTGAAAGAGTTTATGGCAGTTTGCGGTTATTCAAGTAGCTTAAGGCAAATGTTGTTGGTTTATCTGATTATAATGGGACTGTCAGATGGTGAATTAAATACCTCAGAAATCAATTTGTTAAAAGAAATAGGTCGGCATCTTGGTTATAACGATGCTGCGTTTGACCATTTGCTGGATATGGTATTAAATCAGACCCATTTTGCAGAAGGTCAGGCAATGTCTGCAAATGCGTTGGAAGACGCTTATAAAGCTTTGGGCGTTACGCAAGAGTGCTCTGACAACGAAATTAAGCGTGCTTATCGCAAGTTGATGAGCCAATATCATCCAGATAAGCTAATGGGGCAGGGTGTGCCGGAAGAAATGATTTCTGTGGCCACGGAGCAGGCTAAAGAAGTCCAAATTGCTTATGATCTGATAAAAAAACATCGCGCACAGAATCAAACTGCTGCCTAGGAGGCTGTCCGAGAATAGTGGTCGTAGCGAGGGTAAGTAATTTTGAAGCAGATCTTTTGATCATTTGAGGCGAATAGTTGTTCTATTTAACGAAAATGATCGGGAAATCTGGCCAAAATAGCTTTCCCGCAGTAGATCATTCTATTCTCGGACAGCCTCCTGTCACGCTCTCCTTATAATTTAATCTTTATCGTTGTCGTTTATGAAACCACTGTTGTATAGCTTTCGTCGTTGTCCTTTTGCCATTCGTGCCCGTATGGCGATTAAAGTGAGTGGTGTTGAGGTGGATACGCATGAAGTCAGCCTGCGTAATAAACCGCAGTCGCTGTTGGATTGTTCACCCAAAGCGACGGTTCCTGTAGTTAAATTTCCTGATGGTCGAGTGATCGAAGAAAGCATAGAGATTATGCAATGGGCGCTATCGATTAATGACCCGGAGCAGTGGCTGGATACGCCAGATGGCGCTTCAGAAGAGGCCATGGCATTGATTACAGAAAATGATGAATCATTTAAACCGGCGCTTGATTTATACAAGTATTCTGTACGATTTCCCGAGCATCCTGAAAGCTATTATCGTGAAAAAGCAGAAATTTTTTTGGCGCAATTGGATTTGAGACTGAGTCAACAGCACTACTTAATGGGCGATCATTTGACGCTGCCAGATATGGCCATCTTTCCCTTTATCCGCCAGTTTTACAATGTCAACCAGGATTGGTTTCGTGCGTCCAAGTACAACGATCTAATATCATGGCTGGATCAGCGCATGGCATCCAAAATTTTTAATGCGGTTATGGAAAAGAAAGCATAAGCTGTTTTCTTGAGTATTGATTATTTGTCACTGATTAGCCTCATTTCATGAAAAAATTTTCTTCCGAAGTGGTTGCAAAGCGTTTAGCCGGTCTTCCTGCGCCGTCATTTTCTGATGACTTGCCGGTCAATTTAAGACGTGAAGAGATTAAAAGCGCTATTTCAGCGCATCAAGTGGTCATCATTTGTGGTGAAACCGGTTCTGGTAAAACGACGCAATTACCTAAAATTTGCTTGGAACTTCAGCGAGGTGTCAATGGCTTGATTGGCCATACCCAGCCGCGCAGAATCGCCGCACGTACGGTGGCAAATCGTATTGCCGCTGAGTTGAATACACCGTTGGGTCATGTGGTTGGTTACAAAGTGCGATTTTCCGATCAAGTGGGTGCGGATGCTTATATCAAGTTAATGACTGATGGCATCTTGTTGGCAGAGACGCAAGGTGACCCGTTACTGCAATCGTATGACACATTGATCATTGATGAGGCGCACGAACGTAGTCTGAATATTGATTTTCTACTCGGATATATTAGTCGGATATTACCGCAGCGGCCTGATCTGAAACTAATTATTACTTCTGCAACCATCGATGCAGAACGGTTTTCTAAACATTTTAATGACGCGCCTGTGATCGAAGTCACAGGTCGAATGTTTCCGGTTGAAATCTGCTACCGGCCAATCACTGCCGACGATGAAGATAATGATATTCAACGCGCCATTCTTAACGCAGTTGATGAAGTAATTCAGTTGGGTTCGGGTGATATCTTGATCTTTCTGCCCGGTGAACGAGAAATCCGGGAAACGGCAGAGTCATTGCGCAAGCATCATTTCGATCGTCTGCGATCAGGGGTGCCCAGTGTCGAGATTTTGCCGTTGTTTGCACGCCTGTCATTTGCCGATCAGGACCGGGTGTTTAAGCTGGGCCAGAAAAGACGTATTGTTTTAGCCACCAATGTGGCCGAAACGTCTTTGACCGTGCCCGGTATTCATTATGTGATTGATGTCGGTCAGGCGCGGATCAATCGTTATAGCTATCGTAATAAAGTTGAACAGCTCCATATCGAGAAAATATCCCGCGCATCGGCTAATCAAAGGGCCGGGCGATGTGGCCGGGTTGCCAGCGGTGTGTGTGTTCGCTTGTATTCGGAAGAAGATTTTCAGGCGCGAGCGGAATTTACTGACCCTGAAATTCTGCGCTCTTCATTAGCTGCGGTGATTTTGCGCATGAAGTCTTTAAAGATTGGTGATGTTGAAACTTTTCCTTTTCTAGAGCCTCCGGCAGCACGCATGATTGCTGATGGTTATCAGCTGTTGGCCGAATTAGGGGCCATCAATGAGGACAAAAGTCTGACACGAATGGGTGGTCATTTAGCACGATTCCCGATTGATCCCAGAGTTGCACGTATGATTCTGGCCGCAAAGGATGGGAATTGTCTGCAAGAAGTGTTGATTATTGCATCTGCCATCAGTTTGCAAGACCCGCGTGACCGGCCATTCGAACACCAAGCTGCGGCAGATAAAGCGCATGTTCGGTTTCAGGATGAGCGCTCGGATTTTTTAGGTTATTTGAAGTTATGGGCGTTTTTTGATGAATTATTAAAACATAAAAAATCAAACCGAAAATTAATTGCGCAGTGTCAGGAACACTTCTTGTCTTATCGCAGACTGCGAGAATGGCGGGAAATTCATGGCCAGTTATTGGTGCAAGTGAAAGAATTTGGTTTTCGCGTCAATCAGGTGGCAGCCGGTTATGATGAAATCCATCGTGCCTTACTGGCTGGTTTGCTGGGAAATATCGGGTTCAAGACTGAGAAAGATGGGGAATACTTCGGTGCGCGCGGAATCAAATTTTCAATTTTTCCAGGGTCCGTGTTAAAGAAAGGTAAGGCCAAATGGGTGGTGGCCTCTGAGTTGGTTGAAACCGCAAAGCTTTTTGGCCGCTGTGTTGCCAAAATTGATCCGCAGTGGATAGAAGCGATTGCCGGTAATGTTTGTAAGAAACACTATTCTGATCCGCACTGGGAAAAGAAACGGGCGCAGGTGACGGCGTATGAGCGTGTCACCTTATATGGTTTGACCATTATGCCCAAGCGTCGGGTTCATTACGGCAGCATTAATGCGAAAGAATCACGCGAGATTTTCATTCGCGGGGCGCTAGTGGCCGGGGAATATGCGACCAATGCGGCTTTCTTTGCCCATAATCAGGCGTTGATTAAAGAGATAGAAGACTTAGAACACAAAACTCGACGTCAGGATGTGTTGGTTGATGAACAGGAGATTTTTTCCTTTTATGACGCCATTGTTCCGGAAAAGATCTGTAACGGTAGAGGTTTCGAGAAGTGGCGTAAACAAGCGGAGCAAAAAGAACCGAAGTTGCTTTATCTTAGCCGGGAAGTTCTCATGCGTCATGACGCCAATGAGGCGACGGAGAACCAATTTCCTGAAGTGTTGCAGCTGGAAGACGGCACCGAGTTACCATTGACCTATCGTTTTGAGCCGAGCCATATTTTAGACGGTGTGACGATCAGTGTGCCGCTACCTTTGTTGAATCGTATCGAAGCCAGTCAATTCGATTATTTGGTTCCCGGCTTGATCAGGGAAAAGATTACTTGGTATTTAAAAGCATTGCCCAAACAAATCCGCCGTATTCTGGTGCCACTGCCGGAATCGGTAACGGCTTTTTTGCAGGATGATACGGCGTCATTTCAAGACATGTCGTTACATGCCGCATTGGCACGTTTTGTTTTACGTAAAACAACAGTTTCCATTGCTTCCGATACTTGGGACGACAAAGAAATTCCCGTACATCTGTTGATGAATATTAAGGTTGTCGATGATGAAGGGCAGGAATTAGCCATGAGCCGGGATCTGGCGGCATTACAAATGCAATTGGGAAAAGCGGCGCAATTAACCTTTGCTAAAACGGATTCAGGTGCTGAGAAACTAGACATTGAACGAAGTGATATCCAGCGTTGGGACTTTGGTGATTTGCCTGAGAAAGTTTCTTTTGAGCGTAATAATCGCAAGCTAACAGGCTATCCGGCATTGGTAGACCAAACAGAATGTGTGGCCATCCGTGTGTTTGATACCCCGCAAGCAGCACAAGTTGCCATGCGTGCCGGAATCCGGCGATTATTATGTTTGGAACTGAAAGATCGCATCAAGCAGTTGGACAAGAATCTACCGGGATTGAAACAGGCTGCTTTGCAACTGATGTCGTTGATTACGCCCGGTGATCTTAAACAAGACATGTTAAATGCAATCACCTATCGCGCTTTTGTTAGTGCAAAATCTTTGCCAAGAACCGAGCAGGATTTTGCCGACTATAGGCAGCAATGCCGCAATTATTTATCCAGAGTCATTGAGGAAACGGCCAATTTAATGCGCGAGATTGGCGATGAAGTACAACAAGTCGTTAAAGCGCTATCCAGGGTTGGTAATAACCGAATAAAAGCCGAATTAAAGCTGCAGCTGAACAATATGATCTACCCGGGATTCTTAACTGATACAGCTTGGGATTATTTGATCCATTTCCCGCGTTACTTAAAAGGTATGTTGATGCGCCTGGAAAAGTTCTCCGGGAATATTGCTAGGGATGAACAGCATAGTGAAGAAATTGCGATGTTATGGGATCAATATTTGCTGCGTTTGGAAAGACACCGGGAAATGGGTATTGAAGATCAGACGCTGACAGAATTTCGCTGGCAACTTGAGGAATTGCGCATTTCTTTTTTTGCGCAGGAATTAAAAACACCGCGACCTGTTTCTGTGAAGCGACTGCAAAAATTGTGGCAGCAGGTGAAGGGGTAGTGTCATAGAGATTATCGCGGTTAATTCATTAAAGACAGTCCATAGAAATGAGCCAGACTGGGTAGTGTTCAAACCTTTCTATGTCATCCTCTTCTGCCAATGCACTGAATTCTTTTTCACTCAACAAGGGGTATCTTATCCACTGGATTGACGCCTCTTAATAGCGCTGCCTATTAGGGGTAATCAGGTCAAGCGATGAAGTATTGTGTCTCAAGAGTTTGTGGAATTTGTAGACCCGGCTCTGTAAGTTCGTGAGCGTTTTTGTCTAGCTTCTATTATTGATATCACGTAGCGCAGTTTCGGCTTTGGCATCTCCTTGATCAGCAGCCTTGCGAGACCACTCATGCATTTTTCTCGAGCTTCCTCGGTGGTGTCTCTCGTTGCACCTCTTGGCAGAGACCCATCTAACACCAGTTCCGCGTCACGGTGGTCGGCAAGAATAGCTTTTCGTTGGGCGTCAAACTTTTCTTTATCTTGGATGCCACTAGATTCACGAAACTGCTCAGGATCACATGGATGGATCGCCAGCAATTCGTGCGCATTATTTCCACGCCAATCAAAAAATGAGTTGACAGCGATTCGGTCTGCGCCATGTGCCAAACCGGAAGTTAAACGAAGATGATAATTGGGAACTGCTTTATGACTGCATTCCCAGATCTCCTTAAAGCGTTCTTTTAGCCATGCTTCATCGCCGTCATTTAATGTGCGGGCGCCAACAAACCCCAGCCGAAGTCGAGGAGTACAGCTCATGATCTCGGGGGTTTCCTTAGTAGCACACATCATCAGTTTTAGTTATACTTTGTTCACAGTAAAAATTAATATTGGAATAAGCATCGCTGCCCGTATTATCCGGACAATATTCGGACTATAACCCTGTCATAGCAGCGTATTTTAATGTTCATTATAGTACTGTATGTTGAATAACTCGCTCGTTACGCAAGATGCAATGACTGACGCCTTTTTGCCTTTTGGAATTAATGAAGGTTTTATTCTTAATTACTTCCTTTTTGCCGGATATGATATCCTGTTAAATCTGTGCAGCCCAATGAGCGACGGCGGTTTTGGTCGGGAATGTTTTGGATTTGCGGATACTTTTGCGAGCAATATCGGTTTCCCAGCCGTTTTCTTTTTTCCGTAATATCGCCATAAGCTTTCCGTAGAGTTTCCGGAAAGTATAGAGCGGTTAATTGCGTTAGGCTGTGTTTATTCGTGATTTAAGAGAGTAACGGAAATAGCCTGAAACACTTTTAAATACCACGTTTAACTCGGATAGAGGGGAAGTGTGATTAATACGCGTGGTGCCCAGAAGAGGACTCGAACCTCCACACCCGAAGGCACATGGACCTGAACCATGCGCGTCTACCAATTCCGCCATCTGGGCAAAACAGCATCCAGACGAGAATGCTGAAAACCGCGTAATTCTATAGGAAATCACTG
>JAJFJJ010000021.1 GCA_021774195.1 Nitrosomonas sp. | reverse complement strand
GCAGGATCGATGACTGACATTTTTCCGATTCGTGCTGCCTGAGTGGTATCAATATCGATGACGGACAGATTATGAGGGATTCCCAATTGGCACCGCATTTCCAAGACCCAGTCCATAAAACCGCTAAAATTAGGATCCTTCAAGTATAAAAAATGTCCTAAACGTTCTATTCTCGCTGCGATTTGTTCACGATTAGCCTTGAGGATGTATGGCATGAGAATCGCATTGAGCAAACCATGATGGGCGCCATAGATTGCGCCCAATGAATGCGCAATAGCATGCATGCCGCCTAGTCCCTTCTGAAAAGCGGTGGCGCCCATTGAAGAAGCAACTAGCATTTGGGTGCGGGCCTCCAAATCGTTGCCGTTTTCTACTGCCCGGGGCAAATAGTCTTTAACCAGCCGAATGCCTTCCATCGCAACACCTTCCGCCATTGGATGGTAAAAAGGGGAGCAGAACGCCTCTAGATTGTGGGACAACGCATCCATACCGGTTGCTGCAGTAATCTTTGCGGGTAATCCTAAAGTTAGCTCAGGATCGAGGATGACTTGACTCGGCAGCATCCTGGGGTGGAAAATAATTTTTTTAACTTGCTGTTCCGTGTTCGTAATGACAGCAGCGCGGCCAACTTCAGAGCCGGTTCCTGCGGTGGTGGGAACCGCAACAATAGCGGCTATTTGGTCTTCATTCACACGCGCCCAGTTATCGCCAATGTCTTCAAAATCCCATAATGGGCGATTTTGTCCCACCATTAAAGCCACTGCCTTACCTGCATCTAATCCGGAACCGCCACCGAATGCAATCACACCATCATGATTGCCTGCTCGATAGGCATCCACACCGTCGCTAACATTTTGGCCGGTCGGGTTGCCCTGGATGTTACTGAATAACCCACAGCGTAAGTTGTTATCCCGGCAACCGAAGACGGCTTCGCGCACCATCGGTAATTCGGCCAAACCGGGGTCGGTAATTAATAATGGCGACTGCATTCCGAGTTGTTTGCATGCCTTCGGTAGTTCATTGATACATCCGGCACCAACGCTGATGCTAGTAGGGTAATTCCAGTTTGCACGTAATTCTGGCATTTCGTACCTCTTACATTATGGTCTTGATGTGATAGGACTTAAGCCGTGTAAAAGCGTTGAAACCCAGCTTCGATAAGGTGCATCCTCGTCCCGTATTTTTCACCCCCGTCCAGGCCAGTTCGGGGTCCAAATAATCACAACGGTTGACAAAGAACGTGCCGGTCTCTATTTGTTCGCCAAGTTGAACTGCGGTATCAATATCTTGGGTAAAAATAGAAGCTGTCAGACCATATTCGCTATCGTTCATCAGTGAAACCGCTTGTTCATCAGAAGATACTTTCATAATACCTACCATGGGGCCAAAGCTCTCTTCGGTCATGACCCGCATATGATGATCAACTTGTGTCAGAACCTGAGGCGCCATGTAAGGCGTGTTTTCCTGATCCATGGGGAAATCTTTTGGGTTAATGTGTGCGACTGCACCTTGCGCCACAGCTTCATTGATTTGATCACGTACAAATGCCGCTGCCGAAGCATTGACCAGTGGTCCCAATGTTGTCGCTTCATCATCAGATCGTCCCAGTTGATATTGTCTGACCAGCGCAACAAATTTTTCCACATAGGCCTCATAAATTGACTCATGCACATAGATCCGTTCAATGCCACAACAAGACTGACCAGAATTAAAAAAAGCCCCATCGACAGTGTTTTCAACGGCGAAATCTAGATCGGCATCAGCACGGATATAACTCGGATCTTTGCCGCCCAGCTCCAGACCGATACCAATGAAACGTCCGGCAGCGATCTTTTCAATTCTTGATCCGATAGCAACAGAGCCTGTAAACGCAATCGAGTTGATTTTCGGAGACTGAATTACTTTTTCTGTCGCTTCATGCGTCATATGCAGGTATTGAAAAACACCTGCAGGTAAACCTGCCGCCTGAAACGTCTCATCAATACGCTCGGCACATAATGGCGTTTGTGCGGAATGTTTAAGGATCACGACATTACCAGCCAATAGGGCGGGCACAATCGAATTGATCGGGGTATGTAATGGGTAGTTCCAGGGTGCAATGACCAACACCACACCGACTGGTTCGCGGTTAATATAACGAATAAATCCTGGCTTCTCACTGACTTGAACAGAGGCGAGCGCTTCATTCGCCACAGAGATCATATAACGCGAGCGCTCGGCAAAACTATTCACCTCATTAGCGGCATAGCGAATGGGTCTGCCCATTTGCCAGCAAAGTTCGTTGGCGATTTGATCTTTATTCGCAACAAAAGCTTCTACCATACGGCTGCAGATTGCTTTGCGTTCATTCAAATCGGTTTTTTGCCAGGCAGTTTGCGCCTGTTTAGCTTTTTGTAGGGTAGCGCTAATCTGCTCAGCATCTGCGGTGTTGCGCTCAACATAAAGCGAGCCGTCAATTGGGCTGATTGTTTTTTGTGTTGCAGTCATGGTGTGCCTTGCAAAAACTCAGTTAGATGATCTCAAAATAACGTTCCATTTCCCAATCGGAGACATGTTTGCGGTATTCCCGTTCTTCCCACTCCCGGGTTGCGACATAATGATCGACAAATTCATTGCCAAAAAGCGCACGAGCGGCCTCAGATTTTTTCAGTCGTTGCGCAGCATCCCACAGTGTTGCTGGCAAAGTAAGATGTTCAGGCGCTTGATGATCATAAGCGTTGCCATGGACTTGAGATTCTGGCTCCCATTCATTGGCAATGCCGTAAAGGCCGGATGCCAAGGCCGCCGCCAGAGCAATATAAGGATTCCCATCGGCTGAACCAAGGCGATATTCCACCCGCTGGGACTTTTCACTGCCTGGAATAATCCGCAGTGCTGTAGTGCGGTTCTCCACCCCCCAAGTCGCACCGGTTGGCGCCCAGGCACCAGGAACCAGCCGTGTGTAACTATTAATTGTCGGTGCAATCATGCACAGGAATTCAGGCATTAAACGCTGCTGACCAGCGACAAAATGTCGCTGAATTTTGCTCATGCCATGTTTTTGGCTGGCATCATAAAAAGCAGAGCCGGAGTAGGGGCCAGAACCATCGCGGTGACGTAGTGAGATATGAATATGACCACTTTGGCCTGGATAATCCTTTGACCATTTAGCCATAAACGTCGCCATTAGATCATTACGCTGAGCCAGCACTTTCATGAAAGTCTTGAAAAGTGCGCCTTTATCTGCGGCATTCTCGGCACAATCTACGGCGATGGCGGCTTCTAGCACACCTGGCCCGGTTTCAGTATGGAGCCCTTCAATCGGGAAATCCATGACTTCAGACATTTTCAAAATCTGTTCAATAAAATCTGAATGCACTGAATTACGCAAAACCGAGTATCCAAACCAATCCGGCGTTAAAGTAACCAAATTTCTATAATTTTTTTCGCGAACACTTTCAGGCGTTTCTTTAAATACAAAGAACTCATACTCAAACGCAGCAAAAGGATCAAACCCCATCTCTTGAGCACGCTCTATGACCCGCTTTAGCACATTTCGCGGGCAAATCTTTGCTGGCTCACCGGTAAATTCTCCAATAAAGAACAGCATATCTTCTTCAAAAGATAATGCTCTACAACTTTCCGGAACCACCCGTATGGGCGCATCCGGATAACCTGTGTGCCAACCAGTAAAAGCGGTATTATCATAAAGTTGATCTTTTAAGTCCCAACCAAGTACCACATCACAAAAAGCTGAACCCGTCTCAAGTGAGGAAAGGAATTTCTCTTTGCTGATGTACTTGCCACGCAAAACTCCATCAATATCAAATACCCCCATTCTGACATGCGATAAATTACGCTCATTAACAATACTTCTGGCGTCTTCAATAGTTTTGACTGCTCTTGGATCTAACATGATGCTGTCTCAAAGGTTGGGCTTTTATAGCGTATTATTATAGTCGCACTCAGTTGTACTTGTCTGTGATTTAAAGTTGGAAAGGTTGAACTCCTGGCTAATGTAGCACTTCGTTTGCTCATAAACTGTTCCATCAAAGCAATGTATACTAAACATAAGTTAATAAGGGTGAATTCTACTGTAGACCGGCCAAATAGCCGATTAATCAGGCTTTGAACCGTAATCCGAAGCCACCGGCTTGCACCCGGTAGAATAATCACAGAAACAATCTATTGAAGAGGGGTGAACCATGGATCTTATTCCTTATTTAAAACTGATGGTTAACAAGAACGCCTCAGATATGTTTTTCAGTGCAGGAACACCTGCAAATGTGAAAATTGAAGGAATTACCCATCCTATTGGCAAGGAGCCTTTGCTAAATAATGATGTTTACGAACTTGCTTATAGCATCATGAATGATAAGCAATCAAAGGAGTTTGAAGCGAACTTTGAAATGAATCTTGCAATTGCTGTAAAAGATGTCGGTAGGTTCAGAGTAAACATATTTCGCCAACGTGGTGATATCGCAATGGTTTTACGCTACATTAAAGACCGAATCCCTTCTATAGAATCGCTTAATCTACCACCGATCTTAAAAGATCTTATATTGGAACCAAGAGGATTAATACTTGTTGTCGGGTCTACAGGATCAGGGAAATCAACTACACTGGCATCAATGGTGGACCATCGAAATTCGCATATTACCGGCCATATTCTCACAATTGAAGACCCGATTGAGTTCATTCATAGCCATAAAAGATCTGTGGTGAATCAACGAGAAGTCGGGCTGGATACTTTAAGCTATGCGAATGCATTAAAGAATGCCATGCGTGAAGCACCTGATGCTATTTTAATCGGTGAAATTCGTGATCAGGACACCATGCAACATGCCATTGCCTATGCTGAAACAGGCCATTTATGTTTGTCAACTTTGCACGCAAACAACGCCTACCAGGCGCTTGAACGGATATTAAATTTTTTCGATAAAACAGTATATAAGCAAATATGCGATGATATTGCATTGAATCTTCGTGCTGTAATTTCTCAGCGCTTATTGGTTGGAAAGGGTGGTAAACGAATTGCTGCGGTAGAAATCATGCTTAATTCACCCTATATCTCAGATTTGATACAGAAAGGGGAAGTTGAGAAGATTCGTGATGCCATGGAACAAAGTAAAGATCGTGGCATGCAGACGTTTGATGATTCGGTCTATGAACTTTATAAAGCAGAGAAAGTAAGCCTGGAAGAAGCGCTGCAAAATGCTGATTCTCGTAACAATCTACAGGTTAGAATCCGTCTTGCTAGCGGAGTCGATAGTACCCAGAGTAATACCGAGAATCTAACTATTTCAAAAGATGAGTTTAAAAACTAAAGTTTAGCGTTGATATGGGTTGGCAGGCTGGTTCTATTACAACGGTTTAACTCGTAGTCTAATTATTAATATGTTAATTCAAACGAATAAGATCAATTTTTCCATCCCTGATTGGCTGATAGATTTCGCTTCGAGTTATAAAACAACAGTTGACCTCTCAGAAAGGATGCGATTTGTGATTTCTGCTTCAAAGCAGAATGTTATCAATAATACGGGCGGCCCATTTGCCGCTGCCATTTTTGAAGTAGAAAGTGGAGAGCTTGTGTCCATTGGCGTTAATCTTGTCACTACTGAAGGACTCTCGATTTTGCATGCTGAAATTGTTGCTATAGCACTCGCCCAGAGGAAGCTTTGCACTTATGATCTTGGGGGAGAGCAAATGCCGCGACATGAACTAATTGCGAGCACAGAACCTTGTGCTATGTGTTTTGGTGCCATTCCTTGGTCTGGAGTGCGTCATGTGGTTACAGCCGCACAAGATGAAGATGCAAGGTCTATAGGTTTTGATGAAGGCCCTAAACCTGAAGATTGGATAAAAGAACTAGAAAATAGGGGGATTAAAGTAACGCCGAACATTGAAAGAGATCTTGCTCGGACTGTATTACAGTATTACGTGGAATGCGACGGCCATATTTATAACTCACGAGAAAATAGTAATTAAGAAAACGGGAGGCTCTTATTTATTGTTTATGAATATACCTTCCTCATTAACATATTGAAAAAATCAAAAGGAGTGACATGAAGTATCTCAGAATGATTTTAGTCCTGTCTGTGCTTACACTATTATCTTTTAGCTTATATGCCCAGCCAGATAATTCGTATCAGTCTGGTGGGAATTGGTATTGCGATAATGGCTATATAAAATCCGGCAATCAATGCGAGAAAATAAATATTCCTGCTAATGCATGGGCACAAGGGTCTCGATGGCATTGCAATAACGGTTATAAACGTTCGGGAAGTGAGTGTATAGAAATCCCTCTCCCTAGAAATGCCGATAACTGCTTAACTGATATGGGTGGCGAGAATTATAGCGAGCCGGGTTGCTAAGTCACAAATGGCCTGTCTCATATCGCAAGAAAAAACTCGTTGTTTGTCAAAAAGAATAATATTCTATATTTCCGGCCTTTAGATGAGTTTCATATAGCACCTCTGGTCCTGATAAAATCCGTGCATTTCTGTCTCGTCAGGTCTTCAGCGTCACATGGCTCCCTAAAATTGGAAAATATTTTGATGTCTACTATATGACTACCAGTAAGGCTGTTCGAATAATTGAAAATAAGTAGCGGACTGATTTATCATGCGATTCTGAAACCGCTACGAACAGCTTCTTGTTTCTTGTAAAAAAACACGACATCTTTGTCGATAACTTCTAATTGCCAGCCAAACTTATGCCCGATCCACTCAAAGGTGCTAAGTGAGTAAAAACAAATATGAGTGGGGTCGTTCTTGTAATGCCAGTTACTAAACGCTTGTTGGTCAATGACCCGTTTAGTCATAATTGCCAAAATTCCTGTCTGCCTCAATATTGAATCTAGTTGGGTCAAAAGTGATTGAGGGTCAGCGACATGCTCAATGACTTCCGTTAATGTCAAGAAATCGTATTGTCTCTTCAGTAGCTCAGGTTGATTAAAATAATAAGGATCATAATTACTGACCATAATTTCCCGTTCTTGGGCCATGATGCAAATCGTAGGCTCTGGTCCACAACCAAAGTCTAACCCAAGTGAATCATTCTGAATCCGGGCAACAAGTGGCTCAAACGTTCTCGATAAAAACCTTCGATACCCTGCATCATTAGCCGTATTTTGATGCTTGTCATATTCCGCTTTTTCATCGGTTGGCGATAAATGATACTTAGCAGGAACGTTAACCAACCCACATGTGCTACATTGCAGGTAGGCTCTTTTATTGTCCTGGTGGAATTCATGCAATGAGCTTTCTGCGCACAGCGGACAATAGGAATTCAAGTCTTACTGTCGCTTTTTTTTATTTCCCCAATATGAACTTCGCCTCTAATTTCAGCTAACTTTACTTGTTTTTCTCGTTCCTGATATCTGGCTTTGTCATCATCCGAACGCATGTGATAACAAGCCGGGCAGCTGATGCCTTGTTGATAATACTGGCTTAATTTATCTTCATGCGAAACAGGTAAACGACAGGCATAACATTGGTCATAGCTTCCTTTTTCAAGCTGATGATTCACCGTGACACGTTCATCAAATACAAAACACTCGCCTTTCCATAAGGACGCTTCCTCTGGAACTTCTTCCAGGTATTTCAAAATTCCGCCCTGCAAATGATAGACTTCCTCAAAACCCTGTTGCTTTAAATATGCCGTAGATTTTTCACAACGAATGCCACCGGTGCAATACATCGCTACTTTTTTATGCACCGATGGATCAAGATGTTGCGTTACATAGTCCGGGAATTCACGAAAAGTTGTGGTTTGTGGGTTTACTGAATTTGTAAACGAACCGACCTCGACTTCATACTGGTTGCGTGTATCGATTAACAAAACATCTGGGTCGGCAATTAAATCATTCCATTCATGTGGCGCCACATAGGTTCCAACTGTCTGTTTCGGATCAATTCCCTCAACTCCCATGGTGACAATCTCTTTCTTCAGCTTGACTTTGCTGCGCTTAAATGGCATCTGGTCTGTCATAGACTCTTTGACTTCTATTCCAGCAAAAGCTGGTATCGTTGTCATCCACGCTAAAATAGCTTCAATTCCTGCTCGATCACCTGCAATCGTGCCATTGATACCTTCTTCCGCAAGTAACAGCGTACCTTTCACCCGATTTTCAAACATCTCTGTTAACAACGGATGCTGTATTTCCTTATATTGGGGAAGGCTTACAAATTTATAAAGTGCACAAACAACGAATTCTGACATTCTGGTTTCCTAATTGGGGCCTAATCGTAAATTAGGTGCTTAGATAGAACATTGCGTTGATGAGTTCAAAATCAGTCATTGTTCTTAGATTGTCTGGGTGCGTTACCTACAAAACTGTATTTTTTCAAAGCTGCAAAAATCCAACAAATATAAGACTTGCAAACTAAAATGTAGCGTATTGGTGAGATATTCAAGCTATCTCTATTATTGAAGAATAGAAAAACTATTCCCGCAACGCCTCAAGTAATGCTTTTGTCGGTTGACCATTAATGGTTAAGCCAGTATCTGTTTGGAAGGCACGAATAGCCTGACGAGACCCTCTACCAAGGATGCCGTCAATTTCGCTATCGTAGTAGCCTTTTTCCGCTAAGCGTTCTTGTAATTCAAACTTTTCTTCAATGGTTAAAGCATCTACAGGGCGCGCCCAGGGTTGTATGAGTCCCTCACGTCCGGCCAGGCGATCTGCCAATACACCAACGGTTAGCGCATAAAAATCTGAGTTGTTGTAACGTTTGATGACAAAGAAGTTACGAGTCATTAAAAAGGCAGGGCTGTCAGACCCGGTCATCATATTGAGCACGGCTTTTTTCTCCGGACGGGGAAATGCTTGTCCTTGGGGTCGGACAAAGCCGAGTTTTTCCCATTCGCCAACTGTTTTGGTCTGGTCTTCATACTGTAGGCCATTCTCCGGTAGCTTGACCTCATAGCCCCAAGTCTCACCAGAACGCCAACCATTTTCTTTCAAAAGATTTGCCGCCGTGGCCAATGCATCAGGGACAGAGTTCCAAATGTCACGCGCACCATCTTGGTCCATGTCAATTGCATAAGCGAGATAACTGGTTGGGATAAATTGTGTGTGCCCCATTGCGCCAGCCCATGATCCCATGAGATCGGTGGTAGTGATATCGCCCGATTGTAAAATTTTTAATGCGGCAACCAATTGGGTGCGTGCAAATTTCTGGCGTCGTTTGTCAGCATAGGCAAGCGTTGCTAGGGATCGAGGCACGTAATGAAGACGGCTGGTTCGTTCAAGTGCCGCACCATAGTTTGATTCAACCGACCAGATGGCAAGTAGTGTAGCAGCATCAACACCGAGTTTTTCTTCAATGGCTTTGAGTGTTTCAGCGTGTTGTTGTGCCATACGCAGGCCATTATTTATACTTAAAGGGTTTACTCTGGCATCCAAATAGTCCCAAATCTTGCTGGTAAATTCAGGTTGAAAATTTGCTTTTCTAATGACATCAGCGTCGGGTGTTGTTACCCCATCGAATGCCCGTTCATAAGTTGTCTGTTCAATTCCGCTTTTGGCTGCTATGCTGTAAAAATCTGTGATCCATTTCTGGAAGTTTGTATCAGCGCTGGTGTTTAACGGCATCAGGCTGAGAGAGATAGCAATTAATATGATGCCTGATCTAGAAATTAAGCATTCAAAATATTTCACAAGATTTATCCTGTAATGGTTAGTCTTTGGTGGTTGATGTCGTATAGGATAACGCTATTCAAAGTTTGTTGGGCGCTAAATTACGGAAACAATGCAGGATTAAAACTATTATTTGTGATTTTTATCACACTATAGGGCACCTCTAAAAATTCAGATTTCTAAACAAGACAAGGCGAGAACAAAAAATATTGACGCAGCATATAGCTGATATGTAAGGAGATATTTTTTGTGAGTAACGCAGTATTGTGACGAAACGGGGTAAGCAGGCAATCCGCTTTGCGGATGCTCGCAAATATGGATTCTTAGAGATGCCCTATAAAAACTTGTTCATTAATTGTATCGGCATAGCAAACGCAAAGTAGCCTATACGATACCTTTTTGGGTCATGTTGTTTTGACGGTGTATACTTTTATACAGAATGTATTCATATTGAGAGGAGTATTTTTATGTACAAAAAAATTATGGCTGCAGTCGATGGTAGTGAAACAGCGAAGCAAGCATTAGCTGAGGCTGACAATATTGCTAATACTTATGGTGCAGCATTATGCATCGTCCACTCAATAGTTCTTTCCGTAGGCGGAGATTTAGAAGGCGATAAAAAAATCGGCGAGGCAATACTGGAACAAGCAAAATCATCTGTTACCACATCAAACATTGAAACGCGTCTTCTTGTATCTGAAACCGGATTCGGTTTGATTGGCATTACTGGCGCTATTGCTGCAGCAGCAGACGATTGGGAAGCAGATTTAGTTGTGGTAGGCACGGCTAACCGTAGAGGCTTGAAACGTTTTTTTGTGGGTTCGGTAGCTGAACAACTTTTAACAGAAGTCAACGCATCAATTTTATTAGTTCGCCCCCAAAATTAGAACATCCATAGTAGCGGGAAAAACGCTGTTAGCTATATTCAATAGTACTGACAAAGCATGACCTAAAATCAATGTAATCAATGGGTTGCCCCATTGATTCCACGCCGCATGGGTATCTGACTAACAGAATGAATAGCGAGCTGAGGGTTTAACGCAGAGACCAGCTAAACCAAAATTGCGTGGAGGTGATAGGCGATCAGAGAAGGTCAGGGTGATCAATCGAGTCTGACCCTATTGGTTCTTCTTTGCGGAATTTGGTATAGAAATTGACAATGTTTCTCATTAACCTTAGGATTGGTATTGTTTTTAGGGAGAACTAAGAACTAAATATTTTTTAAAATCAATAAGGTAAACTAATAATGAAAATAAATATGGGCGTTAAAAAAGCTAACACAATTCTAGGTGTTTTTTTAATCAGTATTGCGCTGATGTTGTCTTGTAATGTCTTTGCTGGCAAAGGCAAAAAAGTATCGCAGGCCGAATTCGACGCAGCCGTTGCTGAATTGAATGCAAAGATTAGCGCAGGTACACCGGAAGTCTTTGAAATAGGCCATACTTTTTCCGATGGCAACATTGTATTTTGGGTCGATGAAACAGGTCAGCATGGTTTAGCAGCATGGTCAGAAGACGAAGTGGGTTTGCTAGATTGGTATCAAGCTGGTGCAGCTGCGGATGCTCGCGGACCTGGTTGGCGTTTACCTACAAAAGCAGGGATATTCAGGGGACACAATACCGAACTTTTCTGAAGCTTAGTAATAATGAATAATGTGTCACCTGAATTCGCATTCATTTATCGCCAAGCACCTGAACAGCTAATGTACGTTTACGGGGACCATCCATTTCAAGTAATAAGATAGACTGGTAACGTCCAAGAACTAATGCTCCACAATGCACCGACAATATCTCGCTATTCCCGAGCATCATCGCAATCAGGTGGGAATGAGCATTCTCAGGCTCATCTGGTGGAATGTTCTCTCGCAGATGCAAGTCGTTATGTTTGTATGAACCCTCTGGGGGGGCAATTGTTAAAAAAAAGTTGCGAATATCCTCAAAAAGACGTTTCTCATTTTCATTTATGGAAAGTGCACAAGTAGTATGCATTGAAGTAATGCTAACCATCCCCTCTAATACG
>JAJFJJ010000003.1 GCA_021774195.1 Nitrosomonas sp. | reverse complement strand
TTAACAATCGTCGGTTATTGGAGCCGATCGGAAATATTCAGCCAGCAGAATACGAAATGGCATATTATCGCCAATTGGAAGAGTCAGATGAAGCAGCCTGACTCAGACTAAAATGTCTCCGGAAAAACCGGGCCGATTCAGGTTGGCAGGTGAATGAAAACCTTTGTCGAAACTGCAGGCGTTGAGTCCCGGAAAGCGTTTTTTAGCTTCTGTAACCATATCTACTGCAATTTGGTCGTCCGTTTGCTTTTCCATTACATGATGGTGCAGTATAAATTGATGCTGGTCTTCCAGGATGCATACTCTAACGCCTAACTCAACCGGCACACCTGCTTTACCTTTGCTTATCCATTCGGTGTGCGGTTCAAACAGAAAGAATACTTTTTCTGCATGTGGGATGGTTTCGCCTTTAATGACGCGACGTTCGATTTGGTCAATTTCGCGAGTGGCGTGTTGTATGTAATTTTCTATTTCAACCTTTTGCAACAATTCGGTTGGCGATGTTGCCGGTAGCTTGCCTAACACGGTTTGAATCTTGTCCAGATGGCTTTGTGCCTGGTCAATAGTAAGCGAGCAGCGCAACCGTCTAGACTTCTCGTTTCAACGCTTCAATAAAATCAGGCGGCAGCGGTAGTAGTTCGTCAATTCGACTGTTGGGCCATGTGGGTAGTTTTATTATGGTGTCTTTGAGCCAATCAGACGGGTTTAAGCCATTGAGTTGGGCAGTTCCGAACAAAGTTTGAATAGCTGCAGCACGTTGACCGGCGCGCTCTGAGCCAGTGAATAACCAGTTCTTTTTACCAATCGCAATGGGTCGGATAACATTTTCCACTGGGTTATTGTCGATTGGCAAGTGACCACTTTGCGCATAGCGAATCAGGCTAGGCCAGCGTTTCAGTGTGTAGTCCAAGGCTTTAGCAGAGCCGCCACCGTTTGCGGTCTGGATGCGGGTTTGTATCAGCCAGTCATGTAACGCTTCCAGCTCGGGCAAGCTTTTTTCTTTTCGTAATTGCTGACGTGCTTCAATAGTTAGGTCTTTGCCTTCAGCCTCAATGGCATATAAGTTTCCAATACGCTGCAATGCATCAAAAGCCATCGGGCTGCTGTTAGCTTTGTGCAGATCGAAGAATTTGCGGCGTGCATGCGCCCAGCAAGCCAATTCAATACAGGGGTTTGTCTGTTGCCCGGAGAACAACACTTTGTAGCCGCCGTAGTGGTCGACCATCAAATGACCCTGCCAGTCTTCCAGAAAGTTTTGCGCATACCGACCACTACGGCCGGCTTGATAGTCGAACACGATAATGCGCGGCCCTGGTTCCAGATCGTTGCTACGATAGGCCCATAGGTAGGCCTTGCGGGTTTTTCCTTTGCCGGGGTCGAGCTGCGCTACTGGCGTTTCATCGGCATGAAGCGTGTTGCCTTGCAGAAGATGCCATGTCAGCCGATCCGCTAAAGGTTGCAAAGCAACGCCGGTACGACCGACCCATTCCGCCATTGTTGAGCGTGATAGCGTAACTTGTTCACGTGCAGCAATCTGTTCAAGGCGATAGAGTGGTAGGTGATTCAAGTATTTGCTTGTCAGCACCCAGCTCAACAGACCGGGTGCCGCCATACCACCATCAATGACGGCTGGTGGAATCGGTGCAGCGGTTACTGTTTCACAGGTCTTGCAAGCATATTGTGGACGGATGTGGCGGTGGACGAAGAATTTGGCTGGCTCCACATCTAACTGTTCGCTAACATCTTCGCCGATTTTAACCAGATGATGGCCGCATTGATTGCATTGGCAAGATTCCGGCTCATGACGATGTTCAATACGCGGCAGATGATCCGGTAATGGTTGGCGGCCAGCACGGACACGCCGCGGTTTGGCCTTTGCTTTTACTGATGGATCAAGCTGTTCGATTTCTGCATTCACCGCAGCCAAATCGGATTGCAGTGTTTCTTCAAACAAGTCAGGATGTTTTGACAGCGATTCGCTCTTTTTTCCAAACCGGATCCGGCGTAAATAAGCCAGTTCCATTGTGAGTGCTTGGATTGTGATTTGCTGAGACCGGACTTCTTTTTGCGATTGCTCAAGTAGGGATTGAACCAAGTCAGCCACCAGCGTTTTGGTGTCTGCATCAAGGTTCAATTCATCCAACTGAGCAAGCGTTTTCATGACGTCTATTTTACCACAAACACCATGAAAACACTGATGAATAAAGGCTTTAAGTTATTTTTTAAGCCTTTAAATGTGCTGGCGGCAACGCCGATAATCGCTGCCAATCGACACCTGCAATCAACCAATTCCATTGTGCTTGCGTTAACACAAAACAGCGCTCATTAAACTTCGGCCAAACAAATTTGCCTTGATGTAAACGGCGCTGACACAACCACACGCCTGTACCATCCCAAAGCAACACCTTGATGCGATTATTGGCGCGATTGCAAAACACAAAAGCCGATCCTGCGCAGGGAGCATGTTGCAAAGACTGCTGTACAACCATCGACAAACCATCAATGCCACGACGCATATCAACGGGCTCAACTACCAGCCAAATCTTTCCCGGATTGGTAATCAGTCCAGGCATTTCAGCAATTCTCCAAGCCACTGCGGCGATGTGTTCGCTGGAAACTCCAGCGTGTATCCTTGTGGACAACGCAAATACAACGACGCGGATAACGGAGGTTCCGATTTAATCTCAATCGGAATTAAACTTGGCGCAGCAGCGGCCACCTGTTGAGAACGATAAGCCCGTAACCAGTTCGAGAATGTTTTGGAATTCAGGTTGTTCTGGCGACAATAGGCGACCTGTGATAATCCGCTAGTTTGCCAAGCTTCTATATGTTTTTGCTGCTGCGTGGGGAATGACATTTGATATCCTCATAAAAATATCTGAGGATAATGAAAGTTTTTAAAGATTTTTAGATGGCCGTACCGGACGCATACAAAGAACGACCTGGATGGTGTTGTTTAGCTTAGGAATAAATGGTTCGTTTGTCACGGGAAATATGGCGATTTGTCATGGGACAACTTATTATTAATGTGATAAATTATCTCAAATTGATTATAAGGCTACCTCTAAAAATCTGGATTTCTAAACAAGACGAGAACAAGAAATATTGATGGCAACATACAGCTGGCAGGTAAGGAGATATTTTTTGTGAGTAACGCAATATTGTGACGAAACATGAACTTTAAAGGCGCTCAATAATACAAGTATGCTAAAAAAGCAAGCTTTGTTATAGTATATAATTAGAAGCTGCTGAAATAATGGGTAAAAGAAACAGGAAACAGAATGGCAGAGCTGTCTGGCAACACAACAGGTCGTAGCTTAATTGTGTGCGGGATTCATC
Source organism: Nitrosomonas sp. (assembly GCA_021774195.1). Taxonomy (GTDB): domain Bacteria; phylum Pseudomonadota; class Gammaproteobacteria; order Burkholderiales; family Nitrosomonadaceae; genus Nitrosomonas. The sequence continues at coordinate 9,179 of JAJFJJ010000003.1, read as the reverse complement.
AAGCATCGAGCAAAGCGACTTTGGCGTGTTTTAGCGACTCGGTCTTCTGAACCATGAGGAGAAACTGAATATGAACACCATCACAAACGCTTGGGCACTACCTGCTAAAAGTTTGTCGACACTAACCACAAGCATTTTCGTTGGAACCAAGCCATTAAATGCCATATTGTTTGCATTACTATTCATCATAAGTATGGTTTTGGTTCCCTGGGGAACGTCCTACGCCGACCACGATCCAGATGCAGTCGAATGGCATCCTGGGCATTACTACGCGATTTTAAGTAATAGAAAAGACGAAGCCAAATATTTAGATAAAGTGTATAGAGAGCTTAGAGAAACACCAGCACTGCGCGGGATACAAGTTCGTTATCGGTGGGCAGAGTTGGAAACAGAAAAAGGCGTTTATGACTTTACCTCTATTGACAATCATCTTGCCATGCTTGCCGAACAAGGTGATCACCTTGTCATTATGTTGACAACTAAATCATTCAATCCTGACTTGCCTCTTGTGCCAGATTACCTGAAAGCAGAATTGTATGATGGAGGAATATTCCCTTTCTCCAGTTTCGGTGCGTCCGATGACGTAATTAAGGGATACAACGTAAAGTTATGGAATGACAAGGTCAAGTATCGTCTGGTTCAGCTAATTAGCGCGTTAGGTGAGCGGTATAACAAACATCACTACTTTGAGGCTATCGGCATGGATGAAACAGCCATGGGACAACCGATGATTCCGGTATCTACTGAGCAAATTGATCTGTTCTATGACAACCTGTTAGCAGTAAACCGGAAGTTGCGTGTTCACTTCCCCAATACTGTGACATTTCAATTTACAAACTTTCCGCGCTCGACTCTCGAAACATTTGTCACTAAGCTCAGAAATATGGGAGCATCTCTGGGTGGCCCGGATGTCCGTCCTGACGACAAAGCACTAACCGCGAAAGATATGCCAAATTCACCAGATGGTGTCTATGCTTACTATCCTAAACTTTCCGGAGTTGTGCCATTAACACCTTCTGTGATGCCTAGTAATTATTACAGTACAGCCCGTGATGACTCAGGTCATGAGCCTACCGTCCAAGAGCTTCTAGATTTTGCACGGGATGAGTTGAAAGCCAATTATCTTTTCTGGTCTCGGACTATGGAGCATTATCCAGAGGTGCTGGAATTGCTGAATTATGAAGAACAAACAAGAGACCCAGCTGGCGGGCTTGATCCGGATTGCCCCGCAAAGTATTCTTCTTGTATTGAGTAAAAGTTTCCTATAAAGATCTACAGGATGCTGGGGTATATTTCCTAAGGTATACCCCTCATCCCAATCAAACCTCCTAGCACTACATTTACTTGACATTTATGGATACTGCTTCCATGCCAACTAGGCGGGACTCTAAGGTGACATAAAACTTCTTTTGTCAAATCAATACCAATTGTCGTAATCCTCATTTCTGACGCAATCAAATTATAGAATGGAACGAGATTCTGCTATCCTAACGGTTTTATAATTCTGAAACCCTTCATTGGATGATGCTTAGAGCGCTTTGTTGTTTCTTTGTAACTATTCAGCTTACCCCTAGATTCACCATTTCTGTGTTACAAAATAATTGTTTACACGTGTAAACTCACATTTTGTGCCTTGAGCTGATGAATTCTAAGGAATCAGAACAATTACCGCAACACGCTGACTAGTTACGTTTCTTTTTTGTAAAGCGCGATTCGTCCTTAAGGTGAACGGCATATAACAGAATATTTTTTATTTCATTAACTTAATCATCACATTGTAGCGACCAATTGAAAATTATAGTTGCCCAATCCCTAATGAACCTATTAATTATCATAAAGTTTACTGTATGAATCTGATTATCCAAGGTTTAGAAATTGAGAACAGTGATTTAAGATCACTGGCAAAACTTTCTCAAGCAGACCAAATCGAAAGAATTACCGGTCAAGCATTCCGCTTAAAAAATGCTCAGCCACATGATGACATTGCCCAATACTGCCAGGACGCATTGCTGGATTATGCTTTTGTGAACCCTAATCTTCGTTTATCCGACTTTGGTTTGATCGCGATGGACATGGACTCCACCTTGCTTGCTATCGAATCCATTGATGAAGTAGCTGACATGAATAACATTAAGCAAGAAGTTTCCGAAATCACTTTACAAACCATGCGCGGAGAAATCAGTTTCGAAGAAAGCATCACAAAACGAACCGCATTGCTGCAAGGACTTCATCAGAGCGCATTACAGACAGTTTATGATGAACGAGTCAAACTGAGCCCCGGGGCTGAAATAATGCTAAAACAAGCTAAGCTTGCGGGCCTCAAAACGATGGTTATTTCTGGCGGATTTAATTTCTTTACTGACCGTATCAAAGAAAAACTAGCGCTCGATTATGCCGCTGCAAATACGCTCGGCATTGAAGACGACAAACTAACCGGAAAAGTAGTCGGCAAAATTATTGGACGGGAAGGAAAAGCGGAAATTTTGACACGAGTCCGCGATGAACTCGGGCTAAAGCGTGAGCAAATCATTGCCATCGGCGATGGTGCTAATGATCTTGATATGATGGCAGAAGCTGGCGTCAGTATTGCCTATCATGCGAAACCAATCGTACAAGAGAAAACCGATTACTCTATCAGCTATGTTGGTCTGGACGGCGTGATTAATTTATTCGGATAATTTTTCTTACTTCGCCACAAAAACGAAAATGAGACAAATCAACAAAACATCTTCACGTATTTCGCTTTTGCATCCATTCAAAGAACTTATCCTCAGTCATTGGATGTGCTAGTAAATAGCCTTGAATTAAGTAACAACCGTTCTGCTGCAGAAATTCGAGTTGCTCCACTTCCTCTACACCTTCAGCAATGACCTCTAACCCTAAATTTTCGGCAAGGCCAATAATCGCTCTGACAATTTCACGGTCACTTGGATCAATGAGCATATCTCGCACAAATTCCTGAGCGATCTTCAAACGATGAAAAGGCCAGCGCCGTAATGTAAGTAATGAAGAATAGCCGGTACCAAAATCATCCATAGAAAGCTTAATGCCTTTATCAGCCAACTTACGCAGAATAAGATCAGTGCTAGTACGAGGTTGAACCATAATGCGTTCAGTAACTTCTAACTCTAGCATTTCCCCTGGCATACCAAGGCAATCGATAAGATCAATTATCTTTTTCTCAAAAACCTCACTATCCAACTGATTTGGAGAGATATTCACCGCCATTACTTCTGGACTCTCCCCTTTATCACGCCAACGGTAAAATGTCTCACAGGCTTCTGTTAGTACACGAAACCCTAAACGGTGCATCATGCCGTGCATTTCAGCAATAGGAATAAATTCAGCCGGCGAGATAAAACCCTTTCCAGGATGCTTCCAGCGCAACAATGCTTCAACACCAATAAGCTTGTTACTCCTCATGTCAATTTGAGGCTGATAAACAAGAAAGAGTTCATCAGTGTTCAACGCTTCTTCAAGATCATTACGTAAATCAACCCGTCGCTTAACTTCATTTGTCATTTCACTGGTATAAAAAGCAAAGCACCCACGTGTTTCTTTTGCCTTGTATAAAGCAATATCTGCTTGCTCAAATAAATCAGCATCAATCGGCTGCCCTGGATGCCAAATGGCAATACCAATACTGGCACCACCTTGGAACTTTGTTCCTTTAATATCATACGGCTGAGACAATAGAATCAATAAATCTTGTGCAAATGAAACAGCGTCTTCATAGATATTGAGATCTCGCTGTATGATTGCAAATTCATCACCACCCAGTCGAGCAATGTGATCTTCTTTGCGCACCCGGCTTTTCAGTCGCAGCGAGACTTCTTTTAATACTTGATCACCTGCTGCATGACCCATGGTGTCATTAATTTGTTTAAAATGATCCAAATCCAGCATTAATAACGCGATAAGTTCTCCAGCACGTTGAACATGTCCTAATTCTCGATCTAGTTCCTGCACAAATTGTGCCCGGTTAGGCAAGCCCGTCAGACTATCGTGATATGCTAAATATGAAATATGTTGTTCGTTCTCTCGTCTTTGAGATTCATGCCTCTTACGTATCAGATACGAAATGATGGCAAGGAACGCGCTAATGAATCCAAGCAAATAAATAAACAAAATGGGGCCTACCGATGTAGACCAACCACCAGCGGGCCTAGCAGCAATCTGCCAGAACCCCCCAGGTATTGTCACATTGGTCAAAACAGACTGATCATCCTTAAACAGACTCTCCTCACCAAAAAAAATATTACCTTTGTCACCTAAACCATCTTTTCCTCGAATCGCAAATTCCAATCCCAAGCTAGAATCATATAATCCAGCAGCGCGATAAAATGCATCAACGTTTATTACCGTTGCAATAATTCCCCAGAACTCTTCTCCCCCCGATTTGTCTTTAATATAAACAGGAAACCGGCCAATAAAACCGTCATCACCTTGAACCAGCTGCTGTGGCCCAGCAAGTACGACTTGACCAAATTCCTTAGCTCTTAAAGCACTGGGAAATTGTTCTGGCAAATCACGATAGTCCAGGCCCTTTATTTGTTCATTCCCCTCTACGGGATAAAACATGCGAATGATAAAATTGGGAGCAGCAGCAATGTTCCGAATGATTGGATGATCATCGATTAACTGCTGCGCAACAATTTCAAATTCTGTCTGAGTCATGTTGGGGTTCAATCGTATATGCGTGATTAAACCTTTGGTTAAAAAAATTGCACTGTTAATCGTTTCTTCCATTTGTACACGGACTTTAGAAACCTTAAACAGAATTTCTTTTTTTTGATTTTCCGTTTCATACTCACGGTACAGTGCAACCGCAAGAAATATAATAATCAAAGTAAGAATAACCGATAGTAATGGTGCTATATAACCCGAACGGTGTTGTCCCGGCCAACCAGCCAGCAAAGTAACTGCAGCAAGCGATGAAAATAATAGCGTAATTAGTAGCCAATCTGAAGAGATGCTATCTATAGAAGCAGGCAAACGTATTTGACGATTAATATCTAAGTCGCCTTTAACAACACCAATTTCCTTTAACGCTACATGCATACGTTTCCAACGTTCTGGGTCACTAGTGCCTAAAGGAACTTGTGGGTAACGTATTAGCTCATGATAGCGATTGGCTAGATGACGATTAAAATCGGTTAAGTCGACTGCCTGTAATTTCCGAGGCAACACTTCAACCATTTTTTTAATGGTTTTTTCTTTATTACCTAATGCATATTCCCAACCACGCAACGTGGCCTGCAAAAATTTATCGATTAAAACAGGATCGACTTGCAATCTATTACGATTTACAGTAACGACATCCCCATAGAAGTCAATCTGATAATCTTCAGGATAAAGTGTGTTGATCTGCATACCGATTTGTTTCGCCATCCACGTTGTACCGTCTGAATAATCAGAAACAATTTTTGCAGTACCGTTTACCAAGCTATCGATGGTTGGCGGTTCAGATATAATCAGATTTTGATCAGGCTTTATTTCACCTTGCTGAAGTAAAATCTTGTAGACTAAAACACTATCTGGAGATGTAGCTATCGGCGCGCTAGCAAGATCCGATAGATTGTTGAGCGGTTGATCTCCCAAGCTATGAAACACCCAAGGTGTTCGCTGCAATATTGGCAACAAGGCAACAATATCCGCGCCTTGATCTTGAGCAATGAGTAATGCTAAACCATCAATTGACGCAATATCTGCCTCACCACTTGCTATCGCTTCAATGGCATCAATGACGTTTCCTTCCTCATTAATGCCACCACGTATCTCCACCTCAATACCAGCTTCTTTATAGTAACCCTGCCATAGTGCTTGGTAAAAACCCGCAAACTGAAATTGATGATCCCAAGGCAGTTGAACAACTAAATGTGACTCATTCGCATATGTTTTTTGACAAAACAGGACAGCAATCAGTAGCAAGAGAATCCATTTAGATATCTTCTTCATTACAAATCGACAAATCCTCAGTAATTAGGTTCATACATCAAAAAGCCTACATAAGCTTCCAGATTATCTGGCAAACCCTTTTCAGTCAAACCTTCGTCAACAGCCACTCGACACACAGCCACAGCAATGGCTAGGGAAACTTCTCTTACACGGCTCAGAGATGGATAAATAGCACTAAGATTGATCTCATGATCAGTAACTGTTTCAGCTAGTGCTGCGGCAGAAGCCAAAAACATATTTTGCGTAATGAGACGCGCCTCACTGGCATGCACACCTAGGCCGATACCCGGAAAAATATAAGCATTATTACCCTGCGCAGGATGAAATAATTCACCATCATATTGCACCTCATCAAAAGGACTTCCACTGGCGAAAATCACCCGACCGTCACTCCACTTATACGCCTCCTCAGCCGTGCATTCGGTATTTGAGGTTGGGTTAGACAACGCAATAATAACGGGACGCTCATTAACAGCTGCCATCTTGCGAATAACATTCTCATTAAAAGTACCAGCCACACCGGTTGCACCGATCAACACATCCGGCTTGATTTCTCCAATCGCATCGACAAAACCACACGGTGCATGATCATGTGCAAAAGGCTTGATACGCGGCTTAATAGTTTCATTCGACGAAACAACAAGCCCTTTCCTATCGATAAACCACAATCGCTTATACGCTTGCTGCCGAGTTAAACCAACCGAGCAAAATGCCTCCACCATCAACTCTGCTATACCAACTGCAGCCGAACCAGTGCCTAAAAACATAATATTTAACTCAGGAAACTTTTTCCGTGTAATGCGGCAAGACGTATAAACTCCTGCCAATGTTACAGCAGCCGTGCCTTGAATATCATCATTAAAACATCGCACTTTGTTTCCATAAAGATCTAGAAATTTAAACGCATTTGGCGCCAAGAAATCTTCAAATTGGACTAAAGCACGCGGGAATCGTGTTTGAACCGCCTGAACGAATTCGTCTACCAAGGACTGATAAGCATCACCCGTTATTCTTGGAAAAGGATAGCCCATATATAACGGGTCCTCACGTATTGATAAATTATTAGTACCCACATCCAGCATCACCGGCATACATTGTGCCGGATTAATCCCGGCGCAAGCTACATACAAAGCAACCTTACCAATCGGTATCCCCATACCATTAGCACCCAAGTCCCCCAAACCCAGAATGCGCTCCCCATCCGTCACAACGATGACGCGAACATCATCCTCCGGCCAATTAGTCAAAATCGAAACAATGTCGCCACGGTCTTCTGGTGTGATATAAAGCCCTTGAGGTCTCCTAAAAATATGCGCAAACTCTTTACAAGCCTCTCCCACCGTCGGTGTATAGACTATCGGCATGATCTCATCCATATGATCAATCATGGTGCGGTAAAAAAGTCGTTGGTTACGTTCTAGTAATGCATTCAGAAAAATATATTTCTCAATATCACTTGGTTTACAACGCATATTCCCTAGCACGCGTTCCTTTTGTTTCTCGATATCAGCCACATCGTAAGGTAATAAACCACGCAAACCAAGCCGCTCACGTTCTTCCCTTGTAAACGCGGTGGACTTGGTACTCGCAGGATCATCTAAAATTGCTTTACCGCGTAAATTTTTCATGTGGAATCTTTTCTCCAAATTGATGATTAGATGATGAATCTATTTTCTATTGAATCCAAAATTGGACAACAAGAACGGTGATCGTTAAAATTGCGGCTTAGCATATTGATATAAGGACGTCTCTAAAAATTCGGATTTCTAAACAAGGCGAGGCGAGAACAAAAAATATTGACGCAGCATATAGCTGATAGGTAAGGAGATATTTTTTGTGCGTAACGCAGTATTGTGACGAAAAATGGATTTTTAGAGGTACCCATAAATAATACCCCTCCTGATTCATTTAATCATTAGGATTACATATAGTTTAGTCTCTTTAATCTATTGTTTATAGCTTCGTACTTTTAAAATAATCCCCAGTTTTTACAATCAAAAACTGGCCTTCATTTTTTCACCCACCCATTTAGAATAAGCGCCTATTAAATTATGAATCAATCTCCATTTCCAACCCCAGACCCTAACCGATATAGCGAAGAAGATGTCGCCCTACTGGTACATACTTTCTACGCCAAAGCACGAAAAGACCCAGGTCTTGGACCAATATTTGAAGAACACGTACAAGATTGGGACGCTCACTTTGTACAAATGACCGACTTCTGGTCCGCGCAATTAAGAGGAACCAGCCGATTTCGTGGCGCACCAATGCCCAAACACATCGTTTTACCGGACCTTTCCGCAGCATTATTTGAACGCTGGGTACAACTGTTTCAGGAAACAACAAAGGAATTAGACAACTCCGACTTGCAACAACACGCAGACACTGTGGCCAAATTCATTGCCAACCGCCTATGGCAAGGCTATCAAATGAGCAATTTTCCTGACAAAGAACCAGTAGCACTACAGATTATTTAACAATATAAAATAAAACGATAATACGCAAAAAATTAAAACTCTACTGGCAATGAAACAGACACAATCCCAGCAAAAGTTCTTGACAATTAGGGCCAAATAAACCATTATCGCCCCCGCATATGGAATTGTTAATGAAAAGAACTTTGGCAAAAAAACACAAGATTCAAGCCCGCACCAGTTTCAATCTGATATAATCCCACGGCTGGTTAAAGCAGCATGCTGTAAACAATAAGTTGGACCATGCGCCCGTAGCTCAGTTGGATAGAGTACTTGGCTACGAACCAAGGGGTCGTGGGTTCGAATCCTGCCGGGCGCGCCACTAGTTCAACGCATTGTTACAAGTTTCACAAAAGGCCAAGTAGCTCAGTTGGTAGAGCAGAGGACTGAAAATCCTTGTGTCGATGGTTCAAATCCGTCCTTGGCCACCACTATTTTTAAGGCTTTCTGCCTGATTCATTTACTTCTTGATTTTTTCTTCTGGTCGTTCTCTGGTCGGAATGTGGTTGCAGGTTCATAGGTTGCGTGTATTCGGTATTCTGGGGACACGATACCGAACTTTTCTGAAGCATGGCAATAATTGAGTAATGTGTCCCCTTAATTCTGTTAAACTCTCTGGCATTCCCCACAGTTGCAACAATAGCACTCGCCGTGATCGGACCAATACCGGGAATAGCTTCCAGTTTTTGACTGGCTTCATTCTCTTTGTGCCACAGTTTTATCTGCAGTTCCAGCGCTTCCACCTGA
>JAJFJJ010000020.1 GCA_021774195.1 Nitrosomonas sp. | reverse complement strand
ACTCCGACTCCAATACCCATACCATTACCGCCTTCTCAAGAAACACCTTCCCAAGTAACTGCACCCATGAGACTGGAAAAATCGCAAATTGATGAAGGAGTTTCTTCAGGCATTAACAGCATCCTGACAGAGCGGTCCTGTGAGATCTCTGGTTTGGCCATACTTGGTTCATCAATCGTGTTTCCAGATGGCGTAGATTCAACAATCTTAGTTAATGGAGAATTAAGTGATGATTCACTGACGGACCATGTTACCAATTGGGGTAATTCAATTCAGATGTTCATGAATCGTAACGCGTTTGCCGACGGTGATGAAAAGATAGACGCCAACGGTAATGTGGTTGGTTTATGGGTTAGCGGAAGATATAGTCAATCAATAAATCTTTCAGCACGTATTCCCGTTAGATTCAATTCTGTTCTCTTTAATTTGGATTCGTGTGCTAAGCAAGTGATTTTTAAACTTGCCACAGCCGAAATTTGTGCGCTTACGTCACCTGCTGGATTTGATCATGGAAAGACGGTGAACTTATGGACGGAAAGTGGTTTAGGCACTGCTTATGATAACCCAAGCAACGGCAATGATAACGTGTCATACACGGTCAATCGTACCAGTTCAATGTCGAACTCATGTGGAGAGGGCGTAACTATTGAAGTCCGGCCTTCAGCCGAGCAAATTAATCGCGATATGCCCGTAATAATTGATGGCCAACAAGCCTGGCCAGCAATAATAAACAACTGAGCCGGGGCAAATACAAGATGTCCCATCACCGTATTGCCGCATTTGCCAAGAGAAAAACCATTGTCTGCGCCATGTGATGAAACATCTTGTGATCGCTGTATCCAGAAATATCAAGTTAAAGGAATAAACATGTTTTTTACTTATAAGGCAATACGTTTATCGACGATTGTAATCATTCTTCCGCTCGTATTGCATTTTAATTCGGCGCAAGCAGAGGTTATGGATTTTGAAACACCGCCAATGCGTGCAGCCGTATTCGGTACATTGGGTGAGTTTTACACACAAAATGGTTTGGAGCATACATCCATTGGTTTTAGAGAACCAACAAGCCATGTCCATGGTGTGTCCGCTAACGGAGGCCGTGTTTCTCAATTAGCGGGTGATGCGGGTGGCGGCTTATTTAGAACCGCAACCGGCGACAAATTCAGTTTTCAAAGCTGGGATCTAATCACCTTGGATTTGGCCCAAACTAATGGTGGGGAATCGACTTTTCATATCGTTGGCATGAGAGATAGCGTAAAAGTTGCCAACATTACACTGACAAATGAAGAAGTTGGAACAACAATAGATTTTCTTGCGCGAGATGCAAATTTTGGCAATGTTGATCAGGTTGAATATTGGTATACACCGCCAGGTCGCGGTATTGATCCGGCAGAACCTGAATTTAAAGGGGCGTTATTCAATCTGCTCTCCGAAATTGATAATGTGACCTTTGACTTGCAGCCAAATGCAGTGCCCCCCCTTACCCTCGCTGTCAGCGCCAGTCAAACGAGTTTCTCAACAGGCGATAGTCTAAAACTCGATATCGGGATTTCAAGTCCGGGTCTACAATCTGTAGTGGACGTTTTTATGATCATACTTTTACCAGACGGCGAAAATCTAGTTTATTTCACCGATCTGGACGCAAAGTTTGCATTTGGTCACCTATCAAATCTTGCCGGTATAGTGCCAATGGCGGCTTCCATTGACATTGCAGCTCCTCTCGCAGCAAATCTGCAGGAATTCTTCACTTTCAATTGGACAGGCCAAGAATCGGCTGGTAATTACACCGCCTTTCTAGTGATGGCCAAGGCCGGATCACTAAGTGACGGTAGCATCAATCAAGATGATATTCTACAGGTTAGCAGAACTGATTTTTCTTTTACGCCTTAACTGAAACTTTTATAGTTTTACTCAATTGATAACACGATACCGGCATGTATCAGCCGCAGATAATGCTGGAAAAGTACGGAAATTAATACGAAAAGGAATAATCATGCAAACTAAATTCTTAAACAAAACGATGATGATGGTTTTCATCGCTTTCACAGCCGGTTATGCTGGTATCAGTAGCGCCCATACTGCGGGCGCAACAATGGGTCCTGAGAGAAGTTTTACTGCCGTAGCATTTGTTACCTGTTTTGATGATGCAGGTGAGGAAGCGGATAGTTTAATTGCCAGAATCAGGGACGACTCTCCTCCAATACCCGGTCTGCTGGTAAATCTACAAATCTCTAAGAATGGGAAGCAAGTCGCCATATCTGATACGGTTTCGGCTGATGCAAACTATTCTCCATTCATTAATTTACAAGCCGGCAAAGGTGTGTATACAATATCGGTAAACAAAACTGACGAGGGTACTAGAACATTCGTTTTAGATTACCATTGTAATGCCGCCAACGGCAGTCATGTAGGAACGGAGATCGGTGTTACACAATTTGGTCTGCCTTAATTAAAAATTAAGGCTATACCACTCTTAATTGTTGATCATGCAGTCATAACTAAAACCGTATACTTGTTAAACAATCTTTCTATAAAATACACGCTCAAATTTCAACGGTGATTGGCAACCTAATTTTGAGTAAATACGTTTTCCATTGTAAAAAGTCAAGTAGTCAATGATACTCAGCTTAGTTTAGCTTCTTCCTTGGCACTGAATTTTTGTAGCCCAATTGTTCATGTTTAAGGCTACGGAAGAGTTATCAAAAATGTTCATCGAAAATATTTTTTGCGTTCTTACCGATGAAGGCCTAAGAACTCAAAAATCAAAAGAATACATAGTGAATATGAAAATTTGCGCTATGCAAAAACTAATAACAAACGAGTTCTAGGTTCAATGAATGATTTGGCTTTCCATTATCATTATGGACTCCACATCCAAGAGGCAGGAAGTGTTCATAGCCACTTGGTGCCAATCATCATCAGAAAGTTAAACCGTATGCCTATGGGAACTATAAACTATGGTTATCCAATTGACGCATTACGAGCAATGTATGATCATCTCTAAAAAAATAAGTAAGAATACCAAGATCTTTCTTTAAATTCAGGATTATTTAGTTCCACTCTGACGATTATTTAGTTCCACACATTCCAGGAGCCTACTAATGATATACGTTAAATACACGCCAGCGAAACAAACTGATTCCACGTGGCCTAATACCCGTGAGGAATTCAAAAACAATTATTGGTCCGCCGCGCAGTTACGGGCGCTAAATTCAAATGTTGTCAAATCCACCCCGCATCTGAAACAAATGTTGGATAAAATGCCGACTGGCCAACCGCTCGCCCCGCACAATTACTGGGCAAAGTATGACGGACGTGAACGTGTTCTCGGAAGCGATGTACAAGCCAGTCAACGGATGACCACAAAAGGCAATCGCAAGCTTGACCGGATGCGTGTACGATACATCACCGAATACTTGATTACCGAGGAGCCGAACCAGAAAACCAACGTAGAACTTGCGGTGCACGTCGATACTCTTGCCAACGCCAGTCAAGCATTTGGATACCAAGGATCTTTTGGCAAAGCACAATGCGACGTGCGGGTTGTATTGCCTGACGGAACACAGAAACGGATTTCTTCTAAAGCTGAATCGCGCGTTCGTCCAGCAGAATCCGAAGGTGGTGGCGGTGGCGGACAAGTGTTGGGAGTTGGTGGATCGGCTAATGCCATTTTACCGAACATGAACCCGGACGGCCCACAGGATGACCCAAAGACCGAATATTTCACCTTTAGCGTCACACAATACCCAGCACATTTAAAAATCCAAACCAATTATCGCCTGACAGTAGGAAATTTCCTTGACTACAATCTTGGCGTATCACGGGTCTTGGTTGATCATCAACTAAACATTACGCAAGGCGCGTTAATGTTTGAGAAAGCATTCTCAAGTTATGATCTAAGCGGCGAACCCTCACCCAACGGTGCCGCAATAGCCAACGGCCAACTAGAAAATGCACCCACAGGCGGAACAGTACCGGATGGCTATCAAAAAGCAGGATCAACACCGGAACGCGACACCAGCAGACCCGGAACCAGTCCGGCACCTAAACCTTACAAAATGGCAAGTATTGGAACAATACCGAACCCAGTAGAAAATGGCCTGCTCGCAGAGCTTGAAGCCAACTCAGAGATCACCGGCAAAAACATCGCACTTGCAATCCGCGAAGGACGATTGCCACGAGAATTAGCGTTTGAACTATTGGAAAGTTGATGCGCCCAGCGGGCAGATAGAGGAACCTAGGAGGCTGTCCGAGAATAGTAATCGTAGCGAAGGGAAGCCATTTTGAGACAGATTTTTTGGTCATTTTAGGCGAATAGTTGTTCTATTTAACGAAAATTACCGGAAAATATGGCCATAATGGCTTTCCTGCAGTAGATTATTCTATTCTCGGACAGCCTCCTAGACAGAACAACGTCTGGGCCTCTTGACATACTTAAGCGCAGATTGATTGCCAGGTATTACCCGTGCGAAGCACGAACCAATGGCGGCTTTTTACCTCGGGATGGGAAAAATCAAATAACAACTTTAGTTAGGCTTATATGTCCTAACCGCTCCTCCCCCTCTAGATTTAGCCTCGTACATGGCCTGATCTGCGTGCAAATATAGTGTTTCATAATCGAGTCCATCTTCTGGATAGAAAGCAATTCCAATACTTATAAGAACTGCCAACGATTGATTTTCAATGAGAAAGGGGGATGTCATCGATTCCATAATATGTTTTGCAGCTTGCTGAGCTTCTTCTGCTTGTCGAATATCTGGCAGCCAAATAGTAAACTCATCCCCACCCATGCGCGCCAATAGATCAAGTGCTCTGATAGCCTTACCCGCTCGTTGAGCAACTTCATAGAGTAATAAATCGCCCGCTTTGTGTCCCAGAGTATCATTTACCTGCTTAAATTTATCTAAATCAAAATATAAGAGTGCATGTTTGTCTTTGTCGAAGGAAGAGTTCGTGATTTTCCTGGTCACGATCCGTTCAAAGGCAGTCCGATTGCATAAACCGGTAAGAGAATCATAATTAGCTAACCGCTCCAGTTTGTTCATGGTATTGACACGCTCACTAATATCACGAAATGCCAAAACAAATTGATTATCATTCGTTTTATTAATTTGCACTTCAATATTAGATGGACGGCCATTAATGTCTATTTTCAGCTCAGTACGGTTGTTATGGTCCGTATCAATTATCAGCTTCAGTTTTACCCAGTTTTCTAATCCTAAAAGCTCGGCGATGCTCTGATTAATAAGACTTGATGCCGAGCGTTTAAATAACGTTTCTGATGCCTTATTCGCTTCGATGACGCAATCCATTCGACACCTTAGTATACTATCGAATGATATCTCACTTAATTCACGCCAACTTTTCTCGCTGACTGCAAGGGCATGTTCTGTTTCTTTCCTTACCTCTATTTCTTTATTTAACAACTCGATTTTTTCAGGCAGGGATTGTTGCGTCGCTTCCAGGTTTCTGGCGTAAGTAAATAAACGATTTGAAAGTAGTTTGGTAAGAATATTATGTTGGTTCGTTTCACCCGCTTCAAGTTGAATTCTTGTTTGAGTAAGTTGGAAGCTATCTTTCAAGTCAGGAAGCTCTTGATGGTTTACTAAATACTCCGCAATTCGCTTGTCCAGCCTATCAGGTGGCGCCATAATAAAAAGACAATCGTCATGCCCAAGAGAACGACAAGTCACTTCTCTTGCATCCAAAGAAATACCAAAGCTTTCCTGACACCAGCCACTCGAATAACCCGCATTCATAACGCATACGGGGTAAGTGGGTGCCAGGGATGAGTTCAGCCATGCATCACATTCAAACGAGTAAGGATGTTTATATACCAGAAAATAATCACTATTCGGGCTCGGTTTCGATTCATCAAGGATATTGACAAACGCCCAACCCGTATGTGCAAAGTGTACAGGGCCTGCTGATAGTTTTTCCACCGGGTCAGTAAGTTTCATTTTTTTATGGAATAGTCTAGCATCTGAATTGCCAATTAAATGCGCCAGCTCATAGAGAAATCCTGCCGCAAACAAGTCTGCCTGCTGTAAATTTTCCGAACCAAAAAGCTTTCTACTTAACTGAAAAAACTCAACAGAGATCGAGGCACCACGAAGCATAATGTAGCGTGACCCGGAAATCTCTATCATTCCCTTTTCAGGTTGATATTTTCGATGCTTAAAATAGTCGCCGACATGTTTCTCAGCCAATTCGAATAAGGGCTTAAATGCATCTGGCACTTTAGTTGAACTCATCATAATAAACTACTATTCACTCTATACGAGGCATTCATTCTAACAGAGATTAAACATAAATAAACAGTAGCTTAACAAGACAGAATGGCACCAATAGAAACGACCGTCTCATTTTCTAACCGCGCTTGAGGCTAGGGGATATAATAATATGTAACGAAATGAAAAGTGGCGGCTGGAAATTTAATAACCATTTTAGAATGAATCATCAAGGTCAGCTGAAATGCCTGTGCTATACTGGAATTCCTGTCAAAATTAGGAAAGATAAATAATGAAATTCTCTCTCTTTGTTGCAACCATTTTAGTACTGTCTTTAACAGCTTGCGGCGATCCAAAACCAGGTCAGTATCCACCAAGCCAAAACATCTTGGATGATCGTGACGCTGCAAATCAAGACTAGTCGCTAGTTACGTTTTAGCAATTAAGATGAGAACCGCTTCTTTGGAAGCGGTTTTTTTATGAGTTCTTAAAAAATTCACAGCGTATTATCCTAGAATACTCAGTTGACCGCTTCAACAACAGCCAAATTTATGAAATGAAGTTTTTTCGCAACATGGCAACAGGGATAAAATCCGTATTTTTAGAGGTGTCCTAAAACAAAACGGTTGAGACCGTTCAAAACTTTTTTGCACTTTTCCACTTCCAGCGCAACAATATCCGCAAGCGCCTGAATTCCTCTGCCACTAGACTGTCGGATAAAATCACAACACTTCGAACAAAAAATTTGCCTTCGGGCTTCAAATTGAGCACCGTTAGATACGGCGCGACAAACGTACTATTTTGTATCCAGCAATTCATTAATTCGCCGGACCTGGTGGTTAAAGTGCAACGCATTTCATCGGACAATTCAAACGACACGACCGAATGTGAGAAACTGAGAAACGCATCTTTTCGCAAATAATAAGTTAGACTGGCGACCAACAAAACGATTCCCGTCAACTTGATTACTAATGGCAATACCAACGGCCATAATAGACTCGCTGCAACAAGGTGTACCAGGCTGAGTATCAAAGTAAGTTGACGTGAAGGTTTTAAACAGACAGTTAATAGCGTCATTCAATAAAAATCATCTCCCTGTCTTACCTTCTTCAATCAACGCCTCAGCACTAAGCAAGATGATTTCTATTTCCTCGGTAATTTCCTCCTGGCGGAGTCTGTTGTAGCCCAATTGTAACCGTGCCACGTCTTTTTCCAAGCGATTAATGGCACTGTTCATATGTTCCAGCCGCTTATGATTTTCTACCATTAAGGACGTGTAAAAAACCTCGTGCAATGCGGCATAAAGATATTGATCTGTTAGCTGAGCTAAAAACTGATCTGGTTCTAAATTGAGTAAAGGCGCATGCGCGTATATTGATACTTTTTTAGGTTCCGCCAACGGCAATAATTGACGTAACTGAACAGAATCGGTTTCCTCATCGCAATACACTGCGCTGATACGCCCGATTTTTGTCAATGTCAATTGCTGCTGCAATTGATTGAGCGCTTCGGTCAAATGTAACAGTGTCCCCTGTATTTCTTCAGCCACACTATGACCGGCGATAAACGCTGCCACGCGCTGATCATCATGCAACTTAACTTCAAGTCTTCGACCCACAACAAGTAATAGCGTATCGGATTGTTGCGCATGATCATTCAGAAACTGCGCCAGAGATTCGTTAAAATCACCACAGAAACCACGTTCCGAACCGATTACAACCCAAAGTTGCTGCAAATCATCAGGGGACGACTGTAAGTGCGGATAAAAAGAAAGAAAGTCTTGTGCCGCAGTATCAATACTGGCAACAACACGACGTTGCGTCGCCAGAAAAACTTCCAGTTTGCGAATTTCCAGCAACGCCAAATTTTTCATGGCACTCATAATGCCTTTAATTTCTTCCAATGTTACCAAATGTTCTTTTAATTCACGTCGCTTACTCATAATGACGCAAAGCACACAGCGGTCATTTTAGCCAGGCATGTATCAGCATTTTCCATTGTTCACGACCTTCATCAATATTCAAACAGGCCTTTTCTACCTGCTCTCGCAAATGTGTCAATTGCGGTGTAACTTGCTCTAGTTCTAGGTTATTAAACAGTTTTTTGTTATAGGTAACCAGCTAGGCCATTTGAAACTCAATGGTGAGCGGTGCGAGCGAATCCTGCTTGAGTATCTCCCGCAATATCTGGCCACGCTTAATACGCGCTTCCATACTGGCTTCCAACCGCGAACCAAAGCGGGTGAATACCTCCAGTTCTAAAAATTGCAAATAATCCAGTTTCATGCGCCCGGCTTCCTTTTTGATTGTCGCATGTTGCGCTTTACCACCGATACGCGACACTGAACGCGTCACATCAATCGCCGGTAAAAAACCCCGAGCAAATAATTGGTGGTCGAAATAAATTTGTCCATCGGTAATTGAAATTAAATTGGTCGGAATATACGAGGCGATCTCACCTTGTTCAGTTTCAACAATCGGCAACGCCGTCATACTGCCACCGCCCTGTTTTGCAGACAGCCGTGTGGAACGCTCCAACAAGCGTGAATGCAGGTAAAAAATATCACCAGGATAAGCTTCCCGTCCCGGTGGTCTACGTAACAATAAAGACAACTCACGATAACTACGAGCATGTGTACTCAAATCATCATACACAATCAGCGTATCACGCCCGGCAGCCATCCAGGCCTCTGCCACCGTACAACCTGCGAAAGGCGCCAAATATTTCAGACCAGGCATGGCCGTCGCCTCTGCCACCACGACTACTGTATACGCCAATGCTCCGGCACGGCGTAGCGTCTCAATGGTATTCACCACAGTGGAGCGCTTCTGTCCAATCAGCACATAAATACAATACACCGCTTTACCTTGTTGATTAATCACCGTATCAAGCGCCAAAGTGCTTTTACCACAACCATTATCGCCGATAATAAGTTGCCGCTGACCTTTGCCGATGGGAATCATAGTATCGACAATCTTGTTACCGGTATATAACGGCTGCGCCACAAATTCACGTGCAATAATAGGCGGTGAGCGCACGTCCAATAAACGAGAGACACTGAATGAAATAGCGCCAACGTCATCAAGTGGAAAACCCAATGGGTCAATCACCCGTCCTAATAAAGCATCACCGACACCAATACTGAGTCGCTTGCCAGTTAGATAAACCTGCGTACCGGCAGTCAAACGTGCTGTTTGGTACAACAAAATAGCGCCCAGTCGATCATGCGCCAAAT
>JAJFJJ010000019.1 GCA_021774195.1 Nitrosomonas sp. | reverse complement strand
TCGGCATGATTCGTAAACGTGCCAGGGGAATCCGTGATACAGAATATTTTAAACTTAAAATTAGACAAACATCGGTTCCTGATAACCTGAGCATGTTCTATGTTGCAACATAGATACACTCACAAGACCGGAGAAGAACCTTTTTTATTGTTAATACAATGAGGTATTAATGTTGTATATGGTTTAGACGGCTTGTCGGGGTTAATGCGCTTTGAGTGGTAAAGAAATATTCTAAATTTTTGTTTCCGAAAGTTAGTGGCGATATTTAATAACTATTGCTTGCATTCTTCTGAGAGTGGAATATAATTACGAATCATTCTCATTAGCAATATTATTTATTTTTTAAGATCGTTCAATATGTATATTTGTATTTGCAAAGGTGTAACCGATAGCGCGATCCGTGACGCAGTTTATCAAGGGGCTGATCGGATGCGTGACTTAAAAGCTTGCTTGGGTGTTACCGAGCAATGTGGTATTTGTGCTTGCCATACGAAGGAAGTATTAGACCAAACACGTAACCAAAAGGCGAAAGTACCAAATATAATAGAGACGACTCGATTGCTTCAGTCTGCGTGAGAGATTAGTTATTTAAGCTAGTTAAAATTTTTCGTTTTACATATCACTGAGTTAATCTGACTTAGTATTTTCATCCCAATTTGCCCACCATTTGTTAGCGTGCGCACGTACTTTTCAGTTCATTGATTAGGCATTTTAGGAGCGGAGAGAATCAATGTGCGTAACAGCAACAGTGTTTAAAAGGCAATATAAAAATTCACATTTTCATAAGTTGAGCGCTCATCAAAATAGATCTTTGACTGCGATGCAATACTCGTTAATCTGTTTGTTTTTTATTGTTCTCGCGCTTTCAAATTCTGTTTTGGCACAAGTTGCCAACGTTACACCGGTAATCGAGAAGAATTATAGTATTCCAGCCGGTTCGCTGACTGAGGCGTTAAAACAATTTGAACAGCAAAGTGGCGTCAAATTGACATTCGATGCAGAGATTGTCAAAGATGCGAGGACGCAAGGGCTATCTGGTCGCTTTGATGTCCAGTCCGGGTTGAATTTCATGTTAATCGGTAGTGAATTACAGGCGGTCACTAAAGATGATGGCTATGCCGTGATTAAATCACAAGCATCGAATGCCATTACAGTGTTGCCTTCAATTCAGGTAGCAGCGAGTAGTGTTGATCGTTATAACGCGACAACAAGCGTAACAGCGACTAAAACAGATACTTTGTTGCGTGATGTGCCTCAGTCTATTTCAGTATTGACCAATGAATTGATTCAAGATCAAGCCGTACAGAGCTTGGGAGAGGCCGTGCGGTATGTGCCGGGTGTTGGTGTGTCGCAGGGTGAGGGAAATCGTGATGCACTTATTTTCCGGGGTAATCGTTCAACCGGTGATTTCTTTATTGATGGCACACGTGATGATGCGCAATACGCTCGTGATTTGTACAATATTGAACGGGTTGAGGTTTTGAAAGGGGCCAATGGCATGATTTTTGGTCGAGGTGGTTCAGGCGGTGTGATTAATCGGGTCACAAAACAAGCGAATTGGGACTCGGGCCGTGAACTTTCATTTCAAGGTGGGTCATTTAATCGCAAACGTATCACTGCGGATATTAATCAAGTGATTAATGACAAAGTTGCGATTCGTGTGAATGGTATGTTTGAGGATTCTGGCAGTTTCCGTGATGGGGTTAATTCAAGACGCCGGGGTATCTCACCAACCATAACGTTTAAGCCAACCAATCGTACAAAAGTTGTGCTCAATATGGAACGTTATCATGATGATCGTACCGCAGACCGGGGTATTCCATCATTCAATGGGCGTCCGGTCAGCGTTGGTCGTTCACAATTCTTCGGTGATCCCAAAAACAGTCACTCTGATGTAGAGGTGCTGTCTTTTAATTCGTTTATTGAGCATAAGTTCGGTTTTGGTCTCACACTTCGTAATCGTACCAATTACACTGATTACGACAAGTTTTACCAGAATATTTTTGCAGGAGGCCCGGTTGATGCGTTTGGCGAAGTGGAATTAAATGCGTATAACAGTACAACGAGCCGTAAAAATGTTTTTAATCAGACTGATTTTTTGTATTCGCTGGATACCGGCCCAATTAGCCATACACTGCTTGCTGGTATCGAAATTGGGCAACAAATTACCAATGATCTGCGTCAAACTGGTTTTATAGGTGGAATAAACCGTGAAAGGCCTAATCAACGTACCAGGTTTACTGTGCCGCTAAGTAATCCGGTCATTGATTCAACTTTACCTGATAATAGAACCGACTATCAGACGTTGGCTAGCGATGCGGATAACCGCAGTGTGGTAGATATTACCTCGCTCTATATTCAAGACCAAATTGAGATTTTGCCACAGTTACAAGCCATTGCCGGGGTGCGTTATGATTTATTTGAAGTTGATTTTGTCAAGAGAAACGGCAGTGGTACGCAATTAAAAACACGTGATGATCTGATCTCGCCGCGTTTTGGGCTTATTTATAAACCGCTTGAACCGGTTTCCATTTACACCAGTTATAGTCGGGCATTTGTGCCGCGTGCGGGCGAACAATTAACCAGCATTCAGGTTACACGGGCAACATTGAAACCGGAGAAATTCACCACGCTGGAAGCAGGTGTGAAGTGGGATATACGTCCGGATTTAGCCGTTACCGGCGCTGTTTACCAATTGGATCGTGACAATGTGATTGCGATTGATCCAAGTGACTCATCACGTGCATTCTTGGTCAAGGGACAGAGGACTAAGGGCGTAGAGCTGAGTGTCAGTGGCCAATTAACACCTAATTGGAGTGTGATGGGTGGTTATGCTTTCCAGCATGGAGAGATAACAGATAGCGATAATGACTTAGGGAAAGAAGGTGCATCTGTGGCGGAATTGCCGCGTAACACCTTCTCAATGTGGAGTCGTTATGATTTTACGCCAAAATTGGGTGCTGCTTTTGGTGTGATAAATCGCAGCGATATGTTTGCATCAACGGGGAATGAAGTGAGAGTGCAGGGCTTTACGCGAGTTGATGCGGCTTTATATGCGCAACTTAGTCGACAGGTTCGTGCCCAGGTCAATATTAAGAATATTTTTAATACCAAATATATTACTGCAGTCCAGAACGATAATAACTTGACGCCGGGTGCGCCAATAATGGTTCATGCATCGTTAATTGCTAATTTCTAGGTTTAAGATTTATTGATATTTTCTTAGGCATAGGATTGTCTGAATTTTCAAATCAATTTGTTTTTGTGGTTTTATCTATAGATATTTCACTTATTCTGGTTTACACTTAAACACAAATAGAAATGGTTATCATTAGTATTATTATTATCATCATAATTTATGAGGGGTTTTATATGATTTTTTTCTCAAGAGCTTTAGCATTTTTAGGTGGCTTATTCGTCTTTTTGGGCGGATTTGTGATGCCTGGAGGGCACGAGTCAAGAGTATTTGCTGCAACATTCGAAAATATTTCCGCTGCAGAATCGATTGATTCTTCAGTTTTGTCTTTTCAAACGATTAGCGCCTTACGTAAACAGAACCCTGTTGATGCGGACGCGCTATTGCTCGAATATGAAACTGGGATGCAATCACTGACACAACAAGTGGATGAGCAAGCTGGTTTGCGTCTGGATAGTGATGTGTTGGCTGCAATCGAGAATGTCCGCGATGATAAAGATCCAGATTTGGCAGTACAAGTGATCGATAAAACATTACAGCGTGTTTTCTTTCAAACGATTATTGATCGTATTACGGCGGTTCGGGATGACTTTGACGACCAGACCACTGCCGAGCTCGTAGCGCAATGGGATGAGGCGAGCGCAGCATTTGAAGCGATTAAAGGAACTGCGGCGCGGGAAAACAAAGTTATTACAACAGATCGGCAAACCATTCAGACGGCGGATAACCCTGGGTTAGATGTTGAGATTACCAACGCGTTTTTACGCGGTAGGACGGCACTGAATAAAGAGAATTCTGATGAAGACAAAATAACGGTTGCTATTGAACGTCAGAATATCCGATTGTCTTTGGCCCGCGCTTATTACATTGGTGTGCTTCGGGAAATTGACGGGATTCTTTCTAATAGAGAACGTGAACCGAATGTTGCACGTGAAAAACAGAAGGAAGGTGAGATTTTCTACCGGATTATTGAAGAATTTATTGTACGTGATAATCCGACAGGGAATCTTTTGATAAAGGACCAGTTGATCGGTAATCTTTCAGATGTAGTGGCTGATCAACTAACTAGTGAACTGAGTAAAGGTCTCATTGGGCGAGTAAGAGCTGAATTAAGCGCCAATGAAGAGAGTCTAGGCGATGATCGTGCACGTGCTAAAGAAGTGGCTGAAGAGGCGTTGTTGTATGCAAATATATTTTTAGCCGATTTGGCAGTACGTTTAGGTCAACAATCTCAAGATGATTTGCTCAGTGCGCTAACTAATTTAAAGAGTGCAAGTGACACTGGTGACGCCAACACAGCTGGTAATGCACGTCAGTCCATAGAAACGATACTTGTTAATTATGAAGATGAATTGGCATTGTCTCATTATGTGAAAACAAATACCACAGACTTCCTCGACCCGGCTATTTTGTCGTTCCAGGCAATCGGTGTATTAAGAAAACAGAGCCCGATAGATGCCGATGCGATTTTGGCTGAATATGAAGGTGAATTAAGGGTGTTAACACGATTTATGGATGAAGTTTATGGGGCGTCAATGGATGATGATCTTTTATTGGCAATGAACAATATCCGCAATGATAATCAACCCAAATTGGCGGCTCAAGTGATTGACAAGACATTACAGCGAGTATTCGCCTTGACTATTTATAACCGTGTAACACTCGTTCAAGATAATTTTGATCAACTGTCAATCAATGAGTTGCAGTTTGAATGGGACCGCGCTTATGCTGCATTCTTATCAATTATAGGTACTGCTGCACGTGAAAATAAGGTGCTTTCAGATGATCGGTTAACGATCGAAACTGGCGACAATCCTGACCTGGACAACCGGATAGAGCTAGCATTTGTTAATGGTAAGAATGCGCTAAATCAGGAAGATGCCGCAGTAGATAAAGTGAATTTGGCAATTGCTCGTGAAGAAATCGTGCTATCGCTGGTCAGAACTTTTTTCATTGGAGTGCTAAGAGAAATTGAAGGCATTGTTGACAATCGAGAACGTGAAATAGAAAAAGCTTGGGAAAAGCAGGAAGAAGGTGAATTCTTCTATCGAATTGTTGAAGGTTTCGTTTTGCAGGATAACCCAAGTGGTAATGCTTTTATTAATAGTCAATTGACTGGAAATGTTGCAGATGTTAATGCAGATCGATTGGTGAGTGAAATCAATCGAGGTTTGATCGGGCAACTAAACCGCCACTTACAGTTAAGCCAGACAAGTATTGAATCGGATCGTGATCTGGCGAGGCGTGCCGCAGTAGCCGCTTCGTTATATGCAGAAATGTTTCTCGCTGACTTGGCGCAGCGCTTGGATTCGTTGCAACGTGTAAGACTGGAAAATGCATTGCGAGATTTGAAAGATGCCGTCGATACAGGCAATGAGGTCAATGCTCAAGAAGCGAACCAGCAGATTGGGACGATTCTTGCTTTATATGAGGCTCAGTTACTTTAGTACAAGCAAGGTATTTCTTAAATACTGTCACAATGAAATTTTTTGGAACAATGCTAATCTGATGCCGCCTAAAACATAAGATTCTAGCCTGTAATTATTGTTCCGGATTTTTCCTTAGAAATTTAGCGATGGGGAAAAGCTCATTGAGTAGATTGCAACTATCAGAATTATCGGGAAGAGAAACTTGTTGAGTTAAACAAAGATAATTTAGAGAAATGCAAATGTATTCAATGGGCTTTTCTAATGGCGATAATAGTTGAGCTTAATCTTAACAATGCTTTGTTTCTATAAGATAAATAAGAGCGGTTGGTGCTAATATGTTTATTTTATGTAACTATTCAGCTTACCCCTATAATCCGCCATTTCGGTGTTACAAAATGATCATTTACACGTGTAAACTCACATTTTGTGCCTTGAACTGACGAATTATAGGAGCAATCTGAACAGTTACTTTGATGTACTGAAT
>JAJFJJ010000018.1 GCA_021774195.1 Nitrosomonas sp. | reverse complement strand
TGCCATGGTTGCTGATATGCATCGCACGCTTATTAAAGGTGGTATTTTTCTTTATCCGGCAGACGATAAGAATACAACAGGTAAATTACGTTTGCTATATGAGGCAATTCCAATGGGTTTTATTATGGAGCAAGCGGGTGGTAAGGCAATGAGTCGAGACGTTGCAGTTTTGGATATAGAACCGGAAAGTTTGCACCAACGTATTCCTGTATACCTTGGTTCAAAAACCAAAATCAACATTTTGCTTAGCAAGAATGCCAAGTGATGAGTGTTGTGAATAGGCTGATGATTGTTCCTAACGACTATTTGCCGATTTTCTATCGCACATAGTGGCCGCGTCTTGCATTGCTACAAATTACAATTGAGAGCACAGAAAAGAGATGCCATGTATATTGCATTGCAAGACCTGTTGCCTTTTTGCTGAGATTAATCGTGTAGAAAAATGACTCAACAATCGGTCTAGAAAATGTTTAAATTACCGAACTCCCTATGAGATGTTTAATTTAGCTCATGGCGCACTTGAAGGTTGAATGTGGCACCCATGATGGTTTTGATATCCGTTTAAAAAGATGATCTCCAAATTCTCGAACGGTTCTTCTGACTGTCATGTGGCAAACACCAAAATATTCCCCAATTTCTGCTATCGAATATGCGCCAGATCAAGCCAGGACAGACACACCTAATCCCACCAAACTGTTTCGGTTTCTTCTTTGCTAATCAAAGTCCCTGCCTCACCATTAATAACCGCAGCCGCATCTCCAAGTGACCCGATACAAGCAGCGCCGCCACTTTGTTCGACAAACTCAATCGCTGCTTGAACCTTAGGAGCCATCGAACCAGGTGCAAATGAAAAGGTTTTGATCGCTTGTGGCGAGATGCGTTTAATTGCACATGTGTTGGCTTCCCCCCAGTTTTGATAAACCGCGTCCACATCAGTGAGCAGCAACAACAGATCCGCTTGCATTTCTTGTGCTAACAGTGCGCTGGCTAGGTCTTTATCAATCACCGCTTCCACACCAATTAATGCGCCATCTTCCTGGCTAATAACAGGAATTCCGCCACCACCCGCACAGATCACGATGATCCCTTGACTGACCAGTAGGTCGATAACACGTTGCTCAAGAATCCGTATTGGTCTGGGTGACGCAACCACACGCCGGTAGTGTTTGCCATCAGCAGCAATACGCCAGTTCCTTTCTGTTTCTAGCCTTTTTGCTGCTGCCGCATCATAGATTGGGCCAATCGGTTTTGTAGGGTGTTTAAAAGCGGGGTCGTTGCGATCCACTTCGATTTGGGTAAGCAAGGTTGCGCATTGACGATTCGGTGGTAAGAGATTAACCAACTCTTGCTCAATGAGGTAACCGATCATACCTTCAGTTTCTGCATCGAGGATATCTAAAGGATACATTTCATCCGCTTTATAAGCGGCGTTTTGTAATGCCAAAAGTCCAACCTGCGGACCGTTACCGTGGGTAATGACTAATTCATGTTTAAGGGCAAGCGGTGCTAGTGCTTCTGCTGCCGTCTTAATATTTTGTCGCTGATTAGCTGCAGTTAACGGTTCGCCGCGTCGAAGCAATGCATTTCCACCCAGTGCAATCACGATGCGCATCGGTCGGTTACCTTGCTCAGCTTCCCAGGGTGGCGACCATCACGGCCTTGATGGTATGCATGCGATTCTCCGCTTGATCAAAAACAATAGAAGCCGCTGACTCAAATACTTCTTCCGTGACTTCCATGGCTTCTAAACCATATTTCTGAAATACTTCTTCACCGATCCCTGTCTGCCGATTATGGAATGCTGGTAGACAATGCATAAACTTCACATTTTTATTACCCGTCAACGCCATGAGTTGCTGGTTGACCTGATAAGGTTGGAGTAGTTTGATTCGCTCATCCCACACCGAATCAGCCTCGCCCATGGAAACCCAGACATCGGCATAGAGAAAATCAACACCTTTTACCGCAGCGTTAATGTCTTCTGTGATGACTAAGCGTGCACCGGTCTGTTTGGCAATTTCGGTACATTGTTGCACCAAAAGCGGGTTTGGTTGTAAGGGTACAGGGGCTGCTAAGCGAAAATCCATTCCCATCTTCGCCGCGCCCACTAATAGCGAGTCAGCCATGTTACCGCGCCCATCCCCCAAAAAACAAAAGGTAGTTTCGGTTAAATTCTTGTCCGCGTGTTCCATCATGGTCAGCAGATCGGCCAGTACCTGGGTGGGATGAAACTCGTTGGTCAATCCATTCCATACGGGCACCCCATGGCGCCCTAATTCTTCCACGGTTTCCTGGTCAAAGCCACGGTACTCGATGCCATCATACATCCTTGCTAACACCCGAGCGGTGTCTTTCATCGATTCTTTAACGCCAATCTGAGTACCGCTAGGCCCGAGATAGGAGACATTAGCACCCTGATCATAAGCCGCCACCTCAAAAGCACAGCGGGTCCGAGTGGATGCCTTCTCAAAAATCAATGCGATGTTTTTACCTTGTAATCGCTGTTGCTCTGTGCGGGCATATTTTGCGGCTTTTAATTCGCTGGATAAGTCGAGCAGATAACGGATCTCTTCCGTCGTGAAGTCGAGCAATTTAAGAAAATTGCGATTTTTTAGTTCAATAGTCATTTCAAATTCCGCCAATAATAACGCGATTAACCCGTTGAGAAATACCGGTTACCACTTCATAGTTAATGCTTCCCAGCTTTATCGCCAACTCGTCTGCCGTTATCTTTTCGCCACCTTGTTGACCAATGATGATCACTTCATCACCTTGTTTTATTTTACCGCGAAGATGGCCGACATTAAGTAAACTCTGGTCCATGGTGATGCGCCCAACCTGGGGACAACGTACGCCATGCACCAGCATATCCATATTATTGCTTAGTCTTCTGCTCAAGCCATCCCCGTAACCTACTGGTACCGTCGCAATGAGCGTTGGCTGTTGGGTATGAAAGGCATGGCCATAACTTAAGCCGGTATGTGCGGGAACTTCTTTGAGAAAAGTAATTCGTGTCTTCCACGCCAGCACAGGTTTGAGTTCATTTACACGCGGATTAACGATCTCATTTGATGGTGCCAGGCCATAGATTGCAATGCCGGGACGAACTGCATCGAAGTGCGAATCTGGCAAGTCAAAAACCGCGGCACTGTTCGCCATATGATAAACCGCTATACTAAATTCTCTTGCCATTTCCCTGATACGTTTAAATATTTTAATCTGCGCCAGGGACAAGTTTTTATTGGTTTCATCTGCACAAGGAAAATGACTCATCACACCAAGAACATTTATTGTCGGATACGTCCGACAACGTTCAAGGAATGGAATAACCTCATCCGGCGTGATGCCGATGCGACCCATACCGGTATCGACCATCAGATGCACACTAACCTGTTTGCCCAGTTTTACTGCATCATTCGCCAAAGCCTCAACCATCTCAAAGGTGCATACGACAGGTTCGCAACCATTGCTAACAATGGATTCGCTATGTTCAGGTAATGTCGCAGACAATAGTAGAATATTAGCATCAATACCTGACTTGGCAAGCGTAATGGCTTCAGTGATGTGCGCCACACATAACGTTTGATAACCAAGCTTAACCAAGTGTCGGGCAATGATCTCCACGCCATGACCATAACCATTGGCCTTAATCGCCGGCCACATTGGCCGTACACCGACTAATTTCTGTAGCAACGCCATATTCTGGGTTAAATGATCGAGGTTAATCTCCGCACAGGTTAAACCTAGATTTTTCAGTCGATTGTTCATCATCCTAAATTCCTCAGTTGATCGCTACAAAAACAACCAACATTATGAAATTACAAATAATATTTTTAATATGATGCATACCTTTTTTGTGAGCCTCGCTATGATGTTTATAGCACGCTATTCTTTCATTTTAGCTGTGTTGCAATTCGTTGCAATAACTCGTTATTACTCCTCATTGCGCCTTGCTAAAAAGAAACAATATCGCACTCTAAACACCATCCAACTGAGGATTTTAGGATCATTGAACACGGTCGCTTAGGGTGTATTTCGATACATACTCAGAGGTCATCGCGGCTAACAACGCACTGTAATTCAGTGTGAAAGTTAATTCATCACCAACAGCGATATTATCTTCCATAGCGGTGGCATCTAGAACCAAATAACCACTTGAGCCACCCAATACGCTAATACGTGAATCAAGTGGCGTAATGCCGTCGACATCGATATCCTCACGGCCCACATTGAGCAGCGCTCTTAATATAAGACCCTTGTCTTCGAATTCCGTTAGCAGACCAAAGGCATCTTTGCTACGTTCCCCCACCGGTAGTGAAGGTTTCTTTTTGAGTTCTAATATTTCAGCATGTAAAATAAATGCGTCCTGAAAAGTGTCCGGCCACGGTTTGCGATGAATGGTCTCGCGGCCCAATAATATGGCCTCACCGATACGTGCGTGATTGATGCACTGTGGCATCTTACCTGCCGAGACCAATTCAAGACCGCTAGAATTAATACCTGAGATCCATTCCAGTGTAATACCAAAGCGATGCTCTATCGCTTTAGCTAGTGCGACCAATTGGTTCATATTATCTTCACTGGGCACGACGCCACCAAAACAAGCGAGATTGGTTCCAATTCCTTTGATGCGAATACCCGCAAGGTTAATTGCCTCTCGCACAAACATCATCACATCATCGGGCCAGATTCCCTCACGCAAATCACCAAAATCGACCATGAGAATAACATCGTGAACTTTTCCGCTGCGAGTTGCAGCCGCAGACAAACCTTCAAGCACGTCAAGTTCAGAATTAAGACTGCAATCAGTTAACGCAACCACTTCATCCACGGCAGATAGAGGTGGTACGCGTAATAATATAAAAGGTGAATTAATACCGGCAGATTTGAGGCGTTGAATATTTTCTAACCTGGAATCAGTAATAGATGTCACGCCACCACAAAGCATCGCACTCGCAACCTCGGGGTGACCGCAAGTCACTTTAGTGACGCCTGTCACCGCAATGCCATGTTCATGACACAAACCGACAATGACACGGGCATTGTGTTCGATTTTATCGAGATCAATGGTGAGATAAGGTGTTTTCACGCTTACCCTTGTTCGCGCAGCGTACGAACCAGAAAACTGCCTACATCTCTTCCCATGGTGCCGTGACCAAAACCGCCATCCATACCACATTGACGCGCCAGTTCATCGGTAACTTGCGCACCGCCAGCAACCAACGCCAGCTTCTCACGTATGCCACGTTGTCTTGCCGACTCATGCAGATGCAGCATATGCTGTTTATGGACATTTCCGTGGGTAACAATGGTGGAGATCAATATGGCGCGTGCGCCGGTTTCTTCGGCTATATCGAGTAGCCGTTCAATAGCGACTGAAGTACCCAGGTCATGGCAATGAAAGCCATACTTCTCAATTCCGCCATGCTTAATATCCAGGATTTCATGTAATCCGACGGAGTGCTCATCTTCACCGACTGTAGCAGCGACTATATGAATGTCACGTGGGCGTACCCATGCTTCAATTGCCGCATCGGAAAGCAATTCATCCTTCACAGGTATCTGCAACTTGCCAATATCCACTGCGACATCAAGCATACCCTTAATTTCAAACACACTGCCTTCAGCCGGATGCATCACACGTCGGCTAATCACTTCACAATTTTTTAGGCTCATCTGTCTTGCCATTTCAAGTGCCGCTGCTTCCGCCACATTGGGACTCTCGGGTACAAATAAGGTCACGCAAACAATACTGTCGCCATGTTTTTCGACTTCCGGCCGTATTAAACCGGCTGCGCTGTCTGCAAACGGTTGTTGCAAGCGTTTCTCGACATTATCTTGTGTATCCAACTCATCGATGTACTGGATCTTAGAGGGGGCACACAAAGTACAGCCGCCGTAATCATTACAGGGTTTGGTGCTGCTCTGTGCATAGCTGTTATTGCCAAAATGACTACATACAGGGGCACCATAATTCGCTTCACGAGGGATCACAGTATCCGCACCATCGCCACCTTGTGGGTCTCGCACGATTCCGTCGCCCTTGCGTTCAGGGAAGTAACCCTGATCTACAAACTGGCCATTCTTAACAGCAGTAAAGTAGCCACCCTCATTCAAGATCTCCTCCAGAAAGAGCACTGCACGTTCTTTGAGTTCACGCACGTTTTCACGCAATGGACCGTCCTGTTTGAGCTCCACTTGTTCCATCAAACCATCCAATCCCATCAGCGTTTGTCGTGCCGTATTCACACCGGCCACATTGTTGTAGTGCCAGGGTATGTTGCGGCCTTCATCAGGCGTTATCGTGCTTTGAATATCGGCGGAGGTCATACAAGAAATTAATGTATCCAGTACATGCGTAACGGTGGTCTCCATGGTATCGGACTCCAT
This sequence comes from Nitrosomonas sp., assembly GCA_021774195.1. Lineage (GTDB taxonomy): Bacteria > Pseudomonadota > Gammaproteobacteria > Burkholderiales > Nitrosomonadaceae > Nitrosomonas. Next base: position 17,562 of record JAJFJJ010000018.1, on the reverse strand, counting down.
GTAACGCGTATTCTGCTGTGCCCGGAATTTATAATCAGCAAACAACTCGCGTAGTGCAACGGCATAAGGTAGATCGTATTGCATCTTAGGCGCTGGCGGTGCCGTGGGCGGTACGGTAGACAGTGCAATCAAATCATTTGGCATGCCGATCGCATTGGAGTAGGCAGTATTAATCGCATGTTGTACGAAGAGCTCTGGCGTCACCTTCCATGCTTGCTTTGCTGTGGCATTTGCATTGTGTGCGCCATCGAGCTGCAAGATAGTGGCATCTGTCATGATTTTTTTAGCTTCCGCAGCATCCACAAATGAGCGGTGCATATTGATATTACGATACAGCACATTATATTGCGGATCCTGGTGTGCACCGTTGACCCCTTCTTCAGCAAACAACACAGCGATTTCCGGGCCGGCCACACCGCTGACATAAGAATGGAAATTAATTGGCCTGCCGACTTCATCTTCAATTGCATCGAGTGCTTTACGCGTAGCACGAATCTGTTTTCTAGTAATCGGAATACCGCCAATACCTTCAGGCGTCCCTTCAATCAAACCATCAATATGCGACTGACCTGTGGTCCGTATCACCATGATGTGATCTGCCCCATGCCAGGCTGCCATGCGCATGCGGCGCAAGTCATCCTCAAAACGCCCGGAGGCAATCTCTGTGGTAATCACAACATCGCTTTGAGGATCAATGTTGTCAAAGTAGGCCGCTGCCGGTAAAGGAACAGAATGGGTTAAACTTTCAGAAGTGTCTTGATAAACAAATGGACCGATCTTGTTGTTTTCAACCTTTTTACGCCAAGTCCAACCCTTACGCCTTGGCTGGTATTTTTCCAGGTTTTTTAGGATTTCTTGTAGATCAAGTTTTTTATCTGAAGAAAGTTTCATAGCTCCTCCCAATACTGACCCGAAAGCAATGCGGCACCCGCTGCACGGATGGATAACTGCTTCGTTTTTGCCAGTTCGAGTACCAGACGGCCTGCGCCATGTCCGAGTAAATTTTTCGCTTGCATCTTTTCAACCAGTGCATTCGCTTCGTTACTTGAAAATCCCATACGCAAGAGTATCGAACGTTCAATGGAAGGTGTTGTGTGGGTGCGCGCTTCATCGATAAGCGGCTCAACAATTTTTTCAACGAGCTGCCAGAAGTGATGATGCAGCTCTTCATCTGACATATTCTGTAACTTCTCACGACGCTTTTCGAAATCGTCTGGTCTTTCAGCACAACGCATTGATGACCTCCTGCACATAGGTTTTGCTGCTGTGGGTTTCAGCAGCCAAAAAATCAATATCAACATCACTCAAGTGCTCGCCTTGGTTTAAAGATTCAATCGCATGATGAAGATAAGAACGCCGCACGTGATCCAGTTCTACGTCTGTCACGGTAATCTGTGAAGGATGTTCGGGAATGACAATATGCTGACCCGGCTTATTGTCTTTAGGATCACCGCGTCGCACTTCTACCCCCATTTGCTTTGCTAGGTTGAGCTGAGAGAATGGATGCTTACCCGCACCAGTGTACTCTGTCTCCTGAACAACGATGATTTTTTCTTTATCTAATTCTTGCGCAATGACAAAAGCCGCAGCCAATGAGGTATTTCCCGCCGGGCCACGTTGCAGCCCTTCCAATTCGGCAAGGACTTGTGTGATATAAAAAACCTCGCCCTGTGTGACCGTGACAAAACGATCCATATAACGCAACGCACGTGCGGCATTACGGGGAACATCAACACGATCCGGCCAGGAAGTAAACGGTATGGAAAAGCCGGTATGCCCTGTGGTGAAAGATTTACGGTTGAAATCATGATCTGAAGCCATGTGCAGACCGGAAAGATCGACGCTGGCGGCTATCACTTGGGTATCGACTGCACCCGCCTTACGCAACCCACGTGCCGTGCCGGTAACGTTACCGCCACCCGCGTGGGTGGCGATAACCACATCAGGAAAAACCGCTTGCTGTTCTTGCATTTGCACAGCAAGCTCATACCCTAAGGTCTCAATGCCTAAAACAGAATACGGTGTATAGAGCGAGGCATTGAAATAGCCGGTCTCTTTCAGCACGCGGAGAAACACATAAAACAACTCTGGCCCGACAGACAGGCGAATCACTTCCGCGCCGTACGCTTCACAGGCACGCGTTTTTTCAGCAATTTCAGGTTGGGCAATACCTTGACTATCGAACGCTTCTTGAACAACAATACAACGCAGACCGGCTTTAGCAGCCTGTGATGCAACAGCAGCACCATAGTTACCACTGGTCGCAGCCACCACACCGGTGTAATTTTTCTGCTTCGCTTGATGAACAGAAAGCGAAGCACGACGATCTTTGAATGATCCTGATGGATTTGCGGCTTCATCCTTGACAAAGATTCTGGCACCCTTGCCGGGTTTAGCCACTGCGCGGACCAGCTCGGTGATATTTTTCAGTTCTATCAATGGTGTATGACCAACGGCAGTGTTACTTTGTATTTCGCAAGCCGTGTTGACGTCATAACCCGTATCGGCAAGTAATCTTTCATAGTCAAAGGCAAGGACACCCGTTTCATATTGCGCATAGTCGATGCCAACAGATTGTTTCATAATTTCTGCCCGCTGGGACATCAGTGTCTCGTAACTAACGGATTCGATCATTTTAATTGCCCTCGCGCACGCAGAATAGCGCGTACTTCTTCACCGATAGCCGATAGCTCTGGAGTAGGGGGGCCAAACTGATGCGTATAAGCGGGATTAACTTCGATCAGTTTGCCACGCAAGCGGCGACCCACCGTGGTTACAATTTCAGTTTCATCACCAAGAGAGGCTGGTTTGACAAGAAAACCCTTTGTTCGCATCTCTAGAGGAACTTTCTGTGTATCTTCGGGCACTTGGGGTGCCCGTTCACCAGCGGGTAATACGAGGTTGTAGACCTCAACCCATGTTCCTTTCACAATCAGCTCAGTCATGAAGTTTCTCCCGTTTATAACCACCCACCAATTGTCGCACATCACCCAATATGGCTGCAGGTGTAGGTAATTCTGCCATGGTGTGTAAACCGGGTGATGCCATCAAAACCCGGGGTATCATATTCACCGCCAAGGCACAGGTTGCCTGGCCGCCCGGGATCTCAGGTGTCCCGGAAAGGTTGATATTCGGTGTGCCTTTTATTTCGATGGTATCACCTGTTTCTATGCCTTCTAGAGAGGGATGAATTTGTTGCGGATGAATCAGTGTAATCACCGGCTTACCCTCCCGATACGCTACAGCGGTATGATAACAGCCTGCAACTTGGCCCGGTTCAATAGATATAAAAGGGGTCTCACGGCGCACTTGTGTAACAATCGCTTCTTTCTTCTCTTCAATACGCTCAATTTCCCAGCCTAGGGTTGTTGCAATCATGTGAATGGACTCAGAAAAACCGAAATGACCTACAACAGATTTGTTTTCTAAACCCGCTTGAAATGCTTCTGGGCTAAGTCCTACGCCTTGACTCATCAATACAGAGGGCCCGTAGGGTGAAAGATCGTTAATACGCTTGGCGGTAATGGATTGGATATTGGCACAAACACCGCTGAGCGTAATGACGAGAAGATCGAGTATAAAGCCAGGATTAATTCCGGTGCCAAGCACCGCTACCCGATTAGAACAAGCCAATCGATTTATCTGTTCGGCAAACGCTGGCGAACCTGCTGCGGGAAAGGTCATCTCTTCTGCAATCGAGATCACATGAACACCGTGGCGTATCAACGTTGTTATTTCTCCCTCGGCATCAACTACTCTAGAACAAGTTGCTTGGATAGCGATGTGTGGCTGAGTCTGTTTAAGAATGGTTTCAAGATCGTCACTCACCGAGATGCCAACTTCTTTATCGAGGCCAACCAGCGGACCGATATCCAAGCTACGCCGCTCTTTCCTTCTCGCGTAGACACCAACTAATTTGAGCCCTGGCTTCTCAAGCAACAAGCGTGCTATTCCCGATCCCATTTGGCCTGTTCCGAGAACCATTACACGGATAAAATCATGCATGCGCTATCGAACCCCACTTAATCTTAGCCTTAGAATGTACTAGCCTGAATATTGCACAAGTACGCTATATTTTAGTGCTCAATTTTCATACGAAGTATTTTTTTAAACGAATTTTAGTGCTGATAACCCTAATCGCCGCAATATAGCCTTCCAGGCTTATTTGGTTTAGCGCCGTACAAATGATTCAATTTTATCAACAGCCTGTTCTAATAATTCCAGTGATTGTGTGTAGGCGAAGCGGCAATGTTTATTGGCTAAATGCGTTCCAAAATCGATGCCAGGGGTTACTGCGACACCCTGTTCATTTAACAGCTGTTTTACCCAGCTAAAACTATCATCGGTAAAACGTTCACAGTTCGCATAGATATAAAAAGCACCCTGTGGTTTTACAGCTATTTCAAAACCCAGTTGCTCTAAAGCGGGTAATAAAAAATCACGACGCCGTTTGAATTCATCCCTGCGTGCATTAAGTTCGATTTGTGTTTCTTCTTTTAACGCGGTAAGCGCAGCATACTGCGATATGGTCGGTGGTGCCAAAAAAATATTTTGTGCGATGCGATCTATGGCACCGACACAATCTTCCGGGACGATCATCCAGCCAATACGCCAGCCCGTCATACCAAAATATTTTGAAAAACTGTTGATCACAAAACAGTTATCAGAAAAGGCCAGTGCGGTGTAATCAACCGCATCATAAACCAGTCCCTGATAAATCTCATCAACAATTAACCGACCTTCGTTTTGTTCTATAAATTGGCAAAGTTCGATTAATTGTTTTTCTGGCATTAATGTCCCGGTAGGATTCGATGGTGTCGCAACCATTGCTGCTTTGGTTTTTTTATTCCAGTGTTTTGCAACTAGCGCTGCATTCAGTTGATAATAGCTTTCGGCAGTGGCAGGAATTGCTATTGCTTCAGCTGCCAACACTTCAGCGATATTTCGATTACAGGGATAACCCGGATCTGACAGTAATACATTCTCACCGACATCTAACAGGCACGCGATGGCTAATTGCAGCGCTCCGGAGGCCCCCGGTGTAATAACCACTCGCTGAGGATCAATTTTGACTGAAAATTTCCGCTCATAATATTCAGCAATAGCATCACGTAACTCCGCAAGGCCTAAAGCTGGCGTGTAATGTGTTTTGCATTGTTTTAAAGCGTCGATTCCTGCATCTATAATCGATTCAGCCGTGGGAAAGTCAGGCTCACCAATTTCCATATGGTAGATTGTTTTGCCCTGCTGACTCAGTTTCTTAGCCTGAGCCAAGATATCCATTACGTGAAATGGACTAAGATTACTTGAGCGTTTTGATAACCGGGATGTCATAACATCGAATAATAGTGAATGAATATCATAGTATTGGTATTAAGGGCGCCTCTAAAAATCCATATTGCGAGCATCCGCAAAGCGAATTGCCTGCTTACCCCATTTCGTCACAATACTGCGTTACTCACAAAAAACATCTCCTTACATATCAGTTATATGCTGCGTCAATATTTTTTGTTCTCGCCTTGTCTTGTTTAGAAATCCGAATTTTTAGAGGCACCCTTAATTTCCTAGCCTGAAAATTTCAGCAATTGAAGTAATTCTCAGGCTAGTAAAAAAATTAAGATGATTTAGATTCTTTTTGATCATCTGGCTCATCTTGTTTATCGGTGTTGTCGGATTCGCGACGATCATCTGAGCCATTTTCATTTGACGCTTGATCTTTATCCTCATCTTTGTCATCGTCATCATACTCGTCGTCGTAATCGTCATCATCGTCCTCTTCTTCTGCTCTTTTTCTGGCTTCTTCCTCTTCTTCTTCCTCTTTACCTTTTTGGTGCCACATGAAATAGATAGCACCGACAATAACCACCACCACCGGAAGTACCACATAAGTCAAAATGGCGGATAAAACAGTAACATCTTGGCCTTGTGGCGGTGGATTGGCAACCATCATATAGGCATGGGTCAGGGCGACCGCAAAAACGGGTAACAAAGCAGCCATATATCGGTTTGTAATCAGCGGACGAACCGTGAACATGTTTAAAATAGCTGACGCGTAATACGACACGAAGTAAATAAAAATATAGAAAAATATGGCGCCCATTGATTTCCTTTGTTTTAGTTTATCTGTTAATTATGAAAATATAGCTTCATAAAGGTCAAGAATCATAGAAGTGATGATACACAGGTAATCTCAAAAAATCACTGGAGATCGTTGTTTATGATTTTGTTAGGGTTGTGCAGGTGTGGATAATGGGGTTTCTTAATGATTAATTTGATGTAAAAACCTTGATCAGAAATACGCCAAGAACATTCGAGTATGACCTTGTTGGTTGATTATGAGTGAACACAGTTCCGAGTTCAGGTCCGGGTCTATATATGTAGGCTACGAATCTAGACCCCGCGACCCGCTGCGCCTTGCCAAAAATAAACGACAATGCACTCTAAGCGCCATCCAACTCAGGGTTTTAGGTTGAATGATTTCTGGTGGAAACCTGTAGCGTTTGTATAGGGCTGCTGAATTTTTCATTCCGCTATTGTCGCTCAGATACACTTAACTTGGCAGTATCGTATTTCGTACAGTACGGAATTTTATCTTTCAGGAGTATGAGGAAAATGGTATAAATGAAGTATAAATTCATACTGCTATTTGGGGAAAATAATGGGCATGACCAAAAGAACTTACAGTATTACGGATAATAACGATGATTGGGTCAAGGTGCGAGTGGGTAGTGGGGAATATGCTACCGATAGCGAATATATGCGTGATTTGATCCGCCGCGACAAAGAGCAGTTTGGAAAAATCGAAGCGCTCCGTGCCGCCATCATTGAGGGTGAGCAAAGTGGTATGAGTAACCGAACGCCGCAGCAGATTGTTGATGCTGCAAAACAGCGTTTGAGAGAAGATGGCAAGCTATAGGCTGACGAAAGCTGCAGATGATGACCTAGATCGTTTGTTTGTCTTCGGATTTGCCACGTTTGGGTTGGAGCAAGCCGAGGATTATGCTGCTGGATTATATGAGCGTTTCGACGAGCTGTGTGCAAGTCCGAAACGTTGGCCCCAGCAGTTACTCATATTCGCGCTGGGTTGCGCCGTTGCGTTTATGCTAGTCACTCGATTTATTACCGTATTGATTCTACCGAAATTGTCATTGTGCGAATTTTGGGTAGAGAAAATCCAAGTAAACAGCTTATCAAGGATGAGCGACTGTAAGGATTTCTGGTAGTTCTAACCTGCATTTAGTTTTCTATGTTGTATTTGGTATATTTTTTGGGAAGAAACTGGCTAAAGTATGCGTTAAGGGCACCTCTAAAAATCTATATTTGCGAGCATCCGCAAAGCGAATTGCCAGCTTACCCTGTTTCGTCACAATACTGCGTTATTCACAAAAAATATCTCCTTACATATTAGCTATATACTGCGTCAATATTTTTTTCTCGCCTTGTCTTGTTTAGAAACCCGGATTTTTAGAGGCGCCCTTAACAAAGTAGATTGTGCCAAACTGTAACTGAAATACAGCCATTTGAGGTTGTTTGATACTGTTTTTGTGCTTGGCGAGCATTTTAAAGAATTCTAGGGACATAATACTCAATTACCGGGAGATAAATAATGTGGCCCCAGAACCCAGAACTCGGTTTGTCAAAAAGAAAGCACGTGCTGATTTATTTCATTTATCCTGAGATTCAGACTCTCGGATTTGGTTTGTCAGTTTCCGTAACAATATCTTCATAATTGTACACTCGGTTTCGTCCTCTCTCTTTGGCTTTATATAAGGCTTTGTCAGCGGTTTCAACTAGTGCTTGTGATGTGCAGGCATGATTCGGACATGAAGCGATACCAATGCTGACCGTCACTACAATCTGGGTGTTGTTATTAAGAACCCATGGTTTCTCCGCTATTGACTCACATAGGCGTTGCGCTAAAAAAAAGGCGCTTGCAGAGTCAGTCTCTGGAAGTAGTAAAACAAATTCTTCGCCTCCATAACGAAAAGCGTAGTCAGTAGCTCTTGCTTGACGTGTCAGACGTTTTCCTAATTCAACTATAACAGTATCTCCAACCAGGTGCCCGTATGTATCGTTCACATTTTTGAAATGGTCAATATCAATCATCAGTAGTGATACGGGTCGGTCATAGCGTGTGTGTTGGGTCATTAAGTCATCCAACATCAGGTTAAACTGACGGCGGTTGAACAGTCCTGTGAGGCCGTCGCGTACTGCCATTTGTTGCAACTGTAGCTCATTGCGAGCCATGCGGATACCAATTCGACCAACCAGCCAATAAAAGAATAAAATTAGAATGATCGCTGAAATAATTACAGCAATTGATCCAACGGTCACTGATTCACGAGCCTGTTTTGCAAGGCTGGTGGTGTCAAGAATCATCACCATTGTTCCAACAGACCGCCCGGTTACGTCTTGTAATGGTTGAAAGATAGCATGTTGATTCGGTCCAAGTTTTATCTTAAGAGTCGATGTGTGTTGGCTGAAGTCCATTTCCCGAATGTGTTTCGAAAGTACTTCGGGTAACAATTGCATACCATGCATACTGACTACCAACTGGGGATAATATTCCCAATCAGGTGTTCTGCCGAAGGTTCGCATGCCATCTTCCCAGCCATCCTGATCAAGATAATGTTTTTTGATCAGTACAAATATGTCTATTCCAAAAAGGTTACGTATCGAATTGAAGGCTTGATCCACCTCCATACCTAATTCGACAAAACCGAGTAGTTCCTGTGTATTCTCTTCATACCATGGTTGGACGTAACGTAATGTCAGGGTACCTAGTGGACCAAGCTCAATTCCGTAGGCGTCTATTCCACTCAGCTTAGCGGTCAGGGTGGTCTGACGGGTAATGGTGTCGCCATATTTTTCCGGTTTGTGTACGCGTAATAGATTTATGCGGTCTGGGGTCGAAAAATAAAAATGGGTTATACCGTAGTGACGATTGATATCCTCGTAGATTGGCGCAGAACGCCGCAATAGTTTTTGGTGGTCTTGTTTGGCGAGGCCGGCGGCAAGTTCTTGATCTGTTTTGAGTACATCCATTATAGCTTGCAGGGCTTTAGCGTTCTGTTGGATGCTGTCTTGATAGAGACCGTTTGTCGTTGATTGTAATTGTATAATATCATTGTCTATCGTATGGTATTCATGGAAGTAGACAGTAGAAATAATTGCCGCTACTGCAAAGGTAAGCGTAACTGCAACGGGTACGAGAAATTGAAAGCGTAGTCGAGCGATATATTGTCTGGCGCTGTTAGCATTCTGATTTTGAGAGTCAGCGTTAATTTCTATCTGCTCATGGAAAGATTGTTCACCCATCATCGTATCTTCTCATTGATATGTCTTTGTTTGTTAAGATCAGCATGTTTCACCTGGATATTAATTGTTTAATCATGATCTTTGCTATACACGCGGGTTACTTCATCTTCTTGTGTTTCAACCTAAAATCCTCAGTTGATCGCTTCAGCATTGGCTAGTCTTATGAAATAAAACAAGTATTTCATCAAATGTTACGCACCTTAAAGGTGAACCACGCTATGATGCTTATAGCACACTGCTCTTTTCTTTTACTGCGTTGCAATTCGTTGTGTACTCGTTCACGCCTCACTGCGCCTTGGCAAAAATAAACAACAATGTACTCAAAGTATCATCCAGCTGAAAATTTTAGGCTCAAAGGTAAAGGCAATATCCCCGTTAGTTATTGATAATCATGCAGTCCAATGATTTAACTAGACAATATCAACAGACAGATTGTATTTTAACGGAATTCTGGAATCAAAAAAGTACGTAGATAAGTGTCACCGCGTTTGTTGATGCCAAGCAGTAGTTGTTTGCCACCACTGGAATGTTGCTTTGGCACCAGTCCCAGCCACGCTGACATTTGCCAGCCATTCTTAAACTCTCTGGCATTGCCCACAGTTGCAACAAAAGGAATTCTGTGGACATAATACTCAATTATTGGGAGATAAATCATGTGGGCACCTCTAAAAATCCATATTTGCGAGCATCCGCAAAGCGAATTGCCTGCTTACCACGTTTCGTTACAACACTTCGTTGTTCACAAAAAATGTTTTCTTACATATCAGTCTATATGCTGCGACAACATATTTTGTTCTCGCCTTGTCTTGTTTAAAACTCTGAACTTTTAGAGATGCCCATGTGTCTCCAGAACGCCCTATTACGTTGAGCCAATAAGCTGATAAATTACTAAAGAGTGACAAAAACCGCATCAGAATCACTACTTTTTCCGATGTTGGTTGCCACTCAATCTTCAAAAACCGGTCAAGGTAGCGATATATTTTAATGGGCTAAATATGAATTTTTCCATAACAATATGCACCGCATTATTTGTACTATTGATGCCGATGCTCGTTAAAAGCCAGCCATTATTTCAAGACGATTTTGAAAGCGAAACTCTGGATATGGATCAATGGTCTATCTTAACTGGAAATGCATCATTCTTTCAAGGTAGTCAAATGAATCCTGTGCCACCGATTGTGTCAAATGGTCGTGTCAGGCTGCGACTTGATACATACAATCCTTCGGCACTGATTGCTGGCGATTCATTTTTTGGGTCAGAGATCCATACCATTCAGACATATTCCCCTCCTGTTGTCTTCGAGGCGCGTGTGCGGTTAATTGATCCAGTACCTGGCATGGTTGCGGCTATGTTTGCGTATAAGGCATTTGTTAGTGACGCTGGTCAAGCGGTACGCAACGAAATTGACTTTGAGATCCTGACGAATGAGTTGGGTGCAGAAGATGACTGTGTACAGATCCTGACCAATGTTTTCCAAGAAGTTGCCGTGGACAGTGGAGAAGGAAATAGTCAATACGTTTGTTTGCCAGATAATATAACTCTGACTGAGTTCAATACATTCCAAATCGAATGGTTGGAGAACAGAATCAGTTGGTATGTTAACGGTATATTGGTCAGAGAAGAAACGGAGCATGCCCCGCAAGATGATATGCATTTCTTTTTTAATTTTTGGGCACCGACTGAAGGTAATTTTCTCGATGCTTTTAATGCTGATTTAACCCCAGCAGGCAATCCTGCAGAAAATGAAACATTCTGGTACGAAGTAGATTACGTCAGCATATACGATAAGCCCAGTGCTTTTATCGACCTTTCGGCTGGAAAGCTTCATCTTCCTGTCGTATCTGTCGATGGTTTAGGCAGTTTCAATGCGGTTTTAAATTTATTGCAATCGACGACTATTCAATTAGAACTGGATCATGTGGTACAAACATCGCTGGTAATGAATCAAGCAGCTACTTTTTTGCCAGACACGGGAATACTTAACATTCCAAGAGTTACTATCATTAGCCACGACGATACAAGTGTGTTCTATCAGATTGAGATGCGGTTACAACAGCAGAATGACAGCGATAGTCTTCGGTTTGATTTAACAAGTGCTCGTGTTGTTACGCCTTAGTAGGTTGCTTTAATTTTGCTTTATTCTGAAAATGGTTACTTTCATTGGTAGCTATCTTAAGTACCCGGATGCAGCAAAGTCATTGTTGTTTTGTGCTAGATTTATAGATATGCAATTATCTTTCGATAATCACAGTATGTGGTAACCGAGCCAATTTTCAGTGCATTCACTCCTTCTGGAAAAGGTAATATGTTTACCTATACTCTACCGAAAGTTAGGGGCAATTTGCTACAGCATTAGTTAGATGAATAAACTATAGAAAAGATCAAAAACGTCTCTTTACGAGCGGGAGTTTCAAGGATATAGCGACGCTCCCCAATAGAGGTTAGAGGTGTTTACCCATTTCATATCAATTGCAAATCGCTGCTTCATTTGGGCCGAAGCGGCAATCTCAAGATAGGAGAACACGTGATGCCAAATATAAATGGACTGACAAACCCTTTTGAGAACTCGATTCTCAACATGAACCTGACGCAACTGGAAAAAGACAAGCAGCTTGCAGATTATTCTGCCGCGATTTCACAGGGCTACGAGCCGCCCGCAGACGTTCTAGACGAAATGGCGGCCCTCCTTGCGTCAGGCAATCTATCCACTGAAGCCCAGGCGCGCTTGCAGGCGTTGATCGATCTGATCATGGTAGAGTTCGGGCCAGTCATCAACGGCGGCGATACTGCTCAGGTTACCGTCGACGAAAACACCAGTCTGGTGGCCACAGTCACGGCACTGGACCAGTATTCGCTTAACGATGGAGTCGAGGCGCTTCATCAGGTGATCGTGGCCGAAGTGAGCGAAATGTCGCCGCCGACTAATTTTGGCGCGGTCCTGAACGGCGTTGATGCCGGTGACCGCAGCGGCTTTTCCGTCTCCTCAGCGGGTGATGCGAACGGCGACGGCTTTGACGACATGCTGATCGGGGCTTACAAGGCAGATCCCAATGGCGGTGGTAGTGGTGAAACCTACCTGGTCTACGGCGTAGCATCGGGTATTTCGACCAACCTGGATCTCTCGACCCTTGATGGCAGCAACGGCTTCGTGATGAACGGCATTGATGCCGGAGACCGGAGCGGCTTTTCCGTTTCCTCAGCGGGTGATGTGAACGGCGACGGCTTTGACGACATGCTGATCGGGGCTTACAAGGCAGATCCCAATGGCGGCGGTAGTGGCGAAACTTACCTGGTCTACGGTGCGGCATCGGGTATCCCGGCCAGCCTCGATCTATCGAGCCTCGATGGCAGCAATGGCTTCATGATGAACGGTATTGATACCGGAGATCGGAGCGGCGTTTCCGTTTCCTCGGCGGGTGATGTGAACAATGACGGCTTTGACGACATGCTGATTGGGGCCAACCGGGCAGATCCCAATGGCAACCGTAGTGGTGAAACCTACCTGGTCTACGGTGCGGCATCGGGTATCCCGGTCAGCCTCGATCTTTCTAGCCTCGATGGCAGCAACGGCTTCGTGATGAAAGGCATTGATACCGGAGATCGGAGCGGCATTTCCGTGTCTTCAGCGGGTGATGTGAACGGTGACGGCTTTGACGACACGCTGATCGGGGCCAACCGGGCAGATCCCAATGGCAACCGTAGTGGTGAAACTTACCTGATCTACGGGGCGGAAAAGGACCCTTTGACCAGCAGCCTGGATCTCTCGACCCTCAATGGCAGTAATGGCTTCGTGATGAACGGCATTGATAACGATGACAACAGCGGCTTTTCCGTGTCTTCAGCTGGGGATGTGAACAGCGACGGCTTTGACGACATGCTGATCGGGGCTAAGAATGGAGATCCCAATGGCAGCGATAGTGGCGAAACCTACCTGGTCTATGGCGGTCAGACGATCCTCGACGCCTTCGATCTGGCTGATGGCGTTCAAGACGGCACCATCGAGCTAAGCGGCGTCACCGAAGAAATTTCGCCGCCGCCAACCACTTTTGGTGCTGTCCTGAACGGCATTGATGCCGGTGACGAGAGCGGCAGATCCGTCTCTTCAGCGGGGGATGTGAACGGCGACGGCTATGACGACATGCTGATCGGGGCTTGGAGGGCAGATCCCAATGGCAGCCTTAGTGGCGAAACCTACCTCGTTTACGGTGCGGCATCGGGTATCCCAGCCAGCCTCGACCTCTCGAGCCTCGATGGCAGCAATGGCTTCGTGATGAACGGCATTCATGGCGGTGACTTCAGCGGCCATTCGGTGTCTTCAGCGGGTGATGTGAACGGCGACGGCTATGACGACATGCTGATCGGGGCTGTCTTGGCAGATCCCAATGGCACAGATAGTGGCGAAACCTACCTCGTCTTCGGTGCGGCATTGGGTATCCCTGCTAGCCTCGATCTTTCGAGCCTCGATGGCAGCAATGGCTTCGTGATGAACGGCATTGATCCCGGTGACCAGAGCGGTGGTACCGTGTCTTCAGCGGGGGATGTGAACGGCGACGGCTTTGACGACATGCTGATCGGGGCACATCTTGCAGATCCCAATGGCCGCGATAGTGGTGAAACCTACCTGGTTTACGGTGCGGCATCGGGTATCCCGGCCAGTTTCGATCTCTCGAGCCTCGATGGCAGCAATGGCTTCGTGATGAACGGCATTGATGCCGGTGACTACAGCAGCAGTTACGTGTCTTCAGCGGGGGATGTGAACGGCGACGGCTATGACGACATGCTGATCGGGGCTTGGAGGGCAGATCCCAATGGCCACGATAGTGGTGAAACCTACCTCGTTTACGGTGCGGCATCGGGTATCCCAGCCAGCCTCGACCTCTCGAGCCTCGATGGCAGCAATGGCTTCGTGATGAACGGCATTGATGCCGGTGACCAGAGCGGTCAATCCGTCTCCTCAGCAGGGGATGTGAACGGCGACGGCTACGACGACATGCTGATCGGGGCGATGTTTGCAGATCCCAATGGCAACCGTAGTGGTGAAATCTACCTGGTCTACGGTGCGGCATCGGGTATCCCGGCCAGCCTCGATCTCTCGACCCTTGATGGCAGTAATGGCTTCATAATGAACGGCATTGATAACGATGACCAGAGTGGCACTTCCGTGTCATCAGCAGGGGATGTGAACGGCGACGGCTATGACGACATGCTGATCGGGGCTCGGAGGGCAGATTCCAATGGCCGCGATAGTGGTGAAACCTACCTCGTTTACGGTGCGGCATCGGGTATCCCAGCCAGCCTCGATCTCTCGACCCTCGATGGCACTAATGGCTTCGTGATGAACGGCATTGATGCCGAAGACTTAAGCGGCGTTCGCGTCTCCTCAGCGGGGGATGTGAACAGCGACGGCTTTGACGACATGCTGATCGGGGCACAGCTTGCAGATCCCAATGGCAGCGGTAGTGGCGAAAGCTACCTCGTCTATGGTGGCCAGACGATCCTCGATGCCTTCGATCTGGCCGATGGCGTTCAGGACGGCAGCATCGAGCTAAGCGGCGTCACCGACGCATTCGTTTGACGCAATATCACTGAGTAGTAGACGACAATGGAAAAGGCTGTCACACACAGGCGGCCTTTTTCAGCATTAGATGGGTCGTTTGGGATTAGAGCGATAATCCGCAGCCATGGCGGAAACCCAGAGGCTGACAACAAGTTTATACACCCCTCACAGCAGCACCTGACCTGGAAAGATAGACGGGGTCAAATCTATGCATTAATGATAAGAGATGGCAGTCATTTTTACTTGTGTAAAATTTAGTGAAATCATTTTCTAATATTTATTAATTTGTAAACAGACTTGACTAGTCTTTCATGATTGACTCTTACAGTCATTCCATTTACTGTTCTAAAACTTTGAGTATTTTTTCGTCAGGCAGCTTTTTATGTCCAACCTACTTGTTCCTCCATCTGAAGATGCATTTAATCGCTTTGTCTCCACGCCGCTGGATATGTTGTTGGCGGAAGACCAGGCCACCAACCCTGAAGACAAAGCTTTGGCTTTGTTTCACCGTTGTGCGTTAGATGTCCCTGCGTATCAAAAATTCCTGAACGAACGCGGCGTAAACCCTATTGAAGTTAGTTCTTACTCGGCATTTCGGGCGTTACCATTAATGAGTAAGGCGGATTACATGAAGGCTTATCCACTGCCGATGCGTTGCTTGAAAGGTAGCCTCAGTGGTTTTGACCGAGTGGCGGTATCTTCCGGCTCAACGGGTCAGCCCACATTTTGGCCGCGATCTGTTAAGAATGAATTAGATGTGGCTGTACGTTTCGAACAAGTATTTCGCGACAGTTTTCGTGCGCATGAACGAAGTACCCTAGCTGTGGTTTGTTTTGCTTTAGGCAATTGGGTAGGGGGTATATATACAACTTCCTGTTGTTGGCATTTGGCGCGTAAGGGCTATCCACTCATGGTGGCGACGCCCGGCAACAATAAGGCGGAAATCTTTCGGGTGTTGCGCGAGATGTCGCCTCATTTTGAACAAACCGTATTGCTGGGTTATCCCCCTTTCGTTAAAGATGTGATTGACGCAGGGGCCGCTGAGGGTATCAACTGGCCTGATTACAGTCCCAAGTTGGTTTTTGCGGGTGAAGTTTTTAGTGAAGAGTGGCGCACTTTAGTGGGACAACGTATAGGTTCAGATTCTCCCTGTTTTGACTCTAGTTCATTGTACGGTACTGCTGATGGTGGTGTACTTGGTAATGAAACGCCGTTTAGTATTGCTATTCGCCGCTGGCTAGCCGAACATCCAGATGCAGCTCGTCTATTGTTTGGCGAATCACGATTACCGACACTGGTGCAATACGATCCTTCCAGCCGGTTCTTTGAAATGCATGAAGGTACACTGGTGGTTTCTGGGGAGAGTGATGTGCCTCTGGTGCGATACCATATTGCCGACAAGGGTGGTTTGCTGAGCTTTGATGAAATGTGGAATTTCCTGAAAACACAAGGAATAAAGTCTCTCAACGAGCTTGGCTTGAATAAGGATTTTTTGCCGCGTAATTTGCCTTTCGTGTATGTGTTTGGACGTGCGGATTTTACTGTGTCCTTTTACGGTGCCAATATTTACCCGGAGAATGTCACTGTTGGTTTGGAACAGTTAGAAATCATGGCGTGGGTAACCGGTAAATTCGTGCTGGAAACACGGGACACTGAAGACGGCGACAAGTATCTGCACATTGCTGTGGAGCTATTGCCGGGTGTCGAGCCAGATGAAGCACTGGTACTCGCAATAGCCACGTCCATTCGAACGCAGCTATTGCGCTTGAATAGCGAATTCGCCAACTACACGCCAGTGGAACGGCAGCTTCCCAACATTACCCTGTGTTACTTTGCAGACCCAGCGTATTTCCCGGCGGGAGTGAAACATCGGTATACCCGCAAATGAATCTATCAAGAACGTAAAGGGGGCGCATCCTATTTAACCTAAAAACCTCAGTTGACCGTTTACAGAAATCCAAACTGTATGAAAAAAAAGAAATATCTTAAGGATCTTCTATCACCCAAATGGTGGATTACACTATGATGTTTATTGCACGCTGTTTTTTAATTTTTTCTGCGTTGCAATTCGTTGTGAACTGGTTCACTTTTCATTGCGCCTTGCCAAAAATAAAAAACAACGCACTCTAAACACCATTTAACTGAGGTTTTTAGGTTTAATGTAGTCTCATTTTGACAACGTTAAGCCGTAAAAGGTGTTAGGCCTTATGTGTTTTGCATGCATATAATTTATTTGGCGTTGTGCATGAGCTATTAGTTACCTAAAACCTGAATTATCTATGAGGGTTGTTCGTGTTAAACTCGACATATGCCTACTATAACGTTTGATACCCATAAATTTATTCGTCGCCTTCGGGAGGCTGGTATTTCAGAAGAACAAGCGGAAGCGATTGCCGAAGCTTTTAGAGAAGCTAATCTGGAAGCTGAAATTGCAACAAAGGCGGATCTTCGGGAGCTTGAATATCGGCTTATCATAAAACTTGGAACAATGATTGTTGTGGCAATAGGTATTGTGGCTACTCTTGTTAAGTTGTTGTAGTTAGAATTTATGTAACTATTCAGCTTACCCCTATAATCCGCCATTTCGGTGTTACAAAATGATCATTTACACGTGTAAACTCACATTTTGTGCCTTGAACTGACGAATTATAGGAGCAATCTGAACAGTTACTTTGATGTACTGAAT
>JAJFJJ010000017.1 GCA_021774195.1 Nitrosomonas sp. | reverse complement strand
AATGGCCTGATAGAGGTGACGTCATCAACATCTAAACCACTCTCAGGAAAAATCACATTGGGTGTAATCCCTACAGTTGGTCCATTTTTACTTCCAACAGTATTGGCCAAGCTACGCAAATCCTTTCCAGAGCTTAAAGTTTTTCTGCGCGAAAGTCAGACCGCCGCATTACTGGAAGATCTCACCACCGGTCGGATTGACGCGGCATTGCTAGCCCTACCCTATCCAATCAATGACATGAAGAAAGTTGAGCTTTTTGATGACTACTTTCACTTAGCTTCCCCGCCTGATCACCCGCTGGCAAACCGCAAACCGCTCAAAGTCCAACATTTAGCAACACAGCCCCTGCTTTTGCTTGAAGAAGGACATTGTTTGCGCCAACATGCACTTTCCGCATGCAAATTAAAGGGTGCAAATTATGGTGTTCCTTATCAAGGCACCAGTTTATCCACACTCATTCAGATGGTTGCCAACGGCATCGGTATAACCTTGGTACCTGAAATGGGCGTCAAGTCGGGATTGCTGGCTAAAACAGGCTTGGTTTCCCGTCCGTTTAGCGACAAAAATGTGAAGCGAAGCATTGGCATGGTATGGCGTCCAAGTAGCAGCAAGCAGAATGATCTTGAATTATTGGCAGAATTTATTAAAAAGCATGCTTTAAAATAGTGAAATGAGTTTCGGCTCCTAACTCGGCATTTACAAGCGCGTCTCCGGGGTCGGGTCTAGATTCGCAGCCTAAATATCCAGAAAATCATGGGACAGGCCTTACAATTGACACAAAGATGTCATTGCATAGTGCTTATATATGCAAAAAAGCATATTGAATACAGGGAGATGAATCTGGTGTC
Source organism: Nitrosomonas sp. (assembly GCA_021774195.1). GTDB lineage: Bacteria > Pseudomonadota > Gammaproteobacteria > Burkholderiales > Nitrosomonadaceae > Nitrosomonas. The sequence continues at coordinate 31,001 of JAJFJJ010000017.1, read as the reverse complement.
GATTAAATTCTTGAGTGTACACCTAATTTGCAGGAATGATGGAGTAGAAAGAAACTGAGGTTATGTTTGGTATACGTCATCATGACTTCCTACATTGATTAGAATAATTTCTTTTTCAGTAATCATCATTTCAAGGGTAATGCGATAACTGGGATTGATAGATATCGAATGCAGACCGGATAGCTTGCCTTTTAGGGGGTGGATTCTTAATGAAGGATGAAAAGGGTTATAGGCTAGTAATTGCAGAGTCTTGCGATAAGTTTCTTTTAGCTCAGGGTGATTCTTTGCAAAGCGCTTGGCGCGTTTTTTGTAACTGTCGGTGAAAATAAGCGTATAAGTCATTCGTTGAACAAGTCATCAACATGCTGATCCACGTTATCTTTGCTAAATTGTCCTGAGGCCATATCTTGCTGCGATTCGTATAGCGCAGCTTCGAGTTCCATTTCACGCAAATAATGATAATGTTCAATTTTCATTACAATAAAACGCTCTTTCCCGCGCACAGTAATGACGTCTTCAGTCTTGTTTGCAAGGCTTTCTTCAAGGCTAGCTATACCTTTAGTCTTTAAATCATTAGCTGTAATCATTTTTAATCGCGTTGTTAATCGTATGTTTGACTATATGGATAACTGATTGATATGTCAATTACAAAAAACGAAGTCATATATGGTTCGCCCCATATTGCAAGAAAAAATTCACTGTTTGACAAAAAGAATAAAGCATTCATATATCCGGCCTTGGGATGAGGTTCAAATAATACATCTGGCCCTGATAGAATCCGCACACAATATAGGGTCTAGATTCGAAGCCTACATATCTAGACCCTCTCGGCGATGATACTGGCAGATCAATATGATGCGCTACGCAGCGAACATCCGTATAAACATGCGCTTAAACATGAGTAAGCCATGAAAATCATAATCGAAGGTGATGATCGCACGATACCGGCGCATTTTGATCTTCATATTCTGGAAATTTTCACAAAGAATCACACAATTCAAGTGACACTTTTCGTAATATTACTTATGCTTTTCCAAGTCAGTTTAGACTTTTACAACTCAAATAAGAAGGTAGTGTAGGATAACGCAGCATACTAGCGAAATAAAGCAATATAGTTAGTCCAAAATACCATGTTGTAAATATGACCCAAAATAACTACCATTACTTAGCAAATTAATTTGCCGTATCTTCTAAATCAAACCAACATGGCCATCTATCACAGACCCGCGCAAAACCTGATTAAACCCAGTGATGCTGCATCATGGATTTCTTGTATACGCCGTGCATGGTTGAATAAAAATCTTACAGCTGATTTTGAGGTTGATGCCTTCAATCAGCTTTTATTCGACACCGGGCTTGAACACGAAGCCAGCGTATTGGCAAAACTGCAAGATCAACACGAGGTACACCACGCTGCTTCAGTAGACCATACCCGTAAACTCATGCAAAACGGCGTTGCCGTTATATACCAAGCGCGATTGCTGAATGAACAAGAAGGCTTAATCGGCTATCCTGATTTTCTAATTCGTCATGAAAGCGGTCAGTACCAACCCGCCGATGCCAAGTTGTCTCACAGTGAACACAAAAAGAACATTCAAATACAACTCGGACTTTATCGCCGCCTGCTTGCTAACGAATTACCAGCGATGGTATTTTTAGGGGATGGCCGCACAGCAATCCTCGGCAATGAAACCGATGTATTGGCTGATGCCTTTATAACAGGCATGAAAGAACTGCTCAGCATGCCACAGCAACCCGCGGTGCGCTATAGCCACAGCAAATGCCGCATTTGTCCCTATTACACCTATTGCCGCCCAGAATTTGAAACACAAGAAGATTTGTCATTACTTTACGGCGTTCATGGCAGTGCAGCCAGCCATCTGACAGATGCGGGCATATCGACCATTACCCAGCTTGCCAGCAGCGATGTTGAAACCATACCTGACGTGCCTTATCTGAAAGGCCCCAAAAGAAAACAACGCGCTATCCTGCAAGCCAAATCATTTCTGAGCGGTGAAATATTCCAGCTTAATAAAGTGGAACTGCCAGAAGGCACCTGGATACATTTTGATATTGAAGACAATCCCCTCACGCCCACACGTGAACGGCATGTTTACCTGTGGGGGTTGCTCGCCCCCCCCTATTCGAATAAAGACTATGACACTATTTGGACGGATGACGAGACACAAGATTATCAAGGCTGGATTCGTTTTCTGGAAAAAATTGAACAATATCGAACCCAATACTCCTCACTGGTACTCGCCCACTATTCCAACCACGAGAGAAGCACTATAAAAAAATATAGCAAACGCTATGCCATGCAAGACCATGCCACAGTTTTATGGTTGCTGGGAAATGACAGTCCTTTATTTGATATGCAAAAACCAGTACTGGATAATCTGGTGCTACCACTACAAGGTTATGGCTTGAAAGATATTTGCAAGCACCCGAATCTGGTCAATTTTCAATGGGAAAACGAAGAATCCGGCTCACAATGGTCGGTCGTTCAATTCAGTCGTTTCCTAACAGCAACAAACCTACAAGATAAACTAAAACTTAAATCAGAGATTCTGGGCTATAACCGGGATGATGTTGTCGCCACCCGACAACTTGAAGAATGGCTCAGAAGCAAATTTTGTTAAAAATTTACAGAATATTGAACAGTCTCTTCCAATAATTTACTTGTTATTTATATTAGTAAGATTATTTGCCACTTGCAGATCAATTTCTGCGTACGAATTCACCACAAGATCTGCATTTTGTAGATTTTCACGGTCATAAGTTGTACTGATAGCAATACACCGCATACCAGCCTTTTTTGAGGCAACAATGCCATGGGGTGCATCTTCAATGACGACGCAATTTTGCGGCGATGACTGTAACTGTTGCGCTGCATACAAAAAGATATCTGGATTGGGTTTGGAGCGATAACCGACGTTGGCCAGCGTATAAATCCTGTTTTCAAACAACGTTGACAAATTAAGGCAATCATCGACAAGCGTCACCAAGTCCTCCGCCATAGCAGTCGCAATACAAGTCTTATATCGGCCCCGTACAGAGGCATAAAATTCAATGAACCCCTCAATGAAATACACCTCATGGACCAACAAATCATGCATGATATCGGCACGCTCATGTGCTAAAGCTTCTGTATCTCCCGCAAATTTATATGCTTGTTTCATCACGTCAACACCTTCTGCTATGGTTCGTCCGGTTAGCAACGGTTTAATTCGCTCACGATCATAAACAAAACCTCTGCGACGTAAGAACTCTTCTTGTCCTTTGTCCCAAATTGCTTCAGTATCAATGACGACACCTTCAGCATCAAATATAATCGTATCTATCATGACGTTATTCTCGTATTGGCTATATCTTTTGCCTATTTCAACAAAAACTGCAATCTGGCCTGGCTTACCTTCTACAACAAATTGCTGTCAGTAGAATAATCTTGAAAAATCTACGCACTTATAAAATCGAATCGGATTATCCACCATTTAAGTTCCACAAAAAGTATTCCGCACTACCTCCTCCGGCTGCGGTGGCAAAGTGTATTGCTGATAATCTGATTGATCCTCATAGGGTTTAGCAAGCACCAACATCAGTTGCTCAAAAGGGATAAAGTCATTATCGCTAACAGCAGCTTGAATCACTGCTTCCACTTGATGGTTACGAGGAATAACTGCCGGGTTAATGCTAAGCATAGCCGCTCGTCGTGTACTGTCTCCAGAAGATTCTTGAATGAGTCGTTGACGCCAGGTGGTCATCCATTGGTCAAATGCAGCCGGTTTATCAAATAAGTTTCTGACTACGTTGTTTTGCGCATTATCACGCGCTTTGCTTATAGACAATTCACTTAGGCCACGAAAGGTTAATGTAAAGTCCGCATGGTTCTCGGCCATGCGCTCAAGTAGATCGTTAATCAGCGTAATATCATTGTCATGCACTTCAGTTAGACCCAGTTTTGCACGCATGCCAGTCAAGTAAGCTTGTTCAAAACATTCTGAGTAACTGTTGATGGTGACTTGCGCTTGTTCTAAAGCAATTTCTGTATCGTCAGCAATGAGTGGCAATAAGGTATTGGCCAGTTGTGCAAGATTCCACAAAGCGATGCTGGGCTGGTTCTGATAAGCGTAACGACCCATTTGGTCAATGTAGCTAAAAACAGTCTCGGGATGATAGTGATCCATGAAGGCGCAAGGGCCGAAGTCAATCGTTTCACCAGCAACAGACATATTGTCCGTATTCATCACGCCATGGATAAAGCCAATACATTGCCACTGCGCAACCAATTTTGCCTGACGCTCGACTATCTCCTCCAACATGGCCAAACAAGGTATAGGTGCATTCTCGGCTTCAGGATAATACCGTTTGATCACATAATTCGTCAGATGACGTAACGCATCAATATCCTGACTTGCGCTAAAAAATTGGAAAGTACCAATGCGGATATGGCTACGTGCAACGCGAGTCAAGATTGCGCCGGGAAATAATTCTTCTCGGCGCACGATTTCACCCGTGCTGACAGCAGCTAATGCCCTTGTGGTTGGAACTCCCAGAGCGGCCATGGCTTCACTGACGATATATTCACGTAAAACCGGTCCTAACCAGGCACGCCCGTCACCGCTGCGTGAGAATGGTGTCCGACCGGAGCCTTTCAACTGGACGTCATAACGCGTACCGTGTTGATCGATTACCTCACCAAGCAGAATCGCACGCCCATCACCCAGTTGCGGCACCCAGCTGCCAAACTGATGGCCTGCATACGCCATGGCTACAGGCTCAGAATTTTGTGGCACGCGATTGCCTGCGAACATATGCAGTCCATCGGGCGAGGATAATTCATGTAGATCTAACCCTAATTGTTGCGCCAACGCTGCATTTAATTTAATCATTTTAGGTGCAGCAACGGGCACTGGGTTCATACGCACAAAGAACCGTTCCGGCAATCGTGCAAAGGTATTGTCAAATGGGATATTGAGCACGGTAATCACTTTATAATTAATTAACATTGATAACAGTTATATGCCCACAATAGCAAGTCAACATTTACTCGGTTATTTATGTGATAATCATTTCGCCGTAAAAATAAAATAGAAAGTGCTCAATCAACAATTCTATAAACTGCACTTTCATATTGAAATTAGGGCAAATAATTCGATCTTCAACTCAAAACAAGGTGATACAAATGACTCCTTTTCTAGGTGAACTAATTGGTACGTTTATACTGGTATTACTCGGCAACGGTGTTGTCGCGAATGTGGTACTTAATCAATCAAAAGGTCAGAATGCGGGCTGGTTGACGATTGCCGCTGGCTGGGGCATAGCTCTATTTGTAGCGGTTTACGCTGTCGCGGCATCTAGCGGCGCACACTTAAATCCTGCGGTTAGTATCGGCTTAGCTGCCGCCGGTAAATTTGCATGGGCAGATGTGCCAATTTATGCGATTGCACAATTATTAGGTGCCATGTTAGGTGCTTTAATTGTATGGATCACCTACCGTCAGCATTTTGATGCAACAACTGACCAAGGTATGCAACTCGCAGCATTCTGTACCGGACCGGCAATCAGAAGCCCAATGCACAATATTATTACTGAAGCAGTGGGTACTTTTGTACTGGTTTTCGGTGTCATGATGATTGTCTCTCCACAAGCCAGCATGGGTGCTTTGGATGCCTTACCGGTTGCGCTATTGCTATTTGGTATTGGTTTATCTTTAGGTGGACCAACCGGATTTGCAGTCAATCCAGCGCGTGATTTGGGCCCGCGCATTATGCATGCGATTTTACCCATGGCAAACAAGGGTAGCAGTGACTGGGGTTATGCACATATCCCCGTGATTGGCGGTGTGATCGGTGGATTGCTTGCTGCAGTCGTTTACGGCATGTTGTAAAATACTTTCACCTGATGCATCTAATTGAGTTAACCAATTGTTAACTCAATTAGATGCAACACACTAGCAAGCAAAAATAATCAATGATGCTCTCCTTTGCTTCTTCCTTTTTCTTGATTTTTTCGTAGTTCAGTTGATCATGTTTAACCTGAAAATTGCATCAATACGTTATATTTTAGCTTGCGAGCCTTACACTTATTGTCTTCCAACAATCTTGATGAAAATGAAGTTTGTACCCAAGGCTTCACTTGCTATTTTTTAACTTGCTTTGTTTTGAATTGAATGTACATGTTCCCTATACCGCAGAATAACTACATTTCGGTCGCGAGCACGCCCAATTCAAAAAACAACTCGGTGTTTAAATTCTAGCATCTGGTGCAATTTTCAGATTAAGACTACGAAAGTACCGTTCTGTAGGGGAACTATCCCAGTAATTTCCTTTTCGACTCATGCTCTACTCTATTTTCATAACAGACAGATAACTGCGATATTCATGGCTGACATATTGAATTCTCAATCTGAGTCATGAACCTAAAATCCTCAGTTGGATGGTGTTTAGAGTGCGTTATTGTTTCTTTTTGGCAAGGCGCAATGAGGCGAAATAACAAGTTATTGCAACGAATTGCAACACAGCAAAAATGAAAAAATAGCGTGCTATATAAACATCATAGCGAGGCTCACCCAAGAGGTGTGTATCATATTAAAAATATTATTCTTAATTTCATCAGGTTGATTGTTTTTGTAGCGATCAACTGAGGAATTTAGGATGAAGCAACCCAGGCGTCGGTTTTCTTCGTCAAAAGGCCATTTTAGCGCTTTCACGGCACATTGCTGACCGCATGCGGTCTGCAATTGCTCAACCCACAACTTGCCTAGAAAAAAATTCGATAATAACAGCAACGTAAAGCCATCTTTCCAAGATTCAACCATAAGTGGTAGCCGTTGTCCAAACTTGATTTGTAGTAACAACTTCAAACTGCCGGTCAAAGGTATTTGCTGAGATTGTTTCACTATGATTCTGTAAGTTACTACTTAAAATATAGTACGAATGTACTAAAGAAATAAGAATAAAAGGGATTTGTATCCTATTGATTTATCCAGGTTTTTCTTGTATATTCTGGTTTTATGAACCTCTTGCATCTTGTTCTGATAATTCAGATTCATAACATCTGTAATAGAGACTAATTATAAGTATCACTTGTCTTTTTGTGTATAAAGTAAGAGAAAATGCAAGAGAAATAACATCGTTATTAGTTTATTTAAAAATAAGTCTTATTGATTGTTTTCATAACCCTTTATCTGCATGAGTAAGCGCTTGAGTACCATATGGATTGGGGGGCGGTAACCTTAGGAGAATACTAAAATAATGGAAAAACGAATTATGAAAATTCAGGATACTGAATCGATTAAGCACCGATGGAAAATCACAGCAGCAATTATTACTTTACCATTCTTGCTAATGTTGGCAAGTAGCGCTATGGCGCTAAAATCATCGGAAGACGACTTTAAGCTCAAGCTTCTTGGAAAATACATTTTTTTTGATGACATCTCAGATCCGCGTGTTCAATCATGTGCATCCTGTCACGCGCCTAAGTCGGGCTGGACAGCTGAAAGTTCTAACGTAAATAAAAAGACCGTGGTTGTGCCTGGCGCGCAGGAAACATTCGGTACACTTAAGCCACCTAGCAGTGCTTATGCAAGCTTTAGTCCAAATTTTAATTGCAGTGGCGAGGGTGGTAACGTTAACGAGGCCCCCTTTATTTGTGAGGGAGGTAACTTCTGGGATGGTCGTGCTGAGGGAAATGAAGTCGCTGACCTAAATATTCTGGGGGGGGGATTAGACAGATATACTAAATATTTAGGTGCAATTGCAGATCAAGCTCATGCTTCTCCATTTACAAATCCTGTCGAACAAGCCGTAGTGAATATTACTGAAGTTTGTGAAATGATTAAATCAGCGCCATATGCACCACTTTACGAGATGGCCTATGACAATGCGCCAATTGATTGCAGCGCAAATGAGGTAGAGACAACTTTTGGTCGGATCGCATTAGCACTTTCAGCTTACCAAGCATCTGATGAAGTCAATGCGTTTGATTCTAAGCGCGATAGAGCATTAGCAGAAGATTTCACATTTCCTCTTGATGGCTTCACTGATCAAGAAAATCTAGGTCATGCTCTATTTCACACAACTAATCTTAATAACAATACAAGTGGCCCAAGAGGAGCGAACTGCTCTGGTTGCCACAGTAATAAAGAGCCTGAATCGAATGGCGAAGCTCCAGACGAGCTGTTCACCAATATGCAGTATCAAACTATTGGCACACCTCGCAATATTAAGATACCGGATAACCCTGAACCAAACATAGGTCTTGGTCGACTAGAAACAATCGTAGGTATTCCCGTAAATGGTGCGATGAATGGATTTCATAAAACACCGACAATGCGTAATGTGGATAAACGACCAATTAGAACGAATGAGTTTGTTAAAGCGTACGGACATAACGGTTGGTTTAAGAGCCTGGAAAGTATCGTTCATTTCTACAATACTCGTGACGCAAAACCTGTCTGTGATGACCCAGTTGCATCAGAAAAAAAAGCCTTGAGAAAAAACTGCTGGCCTCCTGCAGAATTTCCGGACACCATTGTTCCTAACGGTGTCATGGGAAATCTTAATTTAACTGCCGAAGAAGAGGCTGCTATCGTGGCCTACCTTAAGACGCTAAGTGACATTCCAACACCTAAAAAACCTAAGCCATATCACCTGAGAAATTTTTAGGTAAATAATCACGAAGATAAAATAGAACAGAGGGTATCACTAAAAATTTATAGCTCGCCCAGATACAAGGCGCAGAAATAGTTTTTAACCGCAACACTGCAACTGGTAAGAATCTGTATTTATAGAGGTACCCTAGAATTGATGAAACGGTTCAATATTCTGTGTTAGATAAATCTTTCGACTAATGTGCTTTGCTTGTTGGCTACCAAAAATATCTAAATGAGACAATGCCTACCATGCAGTTCTGGTTGGCATTGTCCACTTTTCCATAGCACGCAAAAAAGTAGCAGTTATTGCATCTTGCACAAATTGCGTTGCCATAACACTTTCATACAAAACAACTCGATTTTTATCAGAGTCGTTGTTATCTTGCTTGGATTCCCACGAAAACTAGTTCAATTTCTGCAATATCAAATCAATTGGCCAGCACAGTCTGTATTGTTGGTCAAATCAAATCCATCATGGTTACTTTGGCAATAGTTCTGGCATAGCTGTTCATATTAACCAACTCTCTCAGGTATAATAGCGGATTTCTCAAGTTCGAATTTTGGGGGGACCTATATGCCTATTTATGAATATCTTTGCAATTCATGTGGCGCTGAGAAAGAGCATTTTCAGAAAATGAATGATGAGCCTATTCCCACCTGCCCCGCATGTGGTAGCACTAATTACAACAAGATGATTTCTGCTGCTGGCTTTCAATTAAAAGGTAGCGGATGGTATGTAACTGACTTCAAAAACAACAAAACATCCCAATCAGAGCCCAAAAAATCAAGTAGTACAGATACAAAAACAGTCCCACCGACTGAAACTAAGCAAGAAACGAAAAAAGATACCACATCAACCACTACAGCCGATTAATAAACTTTATTGCAAAATATATTCTTAAAACTATGCGTACAAACTACTGTGGTGCTATCAACACACAATATCTAGATCAAACTATTACTATTTACGGCTGGGTGCATCGTCGACGGGACCATGGCGGCGTAATTTTTATCGACTTACGTGATCGCGAAGGATTGATCCAGGTCGTTTGTGACCCAGATAATGTGGAAACATTCCAGAGGGCTGAAAAAATTCGTAATGAATTTGTTTTAAAAGTCACAGGAAAAGTACGTCATCGTCCAGAAGGCACGACAAATACCAGCCTATTTAGTGGCGAAATTGAAGTATTAAGTTCCGACATTGAGATCTTGAATGCTTCCCAAACACCTCCTTTCTTGATGGATGATGACAACATCAGCGAATCGGTCCGTTTAGAACACCGCTATCTTGATTTACGCCGCCCTGCGATGCAGTCCAATCTACGCTTACGACATAAGGTTGCTATGGCCATACGGGTGTTTCTTGACGAACAAGGTTTTCTCGATGTTGAGACCCCTATTTTGACAAAATCAACACCTGAAGGAGCCAGAGACTATTTAGTCCCTTCACGTGTTAATGCAGGTCACTTTTTTGCGTTGCCGCAGTCACCACAGTTATTTAAACAATTGTTAATGGTGTCCGGGTTTGACCGTTATTATCAGATCGCTCGTTGCTTCCGGGACGAGGATTTACGTGCTGACCGTCAACCAGAATTTACTCAAATTGATATTGAAACATCGTTTCTTTCCGAGAATGAAATCATGTCACTGATGGAAGAAATGATTCGTTATCTATTTAAATCAGTCAAAGATGTTGATTTACCGAACCCATTTCCACGCCTTAGTTATGCCGATGCCATTCACAAGTATGGCACAGACAAACCCGACCTACGTATTCCATTGGAACTAACTGAGTTAACCGATGTGATGAAAGAGGTTCCATTTAAGGTATTTCGTGAAGCAGCAGAAAAACCAAATGGTCGTGTCGCTGCATTACGCATTCCAAAGGGTGGTCAACTGACACGAAAAGAGATCGATGATTACACCAGTTTTGTCGGCATTTACGGCGCTAAAGGTTTAGCCTATATCAAGGTAAACCAGCTGGATAAAGGATTAGAAGGTTTGCAATCCCCTATTCTCAAATTCTTAACTGAAGAAACCATTCAAGCGATTCTTAGCCGAACTGCGGCGCAAGATGGTGACCTCATTTTCTTTGGTGCAGATAAAGCCAAAGTCGTTAATGATGCATTGGGTGCGTTACGTTTAAAAGTTGGCCATGAGCACGGTCATATCGAGGAAAGTTGGCAGCCGCTCTGGGTGGTTGACTTCCCAATGTTTGAACGAGACGAAGAAGAAGATCGTTGGCAAGCACTACACCATCCATTCACCTCCCCTGCTGATGGCCATGAAGACCTTTTAGAAAGCGATCCAGCTAACGCATTATCCAAAGCATATGATATGGTGTTAAATGGCTCTGAGATTGGTGGCGGTTCGGTACGTATTCATCGTCAGGAAGTGCAGTCAAAAGTCTTCCGTGCACTCAACATCTCAGACGAAGAAGCACAAGAGAAATTCAGTTTTCTGTTGGAGGCATTACAATATGGTGCCCCACCACACGGTGGTATTGCATTTGGTTTGGACCGAATCATGACTCTTCTGACCGGCACCGACTCTATTCGGGATGTTATTGCCTTCCCCAAAACTCAACGCGCACAATGCTTACTGACGCACGCACCAAGTACGGTGGAAGAAAAACAACTAAAAGAACTAAGCATACGCTTGCGTAAAACTGAGGTACCCACAAGCTAACACAGCAGCGTCATCAAATGTTCAAAATACCTGTATCAGTTCTGGTCGTCATATACACGCCAGACTTGCAGGTATTATTATTAGAGCGTGCCGACCACCCAGGATACTGGCAATCGGTAACAGGCAGCCAAGATCCCGGCGAATCATTACAACAAACTGCGCAACGCGAAATAACAGAAGAAACCGGTCTAGATGCCAATCAATTCTCACTAATTGACTGGAAAATCCAGAATCAATACACTATTTACCAGGAATGGCGTTGGCGCTATGCCCCTGATGTAACCAAAAATACAGAACATGCATTTGGTTTGTGTTTACCAAAAGCCGAACCGATTACGATTGCACCCAGAGAACATCTTTCTTATCTTTGGTTGCCCTGGCAACAAGCTGCGGAGAAAGTTTTCTCAGAGAGCAATGCAGAGGCGATTCGACTTCTCGCTAAAGATGCCTCTTCTTAAGCTAACCGTAATTAATCCACACCACCTTGGCCAGCAAAGCGTTCTAAGTATTTTCTGATAATGGCCCTTGTTCTTAAATTTTGTGTCCGTTTCTGTACAACAAAATGAACAAAACCGTGCACGATTAATGCAATTAATAATCCTTCAAAAATACCCAGTTTATATACCAGTAATGCACATAATATGGCCAATATCAACGCATACTCTCCTTGATGCGCTACATGTAATAGACCCATCATCATTTTCCAACCGGTAAAAATCATAATTGCTGCGAGCGAGAATTTTGGTAAATATTCCAGAAACTCCGTATTTAACACAAAAAACAAAATTACAAGCCCAATGATTAATACTGAAAACTTTGTGTAAGCACCAGCTAGCTTATTGGTAGTACTTTTCGCTACGCCGTCCAAATTGGTCATACCACCAAAGAAACTAGCTCCCATATTGGCGATCCAAATTGCCAGTAAGCTGTTATTCGTATTGCATTGCCGTTTTAGTGGATCGATTTTCTCAATAGCGGCATTACTCATTACCTGTTCAATGACATCAATAGTCGCCAGCATGGCTGCAAAACCAATCACGTAAACCCATGTTATGGCATCATCAAATTTCGGTATTGGTAACGCAAAATTGATCGGATCATCATCAACATGCAGCATTGGCATTTCAATAAATAGCGCCAATATCGTACTAATACAAATCAATACGAAGTACGGAACAGCGGGCTGTGTTGCTTGATATTTAGTAAAGAGATAAATGAAACCCGAAAAACCAACAAGCGATATTAGAACCATTTGAATACGATTTGTGTTCCAAAACACTTCCGACACCATTTCTGCCGGAATCTCGTACGTCATAGCGAAGAAGTTGATCGCAATCTTTAAACCAACACCGGCTAACAGACCCTCCACTAAATAGCTTGGCACCGCGATAAGAATATATTTTTGCAGGTCAAATTTCCAGATAAATGCTTGCATAGAAGCGGTAAGGAAAATAACAAACGCCATATTTTCCATCCCAAAACTGGCAACGCCCAATGCCAATACCGGGGCTAACCCAGCCGCTACACCAGGCGCACCAATATAATTACCGGGGCGTATCCAGGCGTTAACCCAACCGATAAAACAAGCAAACACCACGGTAGCCAATGCAACTTTAATCGGATAGTCCGACATCATAGCAATACCAACGGTTAGCGGTATGGCCATTGCACCCGTTATAATGCCGGCTTGAAGATCACGTACCAGGTATGTTGTTTGAAACGCAGCTGACCCGGTGACATTAGAAAATTGAGAGTCATTATGACGATGAATTTCGGTTGATGACGGAGGGGATTTCTTATTCTGAGAAGTCATATAATACAATCTCCTGATACACATTAAATTATAAGCTATCCATCAGCACTTTCCTTTTTAAACACTGGAAAGACATTATTTCATTAGATATATTTAAAACCTAATTTAAGAAAATGTATTGATATAAAGCAAACAAGGAGTCGTTACTTTTATATTTCAATCAGATGATGAAAGAGTTTTAAACTCTCGATGTTAGCGTATCACTATGACGTTCAAGCACTTCAAACTTTCGGGTATTTAGATCAGTACACCCTGTTAGGATTTGCAAATAAGGAAGCAAATCTGGGACATCTTTTTGGATGATTTTTTGTGCAAATTGGCTCAAAAAATATGCTTTTTCTTTTGCTAAATTATGTTCGGGGCCACCTGTGTCGCGATAAGCTGCTGACGTTAACAAAACGATGCCATTCGTGGAGTCAACTCGGCCTTCGTCAATATTACCTTTTAACAATTTTGCAGCGGTTTCAATTGCAAAGGATAAATTAGGATCGAATGGCCCAACGATAAATGCAGTATTAATTAGATGCAGCCAATCAAAACCACGCCCAACACCTAATACCCATTCTTTGTGTTCTGAGTCCTCAATTGCTCTATTTGAAGCACGTATTTCAGCAACATGTCGAATATTCCCTAAAACCAAAGGTAACAAATCTCTAATTATTTGCTCTGGTATTGTAGAATAAAGTAAACGTAAAAACTCGACTAATTCGAATTCAGAGGTTTCATGAACATCGGATAAATCAACAGATTGATCACTATCTTCACCGTGCAGGATTAGCGCTTCAAGGTCTGTTTCTATGCCACAGACAATCGGAATAACTGCACCTTTACCATAAACTCTGTCGAATTGATCCTTAAGATTAATCGCAGTATCACGTGCTTGCTGGGTATCATAATTAAACCCTCGACAACCGCGATGCTTATCACCACGCGCATAGTGATAAGTTACAAAGACCATGCAATGCCTACCTCGACTAATCGAGTATTGAACCCACTGATCAAGCGAGGCCTGAAAGAATGGCCAACCCAACTCAAATTTTCCACCAAGATTTCTAAATGGTTGAATTATGCCTACTGTGGTTTGCGTCATGACAGGTAAATTAAGCCTGCCATCCATACATTTTAACGCTGCAATTTCGGTAGGGTGTTCGCCTCTATATCTGCGTCGTTCCAGCGCCAAATCCATATAAGTGCTTGAATGGCGTATATTCAGATCAAGAAGGAAATCAATCCCTTTGTCAATTTTACCCATCCCAACTCTCCTATAGCATTCAAATAATACTAACAGGTATTATTCTATACCACATACTAAATAGAAAGTTGGCAAAAAGGTTTCAAAGAAGACGAAATGAAATCAAAACGCGCGGCTATGGAACGTCGGCTACAATGAATCGTTCTAACCATACCTGTGAAGTAATTTCATTGATATCCAAAATATAATTTGGGAAAAAACCAAATCCGAGTACTAACAATGCAGGTACAAGTAACAATGCCATTTCTCGAGGCTGTAGATCATACACGTGTTTAATATCATTATGTACAATTGGTCCTAAAAATGCACGTCGTGTAAACGACAGCATATAGGCTGCGCCTAATATTGCGCCAAATAATGCAACAATACCAAGTATGGTATGTGCATTCAACGCACCGATAATCATAAGAAGTTCGGCCGGGAACCCGCTCGTTCCAGGCATTCCGATACTAGCTAGAACAAACAAGAAATAGAAGAATGTTAGTCGTGGCATTACTTTAGCCAACCCACCTAAATGGATTGCTTCAGTACTTCCAATCCGATTTTGAATGAATCCTGCCACTAACATTAATGAACTGGCAATAAAGGTAAAATTAAGTAATTGAAACACTGCGCCTTGAAAACCTTGCATATTTAATGATGCAATACCAATCATAATTAAGCCAACGTGACTGACACTAGCATACGCAAGTAGGCGTCTCAAATTGGTCTGCTGAAGTGCAATTAATGCACCATAAATCAGTGTAATTGCGCCCAGTATACTTAACAGCCAGCTATATTCAATGGCTGCCATTGGCGCAAGCGGCATGGCAAAACGCAAAATACCGTAAAGACCTAATTTTAACCCGACTAAAAGTGCCACGATATGCGCTGGCCCTTCCATCGAAACTGTAGGCAACCAAGTATGCAAAGGCACCAACGGTGACTTGATAGCAAAACCAATCATCAAGAACAAGAAAACCAGAACTTGCAAATTTGCTGCTAATGGCGTTTCCAATAGTACAGGCAAACTGAAAGACAACGCTTGAGGTATTGCACCGCCAACATGTAATGCATGGTTAGCAGCCAATACAATAAAGGCAAGTAACAAGGCTAAGCCACCACATAGCATAAACAAGGTATATTTCATCGCCGCACTACGCCGCTGAGAACCGATCCCCCATAAGCCAATCAAGAAAAAGAATGGTGGCAATGTTAATTCCCAGAACAAGAAGAACAATATGGTATCCAATGCACAGAAAATACCAATACTGACCGCTTCTAATGCAAGCAACATAGCAAAATGCAAACGCGGCAAATTCGATACCGAGTTCCATGATGCATAAATTGCCACTAAAGTTAGCACTGCTGTCATCGGCAAGAAGAGAACGGATATTCCATCCACACCGATAAAATATTCAATGTTCAGGACCGGAACCCACGGATATCTTTCTACAAACTGGAAGTCACTAGTATTTGCATCAAAAGAAAAGAGTACAAAAAGGGTGAGTAACAGTACTAAACCGGCAATAAAGAGTGCTGCCTGTTTTGCCAGATTATTATCACGGATTGAACCGACCAGTATTGCTCCCAATAACGGAAGCAGAATAATAAGACTTAATAATGGAAAATCAGCTTCAATCATCCTAATTGTCCTTTGTAATAATAGGCTGTGTGACTAGAGTATCCAAGTGCAGTGCACTATAGGAATTCGAATAAAAGTCACCCAGTGATTCGATGTTTTGGTCAATAATATGAAGCCACGGCGAAGTATTAAAACCGGTCGCTATGAGTATCGTACAAATAACAATTGCGATAGTCCATTCATTCCGTTTTGACGGTTCAGAACTTGCATTATGTCGAAAGGTAAATGTATCAATGCGTTTAGGCGCAGCAATGAAGATCTGTTGAAATGCACGTAGTAATAACGCGGCCGCCAGCACATTACCGAACAAAATTGCAATTGCTACAAACCACCCATGGCTTCTAATTGTTCCATCTACCAACAGATGGATTCCATCAAACCCAGGTGTTCCGGGCATTACCATGGTACTAAGCGCACAAACCACAAACAATACAGCAATCGCTGCATTGGCTTCAAACATACCTCCCAAACGTGGAATAAATGCAGTATGCGTCCGCTTGTAAATCATACCGATACTAAATAGCATTCCAGCTGTGGCCAAACCATAAGCCACTGAAAGTAAGATACTGCCTTCCATGCCATAGGTATTGAAATCAAACAATCCAATGACAATTAACCCTGTCTGGCTAATGACGGCAAAAGCAATCAGACGGCGTATATTAATCTGCATTAAGGCAAGTAGTGCGCCATAGAATATACCAATTAAACCGAGCATAACAACAAACCACGCCCACTCTACGGCAACCTCCGGAAGTAATGGTATTAAAAATCGCATAGCTGCATAAATACCTAATTTCAAACTAACTAGGTAGATTCCAACACTAGCGACTGTTCCTTGCTCTGCCAAAACAGGTAGCCAACCATGGAAAGGAAAAAGCGGCATTCGTATGGCAAAACCAAAAAATAGCAAGAAGAATATCAACGTGGCATATTCCAAAGGAACAGTACTGTCTTTTAGTACTAACCAATCAAAATTAAGTATGCCTTCAGCGCCGACCACACCGAAACCAAACATTAAGAATCCGGCTAAAACCATGAGTAAGCCGCTACCCCAGTGTTGCAATAATAATGCAACAACCCAGCGTCGATTTTGTCCTGAACCAGCGCGAAGGGTCATTAAAACAACCGGGATTAGTTCCAACACACACCAGAACCAAAACTGCATCGCATTCATTGCAACAAATGCACCAATTAATATCCCTTCATAACCCAGCAAGCAAGCAATATGAACTCGATCAGATACCCGACGTGTTGTTAATGTGTATATTAGTGATAATAAGGCAATAATTGCTGTCAGTAATATAAATAAGATACTGGTACCATCAACACCTACACTATAGGCAAAAACAGGGCTCCTAACTTGCTCAAATAGTTGGACACCTGATTGGTCTGCGTCAAATATATACAACAAGTATGCGCTTAACAGCACAGTCAATATTGTTCCAATGAAACCAAAACGCAATGCCATTTTTGGCGTTGGTGATAGCAATACAATCACCATGGCCAAAAGCGGAACCAGCGTCAAAACCGTTAAAACGGGGAAAGCCGCAGTTTCCGACCACAAAGTTACATTTGTAATATCCATTAATTCCTCAAATTGAAGCAGCAATCATTAATACGACGAAGACAAATAAAACCAGGTAACGTGGTTTAAGAATAAGTTGCTCAAAAGTGTTCGCAGCTCGACCAAGTTTCTGTCCTATATTTACTGAATCCGCACCAATGCCACGTAGAACGAGGCGCTCCTCAAACCAACTCATACCATTGGCAATCCACTCAAATAACTTACCCACTACCCCGTTACTGCGCACAAACTCTTCACGTGCATAATCAGGTCGAGTGCCTAGAATTTTCTGTTCTAATTGATTGAGCGAAGATATCGCATTACCTGATGATTTTGGTGCACCCATTGCACGATCAACGATATTCTTATCAAAATGATCTAAATCATGGCCTAACCCTCTAATCGGTCTAACCAAGGCACGATCCGTAATTGGGTCCAGCCAGAAACGTTGTAATGAAGCGATATAAAGCCAACGATTATTTGCCATAGATGAAGATACCGGCTTCATTGGATTGCCATGCACATAATGCAGCAATGAAGGTGCGGTCATTACCTGATAGCCTCTTACAATGGTATGAGCACAAAGATGCCACATAGCAAGTTCCCAAAGACCCAAGCCACACTCAAGGAACATTAAACCGATCTGACCCGTTATAGCAAAACAAATCGAGCTTTTTACGTCTGTCTGTGTTAAACCGACAATAAAACTATAGATTGCAGTAAATAAACCAACAACAACAAGTAATCCCATTACCAATGGTGCCTGTTCAATAATTGGCCGCAATAAAATCACCAAGAAAACGCCGGAATGAATCATGACCGCGCCATAAAATAACGCGCTAGAAGGTGTGGGACCTTCCATTGCCCTAGCAAGCCAAGGTGTAAAAGGTAACTGCGCCGATTTAGCAAATGCAGCAGTAACAAAACATAGGCTTATTACTGTTGCTGTCGGCATAGTTAGTAATTCAGCCGTTGCGTTTAACTCATTCCAATTAATGGTACCAATAAAGAAAAAAGACAAGCCAATACCTAAAATAAAACTGGCATCGCCAATACGATTAGTAACAAATACACGAGTCGCATTAATCGCGGCAACCGGTCGATCATAGGCAAAAGAAATCAGGAAATAAGAACACAGACCAGCTATTTCCCAACCGATGAATGTACCCGCTGCATTACCTGAAAGCACAATGGAGAACATCGCGGATGAAAATAAACTCAACGTAAAGAAGAAGCGGTGAAAACCTGATTCTTTATGAATATAATTGACTGAGAAACGTGTGATAACGACTAAAATAATTGAGAATAATGCTGCAGCTACCACACTGAAACCAGTTGTAATGAAATTAATTTCAACAATTAAATTTTCACTAGCGAACCACTGCCCGACACTATATGCGCCGCTATTCTGTCCTAGCAAATCAAAAAACAGTAAAGCAATGGCAGTAATACAAGACACATAAATTGCCGCCTTGGCTATCCCAACAGTAATCCACTCATCTTCACGGCCCTTGATCTTATCGAATAAATGTCCAAACCCAATAATGGCTGCGGCTATTAACGGTAATAAAGGTATTAAAACGACCAAATAATCCATCTTACGCTCCTGTCAAGTTGGGTTGTTTGACTAACACCGGCGGCAACGGATCATTCTTATCCTGATAATAAGCAATTGACGATTCACACTCATCAATTGTCCTACTCTCATCAGCTTTCCATGGTACAAAACCTACACCACGTTCAAACACTGAAATCTCTCCGGTTTCAGGATCTATGGCACTCAGTAATACCCAGCCACCACCAACCAATTCTTGAATACTTTCCTGACGACCATAAATTTGACCAAGCACCTCAGTACTGGCTTCAACTAAAATTTGCAAACGTAACGGCTCATGTACTTCAACCATTTGTTTTGGCAATCCTGTTCTTAAGTCACTATTTGTACCTTCCATAACCCCAAAAAGACCAGTAATGTTATGTGGAATTTTAGTACTACAACCAAAACGCTCGTTATCAATGGTTGAAAAGTAATATTCCAAATTAATACCGGCACCAACAGGCCCCACTGCTAACAATACATTTTCTAAGAACTTACCATCTGGGTCCTGCGTTGCATCATATGAAATAAGGAAAGGACGTCTATCGAGAAAAATACCTTGTGATACAGAGCGACGACCAACAATCGCAGAAGCATTGGTTGCATGACCATATTCGGGACGTACTTGGCTCAAATCATTTGAACGCAAATGTACATGTTCAATACCTGCAGCTGGTGTCTTAGGATTTTTGGCAGAAAAGAAACGCCGACAACGCTCATGTGCCGAAGCATTTCGAGATTTAATTAGATCGTCTCTTAGTTTTTCGTAATGCGGCCTTAAATTGTCTGGTACATCTTCTGTATCGTACCAGGTAACCACATCACTACAAGTATCATGCTCAGCACCCAAAAACCAAGTATCGTCAGGGATTGCAATTCCTCTTTCTGCCAACATTTTTCGTATTACAGGACGATTCACTATTGCTGCAAACAATCGCGCATTAGGGCCGCCACGTTTCCCACTACATGCGCCACAATCGTGAGCGGCTTCATGTGGATTATTCTGACTGGTAGAACCATGCGCCATTAAGCTAACAATATTTGAAAAACCATAGGTTAATCCAGTGTTGCGCATAAACGCTTCAACTCTATCTGCCTGCTCCACGTCGGTAAATCCAAGTCTTGGATTTTCTGGTGTCGCTTTAGTACCCGCGTCTGCCTCTGAAGCGGTAAACAATAATTCAGTTGGCACTTTCTTTTCAATACGCTGGCGCAATGAACTATTAATAGCCAACAGATACTTAGGCAAAAAGCTTCTTCCCAATAGGCCAACAAAAACAACCGGTGCAATCGCATCAATTATGGCATGAGACCAAATCACACTTCGACGTAGTGATTGGTTCATCATGTAAGCGAGTTTCTGGTGAAAATTTCGACCAGAATTATGTTCCTGCACCGTTTTTTCAGTACCTTTCCTTGGCACCTCATCAACATCATGAGAAGGAACAACCACGATTGGACACAATGCCGTACGATGATGATCGTCTAAACCCTTGTAATTCATCGGTAAGCCATAAAAACCTGCGGCGCCCAATGTCTCGATTGCTGGATTAATCTCTTCTAGTTGACGTCGAATGCTTTCTTCTCGTTCATCAATACAAAAGACCACTTGTGCTTCCGGTCTTTGGTCACGCTTCGCCCAACGTCCACGTTTTAAATTGGCGTTAATCGAATGGAGAAAATCTTCTCTATAATGATATTCATAAGCATAGAGCCATACTTGGCTGCGTTCTGGCGCAGTAAATTCATCCAATAATGACAAAATGTTTACCAAATCATTTTTCTGCATTCCTTGCACATCTTGACTATTGAGTCCGAGATATTGACACAGTCTAAACAAACGCCAACCGCTGTTTGAAGCATTATGTTGGGTACTGTTTTGTGCCATCGGGCTAAATTGCCATGTCCAGGTCAAATCAGCCAGATTTCTCCATTCGTCCTGATTCTGACGTTCAGAACCCGTTCGTAAAATAAGATCCTTTGCCAAATGGGTAAGATACTCAGGCAAGTCACCTTGATACAACTGCTTGCGAACTTTAAATTCTGATAGGTTTTTACGGAAGTAATACTGCAATGTACCCAGCTTTGCTTCTATTCTCCAGTTATCTTGACAAGCCTGATTAAGCCATAAGCGATCCAACGTCAAACGAATGGCCAAATAATCAGCTAAATGTAACTCAGCATTATTATCTGTATGATACTTTGGATTATGTTGGCGCCAATTAATTAAACCTGACCAACCAGGGATCTCCAATGCCAAGCGTTGTAAGTAACCTTCCCATCTCTCTTCTGGTATCTCGAGACTTTGGAGGTGCTGAATAATGCAATCCACTGGATCTTCAGGTGAATCAGATACAATCCGTTGCCAATCAGACAAGTCATGTAAAAACGGGTTGGCATCATATTGAACAGACAAACGCCAGGCGGCATAAAGTCCTAATTTGCTACGTTCTGGTAGTTGCCAGGCAGCGACTCCTTCATCCATTACCGATGCACAAATACGAATTAATTGTGGCCGGATTGAAAAAAGAATATCGATACCACTGAGCGCCATGACAAAACCACGTAATGTTATTTTGTCTCCAATCTGACTCAATAACTCGTCCAGTTCTGCCTCTGCTTCTTTTCTCATTTTCTGGTGAACTGATACTCCCCCTTCTTCAGCATCATTTACCTGCGAATTTGCAAGCCATTCTTTGGCTCGGTCTTCTGATAGGTCTAACATGTTTTCTGGGTGTAAATCAGTTAATTCAACATCCAGTTTATTTAGAATGCTTTCCCATAACTGCCTAACAACCTGATTTTCACTTGAATCGGCAGAAAACATGCGCTCACGAGCTTTTTCAGTGACGTCACCTTGCACCTCATCAAGCACATTCATCTCATCTATTTGCCAGTTTAACTGGCTCCCCGTCAATGAATGTAAGTCATGGATCATCGCAATTCGATAGATGTCACCACGTTTGATATTTACTTGTTGAGTCTTAACGATATCTTGATCTGCAAGTAACTCAGTCGCATGTTCCAGTGAAGCGGATAAATCAGCATCTGTAATTCTTCCTTGCTGATAGAGTCCTCTGTTTAGTGATTCAGCTTGATAACCAAACGTGCCTGTTAAGGCCTCATATTCTTCCAGCGCTTTTTCAAATGGATAGTGTTGAAAACCATGAATTGTATTGTGATGTACAAATTCATGAATGGGCCCCTGCCCAGGTAAAACATGATCCAAATGATTTAATGCTGCAAGAATTTGTCCACGTTGGTCGAGAGATTCAGAAGTCATATGTATCTTGTTCCTATTGAATACGTTGACTGATAATGTTGCTCATTTGTGTAACAGTCTCTGCTGACAGCTCAATTAAAGGAGCTGGCCATAAACCAAACAACATGATCGCGCCTACTAATACAGTTGCTGCGATTAGCTCATAAACCCGCAAATCTTCAATTTCACGCATCTGCGGTTTAACCGGACCGGTAAACAGCATACCAATAGTACGCATCGCATAGGCCGCACCGATTAGAACGCCAACACCCATTAGCATCATGAGATTACCCCATTGCTGATAGCCGCCAATGAAAGCATGCAGCTCGGCAACAAATCCAATTGTTCCCGGTAGACCCATAGCAGCAAATAAAGTGACCGTCATAAACAACGCGAATCGCGGCATCACTTTAACCAGTGAACTATAATCAAGGATGTTCCGAGTATGAGTACGTTCATAAAGTAGGCCAACGAGTAAGAACATTGCGCCAGCCACTAAACCATGTGCTGTCATTTGAAGAACGGCAGCAAAAATACCTGTTTGGTTTAACGTGGCAATTCCCAACATAATGACGCCCATATGACTCACTGAGGAATACGCAACCATTGCTTTAAGGTCTGTTTGTCGCCATGCCAACACGCCACCGTAAATAATGCCAATCAGTGCTAATGAAACCAATAAGGTTTGCAGCATCAACGTTGCTTCTGGCAGCATAACCACTGCACGCAGCATGCCATAGGCACCCATCTTGAGCAAAATACCTGAAAGTAAAATACTGACAGGACTCGGTGCTTCAACGTGAGCCAATGGCAGCCACCCATGTAATGGAAAGATTGGCATTTTGACACCAAAACCAATCAAGAAACCCAACAACACCCAGACTTGTTCTTCTCTTGGCATTAACTGTGCGGCTTCACTCATTGCTGACATCAAAGTACCACTATGCGGCGGCATATATTGACTGATCGCAAACAGGCTGATCAACATAAATATTGACCCACCCATGGTATACAACACAAAATTCAAGCTAGCTGCATGCCTTTTAACCCCACCCCAACGACCAATCAACAAGAACAATGGTGCTAAGGTTAATTCCCAAAAGATATAGAATAAGGCCCAGTCTTGAGAAAGAAACACACCCAGCATACCGAATTGCAATAATAGGATACTGATGTGATAACCCTTAACACTATTGGAAATGTTAAAAGAAGCCAATAATGCGATAGAAGTCAGCAAAGTCGCCAAAACCACCATGGGCAAGGACAAACCATCTACCCCTAAGGCAAAAGCTGTGCCTAATTTTGGATTGAGAAGATATTGTTCTTCAAATTGGAGGCCACCATCGCCAATATTGTAAATTGCGACCAGATAGCAGCTTAATAAAAAGGCGACCGCGGCAAAGAAATTTGCCAGGAAGCGAATCTGTGTTGATTTATTACTTGGTGTTAACGCTAGGAATACAATTCCGACCAAAGGCGTCAACAATAAAATACTGAGAATCCCCATTGTATTAATTTACCTTTATGCTAAAAGCAATTGCATCGCTTTAGAAACTTGAGGAATCAGTATGCTTTGATTTTTTTTATCTATTTTTTTAGTCATCTTGCATTACAAAGACTGCGCCCTATTTTGTCGAAAGCAACCAACTTCTGGGTAATTTATGTGAAATAAAAAGCAAGTATCCGTGTATCACATGGACAAACCATGCGAACACCCATACGTCGATATGCTTCTCGTATCCCTTTGGTTAAAACCTAAAACCAAAAGTCCCCTTTTTTCACCTCAAAGTGTTAAGAACTGACCCAAAAAAGGATGTCAGAGAAAAAATTCAATTTCCTTTAAAGAATCTTACAAAACTGATTCTTAAAACGAGGACTAACCTGGTCGTACTAATAGAATAGAAGATTCCACCAAACTAACTAGTTGCTCTGCTACAGAACCCACAACAAATCGACGCATTCCCCTACGATTTGCAGTACCAACAACGATCAAGTCAGCGCCCCACTCTTTCACAGCACCACTAATTTCTTCTGATATACCATTCAAACCATAGGCAATATTTGACTCTAGTAAGCGCGTTTCAATACTCAAAGCATCAACAGACTTTTCAGCTTTGGCCAGAATTTCCTTACCAGCCGCCTTGGCGGATTCTTCATCGCCACTGAAACAATGCACAATACACAACGAAGCATTATAGGAATTTGCAATATTCTGCGCTTCTTCTAACGCCTTGTTAGCAGTTTCACTACCATCAACAGCTACCATAATTTTTTTGTACATAATAACGATCCTTTTCTTGAGCTTATTCTTAGTCACTTAAAGGGCAGGGTTTTCACCCTGCCCTTTGTAACACCGTTTACTGCAACCTAATACTATACCAAGTTGCCACTATCCTTCTTAAGATTCTCGAAGTAGCGCTTAATCACAGCTTTACCAGGCATATTGTCATGCTTGGTGTAAACCATGTAGTGAATGATTGCATGAACAACCAAGGCAATAACTAAGCCTTCAAAAATGCCCAACTCAAACACTAACAGTCCGGTTGCAATCGCTAACATCATGGCATATGGACCATAGTGAGTCACATGTACCAAACCAGCAATCATCTTATAACCAGAGAAGATCATGATCGCTGCCAAAGCAAACTTCGGCAAGAATTCCAGATATTCAGAGTTAAACAAGAAGAAGCCAACCACCGAGCCAATAAATACGATTGAGAATTTAGTGTATGCACCAGCTAGTCTGTTTGTGGTGCTTTTCGCCAATCCATCCAGGTTGGTCATACCGCCAAAGAAGCTTGCGCCCATGTTCGCCATCCAGATCGACAATAAGCTGTTGTTACTGTTACATTTACGCTTTAATGGATCAAGCTTTTCAATTGCTGCATTACTCATCACCTGCTCAATCACGTCAATAGTTGCCAGCATGGCGCAGAAAAGGACCATTAAGACAAACATCCAGATCGTCGTTCCTGCTTCAGGGATTGGCAATCTCAAGTAAAGATCAACATCTTCCACTTCAATCATTGGCACCTGGATAAACTGTGCAATAATTACACCACCGACAATCAAGACAAAGTAAGGGATCGCCGGTTGTATATCTTTGAACTTAGAAAACAATACCAAGAATACAGCCATACCAGCAGCCGAAATAGCACACATCGTTATACGCGCACTATTCCAGAATTCTGCCTCATCAGCTGATCCTGCAGGCAATTCATAGGTAAATTCAAAGAATTTAAGCATAATCTTCAAACCGATTCCAGCCAGCAATCCTTCAACCAGATAAACCGGTACCGCAACCAACAAATATTTTTGCCAATTAAAATGCCAACAGACTGCTTGCATTGCTGCCGTCAGGAAAATACAGAACGCCATATTTTCCATACCAAAAGCTGAAACACCCAACGCCAACGCTGGTGCCAAACCAGCCGCAATACCAGGACTACCAATATAGTTGCCAGGTCTAAACCAGGACATGAACCAACAAACAAAGCTGGCAAAAACAACTGTCGCCAAACCCACTTTAATTGGATAATCAGACATCATCGCGATACCAATCGATAATGGTATTGCCATGGTACCGGTAATAATTCCTGCCGCTGCATCACGCCCGGCGTATTTTAATTGGAACGCTGCCGCCCCAAAATGCTTATCAGCTGTTTTTACAGCTGATCCATCAGGTGCGAGGTTTTCGTCACTTGATTGATTTTCATTTGAACTCATTTTAAAACTATCTCCCCAATTAATATTTCTAAATTTGTTTAAGCAGGAAAAATTTAACATAACGAATGTGAAGAAATCGTGAAGACTTGACAAATCTTATGTGAAAAATTATGGAAATGTGATCTCAAATATTGTTCCTGCTCCCGGTTTGCTCTTAACACAGATAACCCAATCATAATGTGCGCAGATACGCCTCACAATAGCCAAACCGATGCCAAGCCCTTTTCCCTGAGCTGACCCACGAAAAAACCGTTCATATAATAGTGGCAGATAAGCAGGCTCAATCCCAACACCTGAGTCGGTAACTCGTAAACAATGATTGTAAAACTCAACTCGCACAAAACCACGCTCAGTATACTGTACTGCATTACGCAGTAAATTGATTAGAATTGTTTGCAGTGCTTGACGATTTAAGACCAGCACGACATCTGAATGCACTAACATCTCAAATGACAGAGACTTACGATCAATTTCACTTTGTAGCGATTCCGCTGCATCATTAACACATTCTGCAACAGCTACTGACTCCAAAGCACCTAATGATTGCTCACGCGCCAAAAACAATAATGCTTGCAATTGCTCACCCATACGAGCTGCAGCCGATTCAATCATATTAATACGTACGCGAATTTGGTCTGGTAAACTAGGATAAGCATGAAGTAATTCACAACTGGTTAGAATCGTTGTAATTGGGGTACGCAGTTCATGACTAATATTTGCCGTAAACTCTTGCTCACGTTGTAACATCCGCTTAATCCGGCTTTGGTAATCATCCAAAGCACGCGCCAGTTGCGCCACTTCTTCATCCATATCCGGTTGCACCAATAGCGCACCCTGAACATCGCTAGGGGCAAGCGATTTTACTCGTTCAGCAAGATCAGTCACCTGCCGGACCAGAAACCCGGCAAGTAAGTATCCCACTACAAATGCAATAGCGATGACGCCTATCCATGACAACAAAATCAATATTCTCAGTTCACTTAGTCGCTGTTTATGTAATGTTATTCGATAGGCAACTACGAATTTGACGTTATCAATTGAGCGAACCAGCACATGAATATCTTCAAAATCATAGTAGATTCTGTGGTAACCATCATGAAGTCCACGAAAGTACGCGGGGATTTGCAATTCATCATCCATATCACGTATGACGTAACTTTTCAGATGAGAACCAATTTGCGAGATAAAATCGGAGTGTTTACGGTAACCTTGAACAAGGTGATCCATTTCCATTCTAACCACTTGCTCAATGTGTGCATCCTCAATATTGTCAGAAGTGACGTAGAGAATAATACTTAAGGCACCAACGATAAAAATACAGAAAGTAGCTAATGCAACAGCAACCCGTAAACGTATACCACGTTCAATCTTGAGCTTCTGCACGTTGGATCAGGCAGTATCCCAGTCCGTGTATGGTTTCAATAGGATCGTAACCACCCGCTCTGGTTAGCGTACGACGTAGCACATGCATATGACTTCGTAACGTATCACTCGTCTCTTGGACATCTTCCCAGGCCTCGGATTCCAGTTCTTTACGACTGAAGACACGACCCGGTTCGCTCATCATTAAGGCCAATAGGCGAATACACTTTGGCGGCAGCTTGACATGATTATCGGCAAAGCGAATTGAAAGTGTTTTAGGGTCATAGGATAGTTTATCGACTTCCAGCATACGATTAGCGACTTTTCCTAAGTGACGCTTATGCATGGCCATTAGTCGCGCTTCCACTTCTTTCAAAGCAAACGGCTTAACTAAATAATCATCTGCACCGTTTTCAAAACCTTCCAGTTTATCTTCCAGAGTATCGCGTGCAGTCAGCATTAATATCGGTGTATCAATATGGGACTCCTCACGCAATTTTTTACATAAGGTCATGCCATTTATACCTGGCAAACCCAAATCTAGCAGAATACCATCAAAGCGTTGCGTCACCGCAAGGTGCAATCCTGCCACACCATTCGCGGCAGCATCTGCACTATGACCACGAGATTCTAAAAAGTCATATAGGTTGGCGGCAATCGCCAAATCATCCTCTATAATAAGAATATGCACGTCTTAAGGTTTCAATTTTATCTTACGAATGAAATTTACGACTAAGTGTATGAACTACTTCAACTAAAGCAGCGGCATTTTCAGGCGGCGTAAATTGAGAAATTCCATGACCAAGATTAAATACATGGCCACTACCATTACCATAACTTGTAAGAATTTTTTCAACCTCTATCATAATCACCTCTGGTGAAGCAAATAGTACCGATGGATCAAGATTTCCCTGTAGAGCAACCCGGTCACCCACACGACGACGTGCTTCACCAATATTGATCGTCCAATCTAAACCAATCGCATCACAACCAATATCAGCAATGGCTTCCAACCATAAACCACCACCTTTAGTGAATACCACATTGGGCACACGTGCGCCGTCATGTTCACGTTTCAATCCTGAAACAATTTGCTGGATATAGCGTAAGGAAAACTCTCGGTAAGCGTCATGCGAAAGTGCCCCACCCCAGGTGTCAAAAATCATCACAGCTTGCGCGCCAGATTCAATTTGCGCATTCAGATAGGCAGTCACGGCCCGTGCATTGATATTTAGGATATGATGCAATAACTCTGGGCGTTGATACAACATGGTTTTAATTTCACGAAAATCCGTTCCACCACGTCCTTCCACCATATAACACGCTAATGTAAATGGACTGCCTGAGAAGCCGATCAACGGAACCTGGTTATCCAATGCTTTACGAATCTCAGAAACCGCATCCATCACATAACGTAACTCACCTGCCGGGTCTGGCACTTGTAACGCATGAATTTCCTTTTCTTCACGCAAAGGCCGTTCAAACATCGGTCCTTCGCCTTGGGCAAAATAAAGCCCTAATCCCATTGCATCCGGAATTGTAAGAATATCAGAAAACAAAATTGCTGCATCTAGTGGAAAACGAGCCAGTGGCTGCATAGTCACTTCTGTGGCAAAAGCGGGGTTTTTACATAAAGAAAGAAAATCACCTGCACGGGCACGTGTTTCATTGTATTCTGATAAATATCGACCCGCCTGACGCATCAACCAAACAGGTGTATATTCAACGGGTTGTTTCAGCAGAGCCCGTAAAAAGGTATCATTTTTAGGTGTTGTCATTAATAAAGCCCGATCTACTTATATCTTGTTATATTTTTAAAAACTGTTAATCTTTTACCAACTAGTCATTCTACCAGCGAATGACACTGGCGTACATTATCAAGTTCGTGACAAAAGTATCAGAACTTCTTATGAAGCCCTTCTCAAAACAGAAACTATTGCACTTAAAACGTGAGTTCAGCTTATACTCTATGGACATCTTACAGAACGTAAACGCTATGTCATTAGTCATTTGTATGGATCAGGATACAGCAATCGTGAGATTGGTCGTCGTTAACAACGTAGCCATACCACGATAAGTCGTGAAATAGCTCGCAATAAAGCGCCCTTGCGCACTACTGGTATACGCATGATAAGGCTACTTAACTACCAAACCCCCAATAAAGTCTTTACGTCTGCACAAAGTGGTGCACTTACATGTTGAATTCAGGGAGGCGTGTTAAGCATTAGTTGACCACCCGGACGCCTTAATAAGCTGAAGAACCCGCCCAACCTGAGATGACGCCATGGTTGTATTCAAATTAGGGTATATCTCATCCAATATATCCCCAAAAGTTAAAACCTTTATAGGATTATTTAGTGCTATTTGAAAATTTTGATATTTCTCCCATGTCTCTCTATTACCTTTCAATACTGTTACTGCCGTGACATAAGTAAATTCAGATTCACCAGAAATATTTTTCACTGCTTCAGAAAATGCCTCTGACCACTTTGGAACCATCAGCTCACGAAACCCCTTCCATGCTTCACGACCAGATACAATTTTATTATTTTCCAGCTCTGCGAGTTTAGCCTCAGGTTTAAAACCTCCTTGCCAACTTTTACAACTCACAGCCATAACTCTTCCCGGCCCACGCAGTAAAGGGTTTATCCCGACAACATCTATATCACTATGATTAGAGTCATCCTTCTTAACAAAGTCAGAGTGATTAGTTCTTGGCCTAAACTTGATGTTGTGCCGTGTAAAATAGCCTCTGTGTTGAAGATACTCATCAACCAACTGCTCTAAGATATCTTCTTTCATGGTACCTCAACTTGAATTTTTTTAAGCATAACAATATGTTTATGAAGAATGAATCCTCATAAACATTATTACAAAGTTTCCCTCTTTTTATAAGAGAACATCATATAACAAGAAATAACCTCTTGAAAATATAATTCAAACTAACATTAAACAAAATTACAAAATAGCTTAACTAGATTGAATCCAGCCCTTTTATTGATTCAAATTCTGGGTGCGTATAACTTAATTTAAGTTAAACCCTCTCAGTCTCTATTCCAACTCAATCGCAAACAAACGTCGATATTCTCTAATCGCATAACGGTCTGTCATGCCAGCAATATAATCGGCAATCGCTTGCTGTTTCTCCAACTGAAATTTGGCTTGATATTGCGTGGGCATCAACTTAATATTTTTGTTGAAACTGTCAAATAGTCTTTCAATTGTATGACGCGCTTTGTTACTCATACGTACGACACGATAATGCTGGTAGAGATTATCACGCAAAAATTTCTTTAGTTCTTGCTGTTCTTTTTTAACCTCGTCACTAAAGCCGATTAGTGGCGCTGCCTCATGTATATCTGACAACATCTCTACCCCTGCATTCTGAATATTGACTTGGCTTTGTTGGGTAAGATCAGTCACCAATGTGTTGATCATGCTACGTACCGTTTCATGC
>JAJFJJ010000016.1 GCA_021774195.1 Nitrosomonas sp. | reverse complement strand
ATTTTGTATTGCACTCTCGCAAGCATCTATGTCATATTCATTAACGAAAATCATGACGCGGGTATGACTATCTTTCACAAGGCTTGGGATTAGTTTTGCGCTATCTTGACCATCCAGGAAAATTTTGAGTAAAAGGATGTCGGGCTTTTTCTCTTTGATCAACTGCTTGGCGTCATCACTGCTGGTGGCTGTGCTGACAACCTCCATCCGTGGACTTTCGCTGGCTATTAGTTGCTCTAGTCCCCGCAATACGACCTCACGATCGTCAACTAGTAGTATGCGTATAGGCGATGGAGCAGATGATTGCATGATACATTCCTTTAATACGGATCAAGAATTGAAATTTTTAATTGTTGTCATTCAAAGGTTTGCAAATAAGCGATTATCAATTCTATTTAATCGCTGCCAAAACCCGTTAATCGTTATCTTGGTGGCGACTTCAAACGGAAAATATTGATACAGATCAGTTTTGGCAAGTTGTTTTTTTATCAAAGAACTTGTGTGGCGCGTCTTTTTTGACACGCGGGTTTTCAATATGCTGCTCGATCTCGGGTAACGTACGGTTTGTCGTACGAATTCTATCCATAGCTGGCAGCTTCTTCAATGAAGTCGCTTCCTCCGGTGCTAATGTTTTGTACAAACCAATACTCGTCTGGGAAATTTGTTCAATATCTTCCACGCTGATGCGTTTATGGAAGTACGCCAGCTCTTTGTAATTGGAAGCAAGCTGTATAGGCAGACCTATTTCTAACAAATTCGGTTGATGAGTCGCACTTTTTAATTTAAACATTTTTAATCACGATTTCGATCACGGAGGACACATGTACTGTAACATTTCTGGCTGGAATAGTCATCAGGAGAGTGAATGTTGCTTCAATATTTCAAGTGCTTGTTATGTTATTATTTCCCATTAAAAGCACTGAGAGCGGTAAATTTTTCTGCAATATGCCGAATAGTTACCAAGAAAATTGGTATTAACAGGTGCAATGTTCATTATATAGCAGTAACTCAGACTAAAACGATCAATCAGTACTATAGTTTGTCGCATCGCTTATTTCTGCCGCCTCAAAACCTGCACGCCGAATGCGGCATGAGTCACAAACGCCACAAGCATGTCCTTCCGCATCTGCTTGATAGCAAGAAATAGTCAAGTTGTAATCGACGCCGAGTGCAATACCGGTTTGGATAATTTGTTTCTTTGACAGATTGATTAGTGGTGCGTGTATTGTAAGTTTGTGGCCTTCAATGGCAGCTTTGGTTGCTAGATTCGCCATTTTCTCAAATGCATTGATGTATTCCGGACGGCAATCTGGGTAACCGGAATAATCAACGGCGTTTACACCAACAAAGATGCTCTGACTATTGAGTGATTCAGCCCAAGCTAAGGCCAATGACAACATGATGGTATTGCGGGCGGGCACATAGGTTATTGGGATATCATTACTGTGTCCATCAGTTGGCACAATTAAGGACTGATCGGTCAAGGCTGACCCACCAAATGCGGTTAGATCAATTCTAATGATTTTGTGTTCAGTTACGCCCAAAGACTGTGCCACCTTGCTGGCAGCAACAAGCTCGGACTCATGTCGTTGACCGTAATCTATACTTAATGCATAGCATTCAAACTGTTGGTTTCGTGCTAAAGCAAGTATTGTTGCGGAGTCTAATCCGCCTGACAAAAGTACGACTGCTTTTTTCATATGATCATAAAAAATACATGTAGTAGCGACGATCCCTATCGCCCTGGCTCATCATCCCACAATAATTTGTGCAATTGAATTTGCATTCTTACCGGTAATTTGTCTCGTAAGACCCAATTTGCTAGACTTGTTGGGTCGAGTTTGCCATGTACAGGGGAAAACAAAATTGGGCAGATTTGATCTAAATTCCGTTGTTTGATGGTCTGGACGGCCCATTGATAGTCTGTCTCATCACACAATACAAATTTCAATTCATCCTGTGCTGTCAGATGAATCAGATTGGACCAATTATTTTTTGTCACTTCACCAGAGCCAGGTGTTTTAACATCCATCACTTTGCTGACCCGTGGGTCAACATTGGAAACATCCAAGGCGCCACTAGTCTCAAGCGAAACGAAATATTTGGCGTCACAGAGCGCAGCCAACAGTTCTAGGCATGCTTTCTGTGCCAATGGCTCACCGCCGGTCACGGTCACATAGTGTGTTTCATAATCCACTATTTGCGTCAAAATTGCAGCGATTGACTTATTTTCTCCACCACTAAACGCATAGGCGGTATCGCAGTAACCACAGCGCAGCGGACAACCAGTCAAGCGTATAAAAACGGTGGGTAGTCCAATACGGCTGCTTTCACCTTGTAGGGAGAAGAAAACCTCACTGACACGTAAGGTTGTTGTTTTGGGCACGGGAATGATGGTTAAAGACTAGCCAGTCGTTGTTTGGCTTTGTCTGCCGCATCACTGAAAGGGTATCTTGTAATTAAGTCTTCCAACGTTTGTTTGGCAGCTTTTTTATCGTTCATTTCTTGCTGACTACTGGCGATATTTAATAATGCATCGGGTACTTTGGGGCTGTCAGGATATATAGCGATTAATTGATTTTGCGTATCAATCGCATCCTGGAAGTTGCGCATAGCATAATGCGCATTGCCGACCCAATAAGCTGCGCCTGGTGCCAGGCTGGATTGTGGGTGACTGTGTAAGAAACTTCCAAATTGGGTAATAGCACCCGCATAATCGCCGTTAAGGAAAGAATCATAAGCTGCATCATAAGCGCTATTCTCAATCGCATCTGCAGGCACCAATTCTGTAATAGGCGATGCGGCTGAAGCGGGGTTTACTGCTTGTGGTGTCGTTTCTGGTGTAGATGCTTTTGGTTTTATTGCTGCAGATTCTGCCGGTACCGCTAATTGTTTAGGTTCTTCAGGTAGCACGGGAAGTATTGCGACACCCGGCTGCTCAATTTTCCTCAGACGAGTATCTAAATCAATGTAAAAATCCCGTTGTCGTTTTTGCAGGATAGTACTGTCATTACTCAGTACTTCTAATTGTCCACGCATTCGACCAAATTCCATTCCCATTGTTTCGACTTGAGAATAAAGTTCAAGCAATGCTTGACTTTTTAGTGCTTCCTCCATTTTGGCAATACGTTCTTCCATTTCTTTAACTTGGTTTTGCAAAACACTGATTTGCTCACGTGCTTTATCATCACCAAAAAAACCTGCGTAACTAACACTGCTGCCCATTAATAGCAATAAGAAGAAAGTGCGTATTAGCATTTTACTCACCTCGATAGATAATATCTGTACGTCGATTCTGGCGCCATGAAGATTCATCATGACCAACAGCGCGCGGTTTTTCTTCACCTAAGCTGACTGCTTCAATCTGCGAATCCCTGGCACCTGATAAGGTCATCATATTCTTCACGCCGTCCGCACGACGCTGGCCCAACGCAAGATTATATTCGCGACTGCCTCGCCCATCAGTGTTACCTTGTAATAGTACTTTCGAGTTGGCATTATCACGCAAATACTGGGCATGAGCAGTTACCATCTCTCTATATTCGTTTCTTACTGTGTAACTATCAAAATCGTAATACACGCTACGCTGTGACAAAATACTGTTGGGGTCTTGTAATGGGTGGAAATTTGACTCACCTGAAGCAATGGAACTGCCATTTCCCGCTTCGCCATTGGCGCCAATTGTTCGATCTTCAACATCAGCTGCTGGTTGTGTGGTTTGACTGGCACAAGCTGACAATAAACTTATCATCAAAACACTCAATACTTTTTTCATATATAACCCCATCTAATCTAATAAAAATATTGAAATCAATTTGCTGTCGGCAGCGGTCCCCAAGCAGGCTCTCGAATATTACCCGCTTGAATCGATAACTGCTGACGCGTTTGTCCATCCCTTGAGACAGCCGACAATATACCACGCCCCTTAATTTCTGTGGCATACAGTATCATTTTCCCATTAGGCGCAAAACTGGGCGATTCATCAAATTGGGAATTGGTCAGAATCTGCATTTGTCGAGAACCAAATTCCTGTACCGCAACGTTAAATCGGCCATTGTTTCGGTTAATGAATGTAAAACTCCTGCCATCTTTGCTGAAATCTGGACTGACATTGTAATTGCCTTCAAAAGTCAACCTTTCAGCCATGCTATTTTCTGTTTCTGTAACCAGCATGCGGTAAATTTGTGGGCTACCACCACGATCAGAAGTGAAAATTATTGAACGGCCATCTGGTGAGAAACTGGGTTCCGTATCAATCCCTGAGCTTTTGCTCAGTCTTCTCATTCCAGTACCATCCACATTGATGAGGAAAATTTGAGAATTCCCCTGTGCAGTTAATACAACGGCCAGTCTTTGACCATCCGGCGACCAAGCCGGCGCACTGTTGCTGCCTTTAAAATTAGCCACTGCGATACGTTGGTGCGTTGCCAAGGTTTGAACATAAATGACAGGTTTCTGATTCTCAAACGAAACATAAGCCAGTTGACTGCCATCGGGTGACCAGGCTGGTGAAATGATGGGTTCTGTGTATTCAATAATTGATTGGGCATTGAACCCGTCTGCATCAGCGATTTGCAATGCATATTTATCGCCTTGTTTCATTACATAAGCAATTTGTGTGCTGAAGACACCGACATCACCTGTTAACGTTTCATAAATGATATCTGCAATACGATGTGCGGCGGATCTTAGCTGCGTTATAGGTACTGTCGCAACCAAACCGGTTAATTGTTCTTTTCTTGCCACATCCATCAAACGAAACTGGATCTCAATCATTCCATTCGGCATGATGATTGTTCGCCCAATCACTAAAGCACTAGCGCCCCGGTCTATCCAGTCAGAATAAACCACTTCAACCGGGGCATAAGGTGTCAATCCATTTGAATCCACCAGGCTAAACAAACCGCTACGTTCCAGGTCATCACTGACAACTTTGGTAATACTATGTTGGAATTTGTTTTCATCCGCAAAAGGGACAATTGCTATTGGAATACGTGCGGTGCCGCCACCAAAGATCTCGATATCTAGTTCAGCGTGTAATGGGGCACTAAAAAACCAAAAAACAAGAATCCAGACATGACAGAAAAACCGGTGAGATTGAATTGACAAAGTTGGCATAAGATTTATTAAGGTAATCGGTTATTAGCGGATTATAACAATCATTCCAAATAATGCACGGTAACATATAAATTTCTAAATTCACTAAATAGTGCTGGGTCCGGCGGTAGTGGTAAGGGCTTGGACAAATGGATGGCACGTTCTACTGCACTATCAAAAGCCACATAGCCACTACTTTTTCGTAAACTGGCATCAAGAATGTCGCCGCCAGGAAGTAGGGTTACCCTAAATTCAGCGACGGGATTACCTGGCAAGTCCGGCGGCATGACAATTCGACTTCTAATTTTAGCCAGAATCATGGCTTTGTATTTAGCCACTTCATCCATTACTCTGGCGCGTGCAGCTGCTTGTGCTGCCTGTTCACGCTTGAGTTGTGCTTCATTTTCGCGATGTAATCGTTCTGCCTCAGCCTTTTCTTTCGCTTTTTTTTCCGCAGCTATGCGTTCTTGTTCTTTCTTTTTTAATGCTTCCGGATCTGGTTTTATTTCCTTTTCCGGTTTGGGCTGCTCGGGCGCTTTCTTTAAAGGAATATCCGGTTTCTTAGGCGGTGGTGGGGCCACTTTGATCACTTCTGGCGCAGGATTTTGTTTGACTGGCTCCGGTTGTTGTTTGGGTTGCTGCTTGGACTGCGGTGGTTCCGAAACTTTAGATTCTGGGATGGGGCTAGGCAAATCCTGCCATAAGTCGACCACCATTCCTTCTGGTGGCTGAGTCTTCCAGTTCAGGCCAAAAATCATCAGACCAATAAAAACAATATGCACTAATAATGCTAAAACACCAGCACGTAGTAATCCGGGTTCTGCCATTGGTGCGTCGCGTAATGTGTCGACATTCATTGCTGGTTTACTTGGGTTGAGCGAGTAAACCGACTTTCTGCACCTGATGTTGCTGCAGAATATCCATTACTTTCATGACTTCCTCATAACGAACATTTTTGTCAGCCGCGATAACGACCGGCTGCTCAGCATTTTGCGCTTGTTTTTGTCTAATCGCTTCAATCAATTGAAGCTGGTCAACACTTTTGTCAGTACCGGTTTTGGTGCGATCCCGTAAAATGAGGCTGCTATCAGCTTGGATAATTACTTCCAACGGCGGCGTAGCTGGTGACGCTAAAGACTGTCCTATTTGAGGTAACTCAACTTGCCCAGGGTTAATCATCGGCGCAGTAATCATAAAAATAACCAGCAACACCAACATCACATCAATGTATGGCACCACATTGATTTCATTCATTAGTCGACGTTTGGCACGACGCGCCATATCATCCTCTCAGTTCGATTATTCCGCTACCCGACGTTGCAACACATTGGTCAATTCTTCCATGAAGCTTTCGAACCGCGTTGACAACTGCTCGCTATCACTGACAAAACGATTATAAGCAATTACCGCTGGAATTGCTGCAAACAAACCCATCGCAGTAGCAATCAAAGCCTCTGCGATACCAGGCGCAACATGTGCAATGGTTGCTTGCGCAACATTTGCTAAGCTACGAAAAGCATTCATAATTCCCCATACGGTACCCAGCAAGCCAATGTAAGGACTAACTGACCCGACTGTTGCCAAGAAAGATAAATGAGATTCCAGTTTATCCATTTCTCTTTGGTATGTGGCTTGCATCGCTCTTTGGGTACTTTCCATCACCGTTTTGACATCAGACCCGGGTGGGTGCTTGCTGAACTCACCAAAGCCTGCAGCAAAGATACGCTCCATGCTGCCTGACGAGTGGCGTGAACTATTGGCGCGTTGATATAATGCATGGAGATCCGCGCCACGCCAGAAGTGATCTTCAAACTCATCAGTTTGCTTTATCGCATCCCGGATAACAAATAGCTTGCGAAAAATAAACCACCATGACAACAGCGAGACCAGCAATAAAACGAGCATCACCAGTTGCACTGGCAGGCTGGCGCTACTGACCAGATAAAATAGCGATAAATCTTGCGTTAGGGTCGTGTTCATTCAGGTTTTCCGATTTTCTCGCGCAAAGGTGCGGGAATGCTAACAGGTTTGAATGTTTCTGAGCCCACACAAACCACATGGATATTAGCACTGACCAGTTTGACATGGCTACAATGAATTTCTTGCGCAATCGTAATACGGCTACGCCCCATGTACGTTACTTTTACTGTCACATGTAACAAATCATCCAGTACTGCCGGTTTGAAATACTCAATATCAAGAGAGCGCACCATAAACAACATTTTATGCTCTTCTACTAATGTGTGGACATTAAACCCTAATTCTCTGAGCCACTCATAACGTGCTCTTTCCATAAAATTAAGATGTGTTGAGTGGTAAACCACTCCTCCTGCATCTGTATCTTGGTAATAAACGCGAACCGGTAGTAAAAAATCATCATGTAACATTGTGTATTGAAATCACTCTAATATTAAGTTCTGGCAATTCTATACCAGAAATCATCAATTAAAATAACAAAAAACAGGTTAACAAATCTTTCCAAAAAAAACTAACCCTTGTAGAAATAATAATGCTAGTACTCCGTCTACTTGATATTGACGGATACAGCGATTAAAAAATGTTTCGTCGCAAGACGCAGCACGCAGACAATGGTTATTCCCTTGGCAAGG
Source organism: Nitrosomonas sp. (assembly GCA_021774195.1). Taxonomy (GTDB): domain Bacteria; phylum Pseudomonadota; class Gammaproteobacteria; order Burkholderiales; family Nitrosomonadaceae; genus Nitrosomonas. Next base: position 3,043 of record JAJFJJ010000016.1, on the reverse strand, counting down.
GCGGCAACACAGTATTGTGGCCTAAGATTCAACACAAAACTGTGTAGCGTTATTACAATCACCTTCAAGGTGTGCAAAACGCTTAGTTCTCATATTTGTAATTCAGTCACTTATATGCGGTTTTAGCGGTCAACTGATTTTTCTAGGATCAAGTAGACGGAGTACTAAGATATCACAAGATTTTTCTCATCTTCTGAACAAGATTTACGTAAAATTATTTATCTTCACCACCCAACGCATCGACCATATCTGGTAGTAATTGACTAAGCTCTCCCGTCATGATGGCAAAGTCGCTGTCAAACAATTCCTCGGTAGTTTCAGCGGATTCTTTGAGGATATCCAATGGTGCAATGCGTCGGAGTTGAAGGTTGTCATGTAGCACAAACGAGATTTTGTTTGCCCAGGTCATAGCCAGTTTAGTGACTTTCTTCCCGGTTTTAATGTGCCGGAGTGTTTCAGCTGCTTCCAACGTATGGTGGGTGTAGCGAACGGTGGTTTTCTCGTCTTCCATTCCTTGCAGTTCGCAATCTCGGTCTATAGTAAAAATTGATGGTGGCTCATCGCCGGATAGCCAGCGTGTCATTGCTGCTGACGGTGAGGTTTTTGTATCTAGCGGTTCCAGCGTAAAATTGTCCACCGATTGGAACAATGTTTCCAGTAATTCATCTGCTTTGTTCGTGTTTGCCGTATCAATTACCAACCATTTTTCTTTTGGGTCGATCCAAACATAGGTTGTGCGTCGTTGAGTAAAGGCACGCGGCAGTAGTTCAATCAATACGGATTCTTTAATATCTCTGATTTGTTTTTTTCCTGGTTTATAACCTTGTTGTTGCTCGATTTGTATGATGCGGTCTTTGGCATGTTGGTTGATTACGGAGGCTGGTAACAATTTCTTCTCAACACCGAACGCAATCAACATGTGTCGTCCAAATAGATGCACAAAATTTTCTTTTTCTCCTCTTGGCGGTAACCAGCCTCGACTTTGCATTTCCATTTGCATACATTGTTGTAACGAATGTAACGATAATGCTTCTTCTAGTTGTTCCGGTGTGATTTCCCCACTGGTGATACGGTAAAGCTGCAAGTTTTTAAACCACATAATGTTCTTTATTTGGATGACAATAGCGTATTTTAACGCACTACGGTCCTGTTAACTTTCCCAACAAGGCCATTTGGTCGTTGTTGGTTTTTATCGATGGTTGGTTTCTCTCGTAGTAAAGCTATGAGGTTACGTTTTTTTAATAAATTGAGCGGCAATCGGCTTATCATTGCTCCTAATTTTTATTTTGGACTGAAACTTGATGAATGCCAGTTGTGCTAAGGCCTAAGTCATAAACTGAGGCTATTTGAATGCTGTTTTAAAAGAACAACCTGGATGGTGTTGTTTCGCTTGGGAATAAGGGGTCCGTTTGTCACGGTAAATGGGGCGATTTGTCACGGGACAACTTGACATTAATATGATAGATTACCCCAAATTGATTTTAAGAAGATGGCGTTATGCGCCATAAAGTATAGATTAGTGCAAACAAAATTAATGAGTTTGATTTTAAATTTAATAAATTTGTCTTGAGTGGGGAAAAATGTGCAACCAGTTAACGTAGCGGTTATTGATTCTGACAATAATAGACGCATGGAATTAGAGCAGCTTCTCCAATCTGGGGAAGCGAGTGAAGCAATTAATTTATTGGTTGATTCTGCGTCTGGTCGTCGGAAGGGACGCGAACGAAGAGCACGGTCGCGTGAAGACATGAGCTATATGGAAGATGTCGTGGCAAGAGTTAATCGCATTAAGCCGCGTATTTTGTTAGCGAGTATTTGCATGCATCACTTATCTGATGAGAATCGTGATTTGCTGACTACTTTATGCCAACAATTTCCTAACACGATGGTGGTTTTGTTAGTCGAAGAAGCGTCTGCTAAAGAAAACTTTCTGATGAATGCGTTGACTTGTGGTGTTCGGGGTTTTATTGATAGTGAAACGATTGGTACGCCACTTTTTCATAAAATGGTCAAAAGCGTTGATCAAGGAGAAGCTTGGGTACCACGTAAATTACTCACTAAAGTGATGAATACAATTTTCTTTCGTGATCCTGACAGTACAGCTGAGGTTGGTTGTGATTCTGCTGGCTAGTTCAGATAATAAATTAATTGCATGCTGGGAGAGGGGTCTAATCAATTTCACTTCGATCTCATTTTCTTCAAATTTTGTATTGACTAAAGATAGGCTAACTAAAAATAAGATTGAAACATTGGTGTTAGATTATGATTTGCCTGGTTTAAATGGTGCGAATGGAGTCAGTGAATTATTTAATGATAATTTTGATTTAAAGATTGTAGTTTATTGTTCTGGGTTATCTGATGAGGCAGAATGGGAATTGTTTAAAATAGGTGTTAAAGGATGCTGTAGTAAGGATGATACGCCTGAACAAGTAAGTGTTGCGATTAAATCAATTCAGCAAGATGAATTATGGATTAAGCGGAAATTTGCCAATTTCATGTTGAAAGAGTTGGTTGAAGTGACTAAAGAGAAAAATAAGATAGAACAGGCAATTAAAGACTTATTGGAGAATTTGACTAAGCGTGAGTATGAAATTGCCATGCTTGTTGGGCGCGGAGAGAGTAACAAGCTAATTGCTTCAAAATTAGCTATAACAGAACGGACAGTGAAAGCGCATTTAACAGAAATTTTTCGTAAATTACATATTTCTGACCGAATCAAATTGGCCTTAATGATGAAGGACGCAATTTCGTTATCGAAATATAGACAATTACCCCTTAGTTATTAACACCTAGTACTCCTTCAATTTAATATTTTAGGATACAGCGCTCACAAGATGTTTCGTCACAAGGCGCAGCACGCTGACAAGGGTTATTCCCTTAGCAAGTGCTGCAACGCAGTGACGGACATCTTGTGGGCGCCCTTCGGGTTAGCTTTTCAGCGCCACTGGCTGTGTTAGGCCTCTTGACAAGGGAGTGGCCATTGCCTGCAAGGCCTGCCTTGCCAGTAACCCTGAAAAGCTAACTGTATCCTAAAATATTAAGT
>JAJFJJ010000150.1 GCA_021774195.1 Nitrosomonas sp. | reverse complement strand
AATAGCGGCGGGTTTGGTGTGGCGCTAACAACTAGATTCTCCATTAGAAATCCTTGCTAATCGGAGTGCTAGTTTGAATCTTTTCCAATGCTCATGTGCATCTACCACATTGTTGATAAAATTTGGCGCAATAATTGGTGGTTTTTTTGCCGTGCTATTAAGAAATCTGGTGTGTGGAAATTACAATAATCGAGTTGATCAGTGACTTGAACCATCTCGATATATCGGTTGTTTATGTTTTTCTCGCGATAAAGTGAGTACATTACGCAACAAAACAGCTTGATCTATATCAAAAGTTATAGAAATTATTGCGTGTTATATAGACGTTCAGTATGCTTTACCTTGTGTAAGCTAGGGTTTTAAATTCTTACGCCGAATTTTTATAAGGTAGTGTGGGTTTGCTTCACTCCGAACGAGATTGAATTACCAAAAATGGAGGGTATTGTTTTGTTTTCTCTTAAAAAAGAATTAAAAAAGAATGGTCTGGCACTGGCAGTGTGCAGCGCGTTCTTTGTGACAACATTTGCTCATGCAGATGCTGATTATGGTCATGATTCATCACACACAGAGTCATCTGATGATGTGGGGTTGATTGAGAGCTTGACGGGGTATAAGTATAACGATACGAATTTCATGCAATCATTGGGCGTTAAGTTTAATGGTTGGACTGAGATTGGTTTTGCCGGGAATGTTAGTAACGGAAGAGGAACAAATGGCCCGGTTACTTTTAATGATGGTCCTAATGAATTTAAGTTACATCAGGTTTACGGTATTATCGAGCGAGAAGTAAACACAAATACCGACACCTGGAGTTTTGGTTTTCGTGCGGATGTATTATATGGAACGGATGCTCGCTTTTCTTCAGCGGCAAACTTTGACGCCAATATTCTAAATGATAATAACCAACGCCAATTGGTGTTTCCACAGGCATATGTGAATATCTTTATGCCGATTGGTAATGGTGTGACAGCACAAGTTGGTCACTTCTATACATTAATTGGCTATGAAGTGGTGCCTTCAGCGGGTAACTTCTTCTTCTCGCATGCCTATACCATGCAATATGGTGAGCCATTTACACATACCGGTGCACTCTTAACCTATCCGCTTAATAACAATATTACCCTTACCGGTGGTGTTGTAACTGGTTGGGATGCGCACTTTAATTCGCCTGCTAATTTTTTGGGTAATGTGAACTATACAACTGATGATGAGCGTACATCTTTCACTGCATCCTTAATTACGGGTAGTGTTAGAACACAGGGAACAACTGCATCAGACCATAATCGTACAATGTACAGCCTTGTGCTTGAGCATGATATTACGGATAGATTGCACTATGTTATTCAGCATGATTTAGGCGTCGAAGAGCAGAATGTTTTGAATGGTCGTTCTTCGCAGTGGTATGGTTTAAATCAGTATTTGTTTTATGATGTTCTTGATAACTTAGCTGCTGGTATGCGTGTGGAATGGTTCCGTGATGATGATGGAACTCGAGTGCCTGTTAATGGCGCAGGTGGTATTCCTGGGACTTATATCGGAGTGACAGGTGGCTTGAACTACACACCGATCGCTGGTTTCACCGTACGTCCTGAAGTACGTTATGATCGTTCAACCAGCAATCAAGCGTTCCATAACGGTTCAGATAACGACCAATTGATGCTTTCTGTGAGCGGTATTTTCCGTTTCTAAGATTTGGTTAGGAAATTATTGATTAAACTGAGGCCTTAATTGGCTTAGCCTAATTATTATTTTCAAGTTGTAAAGGCAAAGTACGCGTAATCAGTTATTATGCGTACTTTGCTTTTTTTATTGTATGAAGAGTCATATTGTTAAATGTCCTTGTGGTCTCGGACAAGACTATCATCAGTGTTGCGGTCGTTATATTGATGAAGGGAATGTGCCAAAATCACCTGAACAGTTAATGCGTTCACGTTATACGGCCTACGTAAAGTGTAATCACGATTATCTGTTGCAGACATGGCAAGAAAATACTCGGCCGAAAAACCTTGAACTTGATCAAAAGTTGGATTGGTTAGGTCTGGATATTACAGATTGCCAGGCTGATGAATCAGACGAGAATAAAAGCCAAATCGAGTTTTCTGCTCGATTTAGAAGTGATGATAAAGTGTTTGTACTGCATGAACGTAGTCTTTTTGTGCGTGAAAATGGCCGATGGTTCTATGTTGATGGTGAGATTTTTAAAAAATCCGCGCCAGATAAAATCGGTCGGAATGCACCTTGCATTTGTGGTAGCGGGAAGAAATTCAAACATTGTTGCGGATAACCGTAATAGCTTTAGGCGTATGTTCTGAGTGACTCAATAAGCTGATGCAGATCGCTTGGTAATATGCTTTCCCATTGCATTAGTTGTTTGGTCTGTGGATGGTTAAGTGCCAATTTCTGTGCATGAAGTGCTTGTCTAGGGAAGTTGATTAGTAATTGGCCGACTTCTTGTTGTGTTTTTTTTGGTTTTCCGCCATAAACGGGGTCGCCAACTAAAGGGTGTCCAATAGACTGCATATGTACTCGAATTTGATGCGTGCGCCCCGTTTCAAGATTGCACTGTAGTAGTGTGCAGCCGATGAAATGTTCCATTGGATAATAATGTGTTCGTGCCGGTTTTCCTTTCATGCTAACGGCCATTTTTGTTCGTTGAGTAGGGTGGCGGCCAATAGCAGCATCCACGCACCCACTACATTCAATTTCACCTAATACTAGCGCTAAATATTCACGCTTAACGGAATGAGCCTGTAGTTGCCGTACTAAACTTGTTTGCGCTTCAAGGGTTTTTGCAACCACTAATAACCCACTGGTTTCTTTATCTAAACGGTGTACAATGCCGGCGCGAGGAATATGAGCCAGCGTAGGGGTATGGTGTAAAAGTGCATTGAGCATGGTGCCTTGCCAATTGCCATTGCCTGGATGAACGACCATGCCGACGGGCTTGTTGATGACGATAATAGCGTCATCTTCATAGATCATGTCTAATTTAATGTCTTCAGCGGTATGTACTGATTCTGTAACGATTTCCTGAGGTATGATTTGGATGCGCTCATTTCCCCAAACTTTTTGTTTGGTGGTTGCTGCTTGACCATCAAGTGTGATTCGTTGTTCTGTAATCCAGGTTTGCAAGCGGTTACGTGACCAGTTTGGTAGTAATTTTGCGAGCGCCTGATCTAGTCGTAAACCGGCATGCTCAATAGGAATTGTTAGATCAATGGTGGGTTGATTCGTATCGGCGCATACTTGCAGTGCAGGGTTTGCGCTATAATTATCCGGCAGGTCTTTGTCTTTTATGGAATTCATTATGTTACGTTGTTTTACCTTAATTTTAGTGTTGATACTATCTGCTTGTGGTTTGTTTCCAAAGCAGGATGAGCCGGATCATAATTGGTCTGCTGGAAAATTTTATAGTGAAGCAAAAGATAAGTTAAATGATGGTAATTATACCGCTGCGATTCAATTGTTTGAGTCGCTAGAGGCGCGCTATCCTTATGGGCGGTTTGCGCAACAAGCGCAGCTTGAGACCGCTTATGCCTATTATAAAGATCAAGAGCCCGCTTCTGCAATCGCTGCTGCCGATCGGTTTATTAAATTGCATCCAAACCATCCAAATGTTGATTATGCCTACTATATTAAAGGCTTGTCCAATTTTAATGATAACTGGGGCATTATGAGTTTCATGATGCAAGGGATGTTAAAACAGGATATGAGTGAACGTGATTCCAAAGCCTCACGTGAATCATTTGAGAATTTCCGAGAGTTAGTCGCCCGTTTTCCTGATAGTAAATATGCGTCGGATGCACGCCAGCGAATGGCGCACTTGTTGAATGTTGTCGCTATGAATGAAGTGCATGTGGCGCGCTACTATATGAATCGACAGGCCTATATTGCGGCAGCCAATCGAGCACAGTTTGCTGTAAAAGAATACCCCATGACACCTGCAACGGAAGAAGCATTGTTTATTATGACGCAAGCTTACGGAATTCTGGGAATGCATGATTTGCGTGACGACGCTGAGCGTGTTTTAAGAAGGAATTTCCCGGATAGCGAGTTCCTTAATAACGAAGAGGAAGTCGGTACCAAATCATGGTGGGGCTTTTAGTGATCATATGGCAGCAATAATAATGCTAATCAGGTAAATGAACGGCCAGCACATCACAATCTGCGTGATATAGCACGCCTTTTGCTGTTGAGCCCATCAGTACCGCCAATCCGTGACGACCATGTGAACCGACAACAATTAAATCGATCTTTTCTTGAGTTGCCAGTTGAGTGATTTCATGTTGCGGCTCTCCCCATACCAACCAGCGATTTGTTGGGTCAATATTGAGTTGATCACAGATTTCCTTTAGCCGGTTCTTTTCGGCTTCTAATAACTGGTCAGTTAAATCGTCTTTTTTTAAAGAGATAATGGTTCCGTATGGGGTGTCCGGCATCGGGATATTGTCCAGCACATGCAACACACTTAATTGTGCATTGAATTGTTCAGCCAAGTGCTTTGCTTTTAGAGCCACCTCTATACCATATTCTGAGAAATCAACCGCAACAAGAACTTTTTTGTAGTTATCCATATTTTTCCTTAATCTTCACCCTGAGAGCTATTTGCAGCGTGATGCGCAACTCTTTCAGCTAAACGAGAGAAAGGCATACTTTGAATCCATACCGATCCTGTTCCTGAGAGGGTGGCGAGAAACAACCCTTCGCCCCCAAATAGCATGCTTTTTAACCCGCCGCTCATTTCAATACTATAATCAATATCACCACTGAAACCAACCAAGCAACCAGTATCTAGGCGCAACGTTGTATCATCCAAGGTTTTTTTAATAACGGTTCCACCAGCATGAACAAATGCCATGCCATCACCCCTTAGTCGCTGTAAGATAAAGCCTTCGCCTCCAAAAAAACCGCTGCCTAATTTTTTGTGGAAAGCGATGTCGACTTGCGTGCCGAGTGCAGCAGCCAGGAAGGCATCTTTTTGGCAAACGACTTCTCCATCTAATTCAGCTAGATTTAATGGTATCACTGAACCTGGAAAAGGTGCGGCAAATGCGACATGACGTTTTTGTTTTCCTTCGTTCGTGAAATGTGTCAAAAACACGGACTCGCCAGTGAGCACACGTTTGCCCAGGCCGAATAACTTACCCATCATGCCACTATCGGACCCATCGCCGAGTTTTGTTTCGAAGCAAATATCTTGTTCCAAGTATGTCATAGCGCCAGCTTCGGCGATAACGGCTTCGTCAGGATCAAGCGCTATTTCTACCATTTGGATATCGTGCCCAATAATTTCATAATTGACTTCATGGCATTGCATGGATTTTCCTTATTGAATTGATGCGCATGTTTAATATGGCATGTGCTGTAATATTTCTTTCACAATGATAAGTTTTGATAGTAATTATAGTCAATTAGAACCGCTTTTACCGCATGTAATGAGATAAGAAATCAGAAACATGTTCTTCATATTCTCTTCTGGCATAAATGTGCATGTTAAAGTGCCTGGCACCAGGGACAACCCATAATTCTTTGGGTTCTCTGGCGGCTGAAAATAGGCGTTCTGTTTCAGCCAATGTTGTATGTGCATCGCTTGTGCCGGATATCAGAAGTAATGGGGTGTCCAGGTTGTTGATTCGATTGATTGGGCTTAGTTCGTCGGTCGATGTGTCAAGATAGAAAGTTAGTTGTGATAGTAATAATGGAAGAAATACTGACGCGTATTCACCGAAATGAAGTTTTAACCGATTTTCAACCGCTTCTTCAATGGTTGGATGTAAGGACTCGAGGATAACCGCGTTGAGATTTAATGGTTGTTCAGCAAGTACAATCGCAGCCGCACCTAAGGATGTGCCGATAGCGCCAATACGTTCATTAGGAAATGTATGACGTAGGAAACTGACAGCGGCTTGGATATTTTCTGATTCCCGTAAGCCAAATGTGATGCGGCTTCCTTCAGTCTCCCCATGTGCATGTAAGTCGATCAATAAAATGCCATAACCTTGTTCATTTAGGAAACGAGCTCGACTCAGCATTTCTAGACGGTTACTGCGCATCGAATGAGCCAGTAAAATGACGCCGTCATTTTGTTCTCCATAAACTAGCCAGCCATGGGTAAAAGAATCGTTTGACGTGGGAATCTGGACGGCTTTAACAGGAAAATCTACCGACAATGTGCCTACTGCACTTGGTGCTGGCCCTGTTATCAGAGCGCCAATAGCAAAGCAGCCTATAATGAAGGCAATCGATAAAGCAAACAAATGAATGATAATTTTACGAAGCATGGTAGTGTGAATGAATCGTGAACTTTAAATCTGTATTAGCCCGATCTAATCTGATAATTGTATTTTTACATCTTTTAAGGTTTCATCAAATTTCTTTGGCCACGTATTGGGAAGACGTTGTGGTTTCTGATATCTTTCCTAGCGACATACAGAACATTTGTTGATAGTAGATGATTATACCAACCTCAAGACTCATAATAGTATTTTCGGTTGTGTGTCCTCTTAAATTATCTTTAGTTAGGGTGGTTCCGTTTATTGAAAGAATAGTGTCATGAATAAACAAATAAGATATTTGGAGTCTCATAGATTTACATAGATTCATATTGCGATTAATGGGTGTTTTATAGGTTGTTATTGTGTTCTTCCTTTATATATTGAAATTGTTATAATCTTTGAGGGGTAGGAGCAGCAATCAAAAATTGTTGGGTAAATAATATGGGTTTGGCTGAGAAATTGATTCAGGTTTGCAGGTGGTTAAACCTTCAATAGAGCGTGTTGAATAGAGCGTGTTGTTTAGGTGATGATATTGGTATACACGGGAAAGAACCATATATTTGGCTTGGCGTTGTGATGTTAGAAACGGATGTTTTACGGATCTCAAAGTGATTGAAGGGGATTTCTGCTAGTATTAACGTGAGAATACTTATGGCAATCTTGGTTTATAAGAAGGATGTTGATCAATAAAAACTTATGGGTAATATTCGGCCCGGTGAGGTTGTCTGTTGAGATAGAAAATAGCTAGGAGAGCTATTATGACTAAAAAAATTTCTGATAATAACTCTGATAACAATAAGGGAAGTAGTGCTAAAGATAAAATTGATTCTGGCTCTGACCTTGGAGTAAAGCAGGTGGTTGGGTTTAAAGAGAAGATGCGACTGCTGATTGAGTCTTTTGCTGACGAGTTGCCACAACAAGTCAATGATATTGGTGAGTCGTGGGAACAGTTACAGGTTAAAAAGGATGTTGAGGCTGTACAGGTGCTTCACAGGCAAGTGTATAGTTTGATAGATTCTAGTAAGACATTTGGGTTTCCTGAGTTGGCTGTGGCAGCAAGGGGTCTGGAGAAAGAACTTAAAGTTATTTTACAGAATGATTTATCTGTAGATGGACGACAGATGGTCTTAATGCAGCAGTATATTGATGATTTGAAATCAGTTGCCGCAAGTGCAGGGTTCGACTTTAATCAAGATGCTTCATCTTGTGATAATACAGAAGCTACAACTTTTATAGAACCATGCAGGCTGGTTTTTGTAGTCGATGATGATGTGGAGGCTGCAGATGAGCTTGTTTTGCAGCTTAGCTATTATGGGTATGAGGCTAAAGCATATTATCAGTTGGAAAAGCTTCAGGTTGCTATTAACAAGAATCCCGATGCGATTATATTGATGGATATTGAATTTCCTGGGGATCAGCTGGATGGAATAGCATTTATGAGGGAAATTCAAAAAGGTAGAGAAAAACCGGTTCAAGTTGTTTTTATATCGGCGCGTGATGATCTCACCCATAGATTGGATGCTGTTCGAGCAGGTGGCTGTGCTTTTTTTGTAAAGCCAATAGATCCTACTGATTTAATTGATCAACTGGATTCGTTAATAACACCACGAGATCAAGAGCCCTATCGCATTATGATCGTAGATGATAGTCCTACAACACTGAGGTATCATACTGTAATACTAGAACAAGCGGATATGGTTGTTAAAGCGGTTCAAAGGCCAATCGAAGTGATGGAGCTATTAATTGACTTTTCGCCAGATATTATACTGATGGATGTCTATATGCCTGATTGTAGTGGTGTTGAATTGGCAAAAGTCATTCGACAATTAGGTAAATTTGTTAGTACTCCGATTGTTTATCTCTCCTCAGAAGATGATTTTAATACACAACAAGAAGCGATGAGCTTGGCTGGCGATGATTTTCTTGTCAAACCGATTGATCCGCAGCAATTGATTTCTGCTGTGAATTTACGTGTGCGGCGAGCGCGTTTATTACGGTCGCTTATGGTTCGTGATGGTTTAACGAGTTTATATAATCATACGTCATTGATGAGCCAGTTAGAGCAAGAAATGTCCAGATCTGAGCGACTGAATATGCCGCTATCTTTTGTGATGTTAGATATTGATTATTTTAAGAAAGTGAATGATAAGTATGGACATGCGGCGGGAGATCGTGTTTTGAGAAGTTTGGCGCGATTGTTAAAGCAACGTTTACGTGGAACGGATATTGTTGGCCGTTATGGTGGCGAGGAATTTGGCGTCATTATGGTGAATACTAAGGGGGCTTCAGCCGAAAAAGTGATTGATGAGATTCGTGTTGTATTTTCTCGCCTGTTTCACTTCAGCGAAGATTCTGAATTTTCAGTTACGTTTAGTTGCGGTATCGCTGATACCGATAACTTTGTCGATGTAAAGAGTATCAGTGAAGCAGCTGACAAAGCACTTTATCAAGCGAAGGAAAATGGCCGTAATCAGGTCATTTTAAATACTGGTTCTAATTAGTTTGTTTCTTAATTCAGTCGGTTGATCGAGTGCGCTGTGTACGCGGTGGTCGTAAACTTAATAACGTCGAGAAATTTTCTATGCTGAAATTACAGCGTAGTTGCGGATCTGTTTCGATATGTTTGAGTGCTTCAACAGCCTTAACACGTGTCATTAAACCTGTACAATTGGCGACTTGAATCGCAAGCCCGGGGCGTGCGTTAAGTTCAATAATCATCGGTCCCTGGTCTCTGTCCAGAACAATATCAACCCCCAGGTATCCTAAGCCTGTCATTTCATAACAAGCTGCTGCCAGTGGCAATAATTTTTCCCAATGTGGAATGGTTAACTCAGAAAATTCTTTTCTTGTGTCTGGGTGGCAAGAGACAGGCTCACCAAATTGAACGGCGTGTAAGGCTGCACCATTGCCAATATCAATGCCGACACCAACAGCACCCTGATGTAAGTTGGCCTTGCCATCAGAAGCGTGTGTTGTGAGACGCAACATGGCCATAATCGGATAACCTTTTAGAACAATAATACGTAGATCGGGAATGCCCTCGTAGCTATAGTCAGAAAAAACAGGATCAAGCTGTATCAATGATTCGATCATCACGGTATCGGGTTTCCCACCAAGGCTATGTAATCCGCTTAGAATATTGGACACGTGACGCTCAATTTCAGGTAATTGAAGTGCATCACCACTCGGTTTGTAATAATAGTGATGATCATGCGAGGTAATAACTAGAATACCTTTCCCACCACTACCTGTAACCGGTTTGATGACAAATTGCTTATGTGGGCTAAGCATCTCCTTTAGTTTTTTTACATCGTGTTGGAAATTTAAGGTACCAAGTAGATTAGGGACAGAAATATTCGCTTTCTGTGCCAAAAATTTTGTTTTTAATTTATCATCAACCAGAGGATACAAATGGCGTGGGTTATATTTGGAGACGAGACCAAAATTCCTTTGGTTCATTCCGATGATGCCAAAACTCCTCAGTTTTTTAGCGCTTGTTAATAACATTTCGCCGTTCCAGAGCATGAAAACGATAGAGTTCAGATAATCGATATCCGGTGTATTGCCCCAGAATCAGAATAAACGCAAGATTCACCAACATGAGTTCTGGGAAATTAAAGGTCATGTATTCGACAATTCGATTAGTCATAAATAAGTAGGCAATGATCGCGGTCAGTAAACTACCTGCACCTTGTATCAAGACCTCTTTTGGTCCGTCTTCTTCCCAGAGTACAGACATCCGTTCGATTGTCCAAGCGAGGATAATCATTGGGAAGAATGTAACGGTCATCGCCTGACTGAAGCCGAATTTGTTACTGATGATACTGATGCTCGCCATAATGGTAATAACAACAATGATTACCGCTGATATGCGGGCAACGAACAATAAATTCAAGCGAGACAGATACGATCGAATGAGCAATCCAGTACTAACAACAATCAAGAACATAATGATACCGGTGATTAATGTCGTTTGGATTAGTGCTAGTGCAATCAAAATAGGCATGAAAGTGCCAGAAGTTCGTATGCCAATAATCAAGCGCATGATGACCACGATGAGTGCGCCAATAGGCAACAGGAGAATCATTTTAAAGGCATTCTGCTGTTCAATGGGCAGGCTATAAATCGAAAAATCGATTAGACCTGCTTGCGAATCCATGCTGCTGCGTACGACTAGGTTCCTAGTTGATTGAACATTTCTAATAATGGAAAAGGAGACCCTTGAGTTGGTGCCGCCCACAACGTCCAGTAGCGATTGACCACCACGCTGCCACATGATGAAATTCTCGGGCATGTCGCTATTACCTGTATCTTGATCAAAAAGTAGCCATTGATCACCATCATGAACTTCTACAAAATTAGTTAAAGATTGGCGGCGCCTGCCGTCTTCTAAATAAAGCCCACGAGCAACACGTGCACTGATCCCTTCGAATGCGAGCAGATTAACGATCAAATTAGTTTTATAGTCGGCATTGGCATGGTCGTTAAGTAGTAAACGTTGATTTTGACTTGGGTCAGTGGAGTTTAACGTCTGAATTAATTCACGTGCGAAGATCTCTGAATTAGCGGATTTTGCTCGAACTTGATCAAGTAATGTGATAGCCGCTGTTTTGAAGACTTTATCAAACTCAGGTTTTTTAGGTGTTTCAGGTTGATCAGATGGGGGCGTATTGCCTATCCAGTCATTCTCATAGAGACTCAAGCGATAGTAAGTGGTTTGGGGACCCGTCGCTACTCTCTTACTCCATTGTGCACGTCGACCGTTTGGGATTGTCTGTTCGCTGAAGCCGTAATCAGGAGAAGCAAAATCTTCTTCCATAAAGGTTAAGTTAGGTTCTTTAGGTGGGAGTGCAAAAGAAAGAATAACAGGGTCCCCTTGTGCCTCAAAATCAATTTTTGCTTCGATTGTCCAAACGAATTTTTTGTCATCAGGGATTAGTGGGAAACCTAAGGCAAAGTGCTTATATAAAATTAGCCCGATTCCTGTGAAAAGTATCAGAATGACGACGATGTATAGTCTTGATTTTTCCTGCATTATTTGTCGTCCGGTTTAAACTTCGGGATGGTGAATTCCTTGCTGACATCAACGACAGCAAGATCTGTTAGAAAATTCCGCCCGATTAGCACTTGTTGTTTAAATTTGCTTCGATCCGCCAAAGTAAAGTTAATGCGTTCGTCTAAATTACCTATCCTGATACGGATCTTTACAACGGGTCGTCGCTGTGCCTCACCTTTTTGCTCTTTAATCAGCACAGAGCTACGAATGCGTCGAGTGATTTCTATTTTGTTATTAGTTTCCGGGTCAATGATATTAAATTTGATGTAAGGCTTTCCATCTCGTTCAAATTCGACCATGTCCAGCGCGTTAAGTGAAGAAGTTTGTGCGCCAGTGTCAATTCGTGCGCTGAAATTGATGCCCGGTGGGTCAAGGAAGACATATTCTAGGCCACCCAAAACCTTTAGGTTGTTTTGCTTTGTGTTATTGTTAATTTGTTTAGTTGTTGTTTTTTGGTTATTGGATGCTGCTCTAAGTGCGGCAGCTCTATTCTCTGCATCTTGTTTTGCTTTTAAGTCGGCTAATGTTCTTTTTTCTTCGAGTAACGCAGCAAGGATATCAACCAGCTCAGTTTCGCGTTTATTGATTGCGACTTCACGATTAGATAACTTTTCTTCACGTAAGCGTAGTGTGGCTTGTTGCTCATCAAGACTTTCTTGACGTAAAGATGAGTCATCTGGTTGCGAGTTTCCGGCTGTTTCACAACCAGAAAGAATTAGGAGGCAGAACATAATAATTAGACAATTATTGATCAGCTTGGTGAGAAGCGGGTGTTTTTTTCCCATATTTGATGACAATTGTTAGTGTTGTAATTGGTTGGGATCAAATCAATGTAATGGATAATATTCATTCGATGATGAGTGTTTAATGACTCAGACACTTATTCGGTTGACTTTCTTTTAATACCGATTTATTTGATATTGATTGTTAATGTCTGTTTATTATAGTTACAGATTGATCGATGGATTTCTTGGCAGTGTGATGTGATAGTTATCTGATAGAGACCAACTGTCAGATCTTTAGTATCAAACTCAAATTCAAAGTGACCTTGTTTATCGGTGTGTTGTGATTGATCAGCCCATATTTTCCCATCAGATTGCGCTACAGTGACATTGAGTAGAACATCGGCAGTTGGCTGTGCATTATAATCCGCCCAACCGTTTAAAATAATCTTCTCTCCAAGGGCGTACTCGGTTCTGGGCTCCACCAAAATTGGTTTGGAAATATGTGTGGCAAATGATTGCGAAGTTGTGCCGAGTATCATTAAGCTCAGCAGAAATAGAAAATGAGTGTTCCTTTTTGTTAGCATGACAAAGCCTGTAAAACGGTTTGATAAGTAAATTGTATGGTTATGAGCAGTGCCAGGCTGTCTCATATGAAGAAATATAACAGTTGTCGTATGACAAAGCCAGAGAACAGTTGATTAAATCTCTATTCCGGAATTTTCATCTGATATATTACGGTTTTATTCTTACGAAGTAAATTTATTTCGTTGCTATTCAGTATATTGGGGTAACTGTTCTGATTGCCTCTAGAATTCACCAGTTCAAGGTGAAAAATGATCATGTACACGTGTACATGATCATTTTGTAACGCAGAAATGGTGAATTCTAGAGGGGCTGAATAGTTACTTATTTTTTTGGTATATAAAGGTCCGTAATAGTTCCTTCGGCAATTTCTGCGGCAAATAGAATCGTTTCAGAAAGTGTTGGATGAGGATGAATTGTCAATCCGATGTCCGTCATATCTGCTCCCATCTCCAATGCTAAAGCGGTTTCAGCAATTAGTTCGCCAGCATTAACCCCGACTATGCCAGCACCTAGAATGCGACGGGTTTTTTTGTCTAACAGCAACTGCGTCACACCTTCCTCACGTGCTATGGATATAGCGCGGCCGCTGGCAGCCCATGGGAAGCTTGTTTTTTCATAATCAATCCCTTGTTCTTTTGCCTCATTCTCGGTCAGCCCCATCCATGCAATCTCTGGGTCGGTATAAGCGACTGAGGGAATTGTACGGGCATCGAAAGTAGCTTTATGTCCGGCAATAATTTCTGCAGCCAGTTTGCCTTCATAAGTCGCTTTATGAGCTAACATTGGTTCTCCGACGATATCGCCAATAGCAAAAATATGTGGCAGATTGGTGCGCATTTGTTGGTTAACCGGGATAAAGCCACGCTCATCGGTGTTGATGCCGATTCTTTCTGCGCCAATACTGTGTCCATTTGGACGGCGTCCAACAGCCATTAGAATACGGTCATAAGTTTGCGGTTTCGGAGCATTTTCCCCTTCATAAGTGACTTTGAGACCTTTTTTGTTGGCTTCAATATTAGAGACTTTGGTTTTGAGGTAGATGGCTTGGTAGCGTTTGTTAATTCGTCGATACAATGGTTTGACAAGATCAGCATCTGCGCCGGGGATTAACTGGTCCATCAGTTCCACCACGCTGATTTTGCTGCCTAATGCGTCGTAAACAGTGGCCATTTCGAGTCCGATAACACCGCCGCCGATGATCAGTAGATGTTTGGGGATACTCTTCAACTGGAGTGCGCCGGTTGAATCAATTAAGCGCGGGTCCTCATAAGGAAAACCGGGAATGCGGGCGACACTGGAACCGGCAGCAATAATACAGTGGTCAAATGAAACGGTTTTGATTCCATCCGCTGTTTCGACTTCGAGCATATGCGTTGTACTGAATGTACCCATGCCGTGGATCACTTCAACCTTGCGTTGTTTGGCTAGCGCTTTAAGTCCTTTGGTCAGTTTTTTGATGACGGATTCTTTCCAGTTGCGCAGTTGTGCTAGATCGATTTTGGGTTTGCCAAAATCGATACCATGTTGGTTGGCTTCTTCGGCTTCGGTGATTACTTTGGCGACATGTAATAATGCTTTGGATGGGATGCAACCAACATTCAAACAGACTCCGCCCAGCGTGGAGTGTCGTTCGATAAGAACAATTTTTTTGCCTAGGTCGGCGGCACGAAAGGCGGCTGTATAACCGCCCGGCCCAGCACCAAGTACCACCACATCAGCATGAATGTCACCCTTGGTGACGTTCTGCGCAGGTGCCTTAGGGGTTTGGTTGGGTGTTGAGTCAGTCGTTTCTTTGTTCTTGGGCGGAGTGCTGGGGTTAATGCTGTTGGTTTGCTGGGTGTCTTGTTGGTCGGAGACTGTTAATCTCAGAATTGGCGTGCCTTGTGAAACCTTATCGCCGACTTTGACGCTGAGTTTCTCGATAATACCTGCTTGTGGGGAAGGAACCTCCATTGTTGCTTTGTCGGTCTCCAGTGTGATAAGTGGTGTTTCTTTCTCTACGGATTCACCAGGTGCGATATGCACTTCAATGACTGAAACCTCCTGGAAATCACCGATATCTGGGACTTTTATTTCAACAACTTTAGACATGATTGCCTTCTTATGAATAGATTGATTATATTTGCTATCTGATATGTCCGTTCCCGAGCACCACATATTTTTGACTGGTTAGACCTTCCAAACCAACTGGGCCACGTGCATGAATTTTATCTGTCGAAATACCGATCTCAGCACCCAGGCCATATTCAAAGCCATCCGCAAATCGGGTTGAGGTGTTAACCATGACCGAACTGGAATCGACTTCACGCAGAAAGCGGCGTGCCTGTGTGTAGTTCTCAGTAACAATGGTGTCGGTATGTTGTGAACCATATTGGTTAATATGGTCAATCGCCTGGTCCAGGTTGTCGACAACTCGAATACTCAAAATGGGCGCTAAGTATTCTTCCGACCAGTCTTCTTCAGTGGCGGTATTTATTTGAGGAATGAGTGCGCAAGCCGTTGGGTCGCCACGTAGTTCAACGCCTTTATCAAAATAAATCTGACTGAGTGTGGGCAAAATAGTGCTGACGATACTTTGATGGATCAATAAGGTCTCCATCGTATTGCAGGTCCCATAACGCTGGGTTTTGGCGTTATCTGAAATACGGATCGCCTTATCGAAATCGGCTTGATCGTCAATGTAAACATGACAAACTCCATCCAAATGTTTGATGACCGGGACGCGCGCTTCATTGGAAATCCGTTCAATTAAGCCCTTGCCGCCACGGGGTACGATGACATCCACATAGTCTTGCATGGTGATGAGTTCACCGACTGCGGCACGGTCAATTGTTTCGATGACCTGCACAGCAGTTTCTGGGAGTCCGGCGATTCTTAGGCCTTCCTTGACACAGTTTGCAATGGCTTGATTGCAATAAATGGCTTCGGATCCACCACGTAAAATTGCCGCATTGCCTGCTTTCAGGCATAGGCCGGCGGCGTCTGCTGTGACATTGGGACGTGCTTCGTAAATGATGCCTATGACGCCCAGTGGCACACGCATTTTGCCAACCTGAATACCGGAAGGGCGGTAGCTTAGCTCACTGATCTCGCCAATGGGATCTGTCAGTGCCGCAATTTGTGACAAGCCCTCCGCCATATTGGTAACCCCTTTGGTTGACAACGTCAAACGGTCAACCAGTGAGGCCTCTAATCCTTTTGCTTGAGCATTTTCAAGGTCCTTTGCATTAGCGGATAATAGTTTTTCTTCATCACGAAGAATGGCTTTGGCTATGGCGCTAAGTGCTGTGTTTTTTGTAGCGGTGTCGGCTCTAGCGATAAGGCGGGATGCCGCACGTGCTTGTTGGCCGACATTTTGCATGTAGCTTTTAATGTCTGTATTGTTCATGAATATATTTTTCTTGCTGATTGATGATTCAACTGAGGAATTTAGGATTATCCTAGAATCCTCAGTTGGATGGTGCTTAGAGTGCATTGTTGTTTATTTTTGGCAAGGCGCAGTGAGAAGTGAACTAGTTCACAACGAAGTGCAACGCAGCAAAAGATAAAGAACAGTGTGCTATAAGCATCATAGCGTAGCTCACCTTTAGGGTGTGTGGCATTTGACAAAATATTTGTTTTGTTTCATAAGACTCGATATTTCCGAAGCGATCAACTGAGGGTTTTAGGATTATAGTACCAGACAAGGTTTGTGCAACGGCAGAAAAATAATAACTGGGGGCTTAACGTAGTTTTACTAATATTTCTCTGGGGTCGCGTTCTTTGCGGTCTAAATTTCTGAGTTGAATTGATGGAAAGTCTTTCTGTAACAATTGTACCAGCAGTTGCGCTTTAGCTTGTGCAGTGACGTTATAGTAAATGACTTCGGGTTTGTTGACGCTGATGTGAGCGATAATGTTACGTTCCTTAATCAGGAAACCATTCTGGTTAAGTGTCCTGAAAAGGTTTGTCTGATTATGTGATTCGTCTGAGAGGCTGTCATCAATCTGTAAAAAAACCTCATAAAAAGAATTCTGGACTTTTTGAATTTCTGAGCGATCTGCTTTGGCTTGTTCCTGTAGTCGTTTTGCTTCGTTAATCGATTGTTTTAACTCGTTTTGTTGTGATTGAATAATAGTATGAATGCCGGTTATGTCAATGTTATCGATTTGAGTGTGTAGATTTTTCAAGCGTTCAAACTCTTTGTTTATTGTCTGATTGAATTCTGTCGCTTTTCTACTGACGGCATCAGAATCTTGGCTGACTTTTTCTGCTTTATCACTAACGGCGTTTTTAAGGATAGCAATCTCATTCTGGCTGTTTTCGATTAGTTGTTCAAAATCACTGAACTGCTTATATCCCCAAATCAATAATGCCATCAGAGAAATACTGATTGCTGTGCCAAGGAAAAACATCTGAATTTTTGCCCATCGAATAGCACGATCATGAATTTCATCTAATGTTTTGCTTTCAACAAAATGCGCTTCTTTTTTGATTTCGTTAATGGCGTCATCAAGGGTCTGACGGTAATTCTGTGGCGTATGTTCTGCAGGTGCTAGATTAATATTGTGCAAATCACCAAGTGGCGCGCCACATTGGCCACAAAATTTGTGGGTTTCAGCGTTCTCATTTTGGCAGTTTTTGCAGATCACAATATTTATTCCTTATTCATCCAGCTCACGATCAATAGCTCTGCGCAGTAATTTCTCATAGTCGCCTCGGATAAATTCCGTGCCGCGATAATCCAGCAATTTAAAAGTGTTGTTTATATGTGCTGGAGAATCAAATCGTAGGTTTCCAATACGGGTTTTTTCGCTTAATTTATGGTTTCCAGAGGCACGGCAAATCTACGCTATCACCTATCCAACTGAAAGAGAGCACGAGTTTCGAGTCATTTTCAGAAAGTCGAAGACTGCGCGGGTATTCATCATTAGTTTCTTCATCATTTCTGGTATTGTTTCATTTTTCTTCTTGTT
>JAJFJJ010000149.1 GCA_021774195.1 Nitrosomonas sp. | reverse complement strand
GACAATAGCTCGCATATTAATCCGTGAACTCAGAAGAACGTTGCCGCAACATTGCTTGTTTGATTGTTATCAGCAAGATTTTCTGTTGTATGAACGGGTATTAAACCAGCAACCCAAAGACAAAAACAAAATCTATTCCCTGCACGAACCTCAGGTGTATTGCATCGCCAAAGGGAAAGATCATAAAGCCTACGAATACGGCAGCAAAGCATCCATCGCCAGCACTGCGAAAAGCAATCTGATTGTTGGTGTTGTCAGCCATGAGAAGAATCTACATGACAGCCACACCCTACCGGAAGTATTGGCCCACGTTGAAGCATCACGTGGCAAGGCTGCCAAACAGGGCGTATGTGACCGAGGCTATCGCGGAAAAAGTATCGTCAATGGAACCCAGATCATACTGCCGAAAAAAGCATTAAAGAAAGATACGCGTTACCAAAAGGATAAAAAGCGCAAACAATGCAGAAGGCGAGCGGCAATAGAACCCATCATTGGCCACTTAAAATCAGACTTCAGATTAGCGAGAAATTACCTG
Organism: Nitrosomonas sp.; assembly: GCA_021774195.1. Classification (GTDB taxonomy): domain Bacteria; phylum Pseudomonadota; class Gammaproteobacteria; order Burkholderiales; family Nitrosomonadaceae; genus Nitrosomonas. The sequence goes on along the minus strand of JAJFJJ010000149.1, from coordinate 23,618 downwards.
AAAGGTGCAATAGGTGACCACATCAACCTACTGATGGCAGCTACTGCGTGGAATCTAAACAAATGGCTGATGGCCATTTGTTGGCTCTTTTTTCAATGGAGAAAAACACGAATACTTGAATAAAATGATAGAAGTTTTAGAGATCAAACACCTGTATTTCTGTCAGGCAGGAAGTTTTAAAAGATTGTTTTTCTCAGAAATATCCTTTCAAGCTTTTTTCAGGGGCGACTACTTAGCCTTTCCAATGGTAATAACTAATCAAGTTATCTTGTCATATGTCAATCGCGATAGCTGTCAATTACGCTATTCTAATATTCAGAGATAACTGGAGCGGGATAATAGTCAGGCAAAGTTCCACTGCAAACATGTTCCGAAAAGTAGTTGCTAAGAATTGTGTCGATAGATATGATGCCAGAATTGGCGTCGTTACGAAGGAGGTTAGTGGATATATAGGTTGGGTATAATTTCAGGCTTTGTTGGAAACAGTTGAAGTTTATTTTTGGAAGATTGATTGTGTTAATAAGGCCCGTTTTCAAGTTTTTTTCGTTGGATCGCTACATGGGTTAGAAGTTTAAGATTGATGTGTCGTTTATTTTTCTAAGAAAAGAAGGAGTATTACAATGAAAAACCAATCAGGTTTCACTTTAATCGAATTAGTAGTTGTGATTGTGATTTTAGGTGTTTTGGCCGCTACGGCGCTGCCACGTTTTGTTGATCTTGGTAAAGACGCACGTATTGCGGCAGTTGAAGGTATTGCGAGTGGGCTCCAATCAGCTGTTGCGTTGGCTCAGGCGCGATATCTTATTGACGGTAGCGGAGCATCATCATCAATCGATATGAATGGGAAGAAAGTGAAAGTAGGTACTGGAAAACTTGATGGTGGCGTTCCAACGGGTAAAAAGAATGGTATTGGTGCTGCCATGCAGTTTCAAGGAGAGATAACAGCTAAATATGGTAGTACAAGCACTTTTTTCCCGAAAGGGGGTAATGCTAAAAATTGCGTTGCTAAATATGATTCCAAAACTGGAACTGTTACAACAGATACTAGTGGGTGTTGAGTGTTATATAGATAAGGTAGCTGCTCTTTTAACTTGATTTTTGCGGGTACAAGTGTTCACAAGATGTCCTGTCACCGCGTTACAGGCTTTTGTCAAGAGAGATCCTTGTTTGCGTGCTGCGCCAGATGACGAAACATCTTGTACCGCTGTGCCCACAAATATCAAGTAGACGGCGTACTGGTGTTTATAAGTGCCGGGCTACTTTGAATGGAGAATGGAGTGTATTTGCAACCATAGAAGTTGTTGTTATTTTACTAGGAGGCTGTCCGAGAATAGTAATCGTAGCGAAGGTAAGTTATTTTGAGACAGATTTTTTGGTCATTTTAGGCGAATAGTTGTTCTATTTAACGAAAATTACCGGAAAATATGGCCATAATGGCTTTCCTGCAGTAGATTATTCTATTTTCGGACAGCCTCCTGGTGAGCATTGCGTCCAATCAAAAAAATAATTTAGATACCAGGAAGTGAGATATTGGGTACACAAACTGTATTGTTACAATATCACTGAAAACCAATAGGCATAATGATTGTAGTTCAAGATCTAGTGTGCCGGGTGATGTTCAGGCTAGAGTGGTGGGAGTGCCAAGACGATGCGCGTCAATCAAAATAGTGGTTTTACGCTGGTAGAAGTGGTCGCTGTAATTGTTATTCTTGGTACTTTGGCGTCTGTTGCGGTGCCGCGATTCCTGGATCGCGGCGCGGAAGACGCACGTGGGTTTTTTGATCAGGCACAGTCGGTGATCCGTTATGCGCAAAAAAAAGCGATAGCGCGTCGCGGTACAATTTTTGTTTACATCACGGGTAATACAATCAGTGTTTGTTTTGATAATAGGTGTGCCAATCCTGTTCCAGACCCAAGCGCAGTCGGTGGTAGCTTGATCATTACTGCGCCGAGTGACGTAATGATAGCACCACCAGGTGGCATATCCTTGGTGTTCGGTTTCAATGGATTAGGAAGTCCGGTAAATGCTTCGTCGGTAGTTTTAGTTGCTGGTATAACGGTAGGTATCATGGGTAGGGCTATCATTATTGAGCCTGAAACAGGTTATGTGCATTCTCGGGTCAATTAAACGGGTTGATATTCCAAAGCAACGCGGGGTATCGTTGGTTGAGTTGGTTATGTTTATCGTTATTGTCAGTGTCGCTTTGGTAGGGACGCTACAGGTCATGAATCATACCACCCGTAGTAGTGCTGATCCGTTTGTCCGTAAGCAAGCGTTGGCTGTTGCTGAATCGCTGTTGGAAGAAGTTGCGTTGATGCCATTTACCTTTTGTGATCCAGATGATTCCCTGGCGGCGACTGCAACTTCAGCAGCAGAATGCACAATCGTTGAGTCGATAGGACCGGAAGCAGGGGAAACGCGTTTTGGTGCGCTGCCATTCGACAATGTGAATGATTATCATGGTTTTTCGATGAATGGTATCAGTGATATTACCAATACGCCTATTACCGGGCTTGAGAGTTTCAATGCCACGATAACGGTTGTGGCGGCAGCATTAGGTGGTATTCCAGCGACCGATTCATTGCTTATTACAGTGACAGTGACCGGCCTGAATGCCGAGCCTGTTGTGCAACAAGGATACCGAACCCGCTTCTCACCCAGGACAACACCATGACTGTTTGCTCAAAATCAGCCCAGACCGGCTTCACATTGGTTGAGTTAATTATGGTCATTGTTATCACTGGTGCCATATCAGGGATGGTGGCTGTTTTTATTCGTGCACCAGTACAAGGTTATGTTGACATGACTCGTCGTGCTGAAATGGTCGATATGGCGGATACAGCTTTGCGTCGTATCGGGCGTGATGTACGCTTGGCATTACCAAACAGTGTTAGGATCTCAGCCGATGCGCGTGCAATTGAGTTTCTGGAAACCTCTTCCGGTGGGAGATATCGTACAGCACCCGATGGCGGAACTGACGAATTACTTTTTGATCAATTTGATACGTCGTTTGATGTGCTTGGGCCACCAGTTTTTGTGGAAGGGGGGAGTGAGATTGTGGTGTTTAACTTGGGTGTTCCAGGTGCCAATGCGTATGAAGGTAATACGGCTAATACTCATGTTCGCCGTGCTTATAATGGGGTTTCTGGGGGTGGAAAGGTGAAAAATATTGTTATCAATTCTAATGCGCGCTTGCCGTTGGAATCACCGAATGCCCGTTTTCATGTTGTGAAAGGACCAGTAACTTATATTTGTGATCCTGCTGGTCAGTTGTGGCGCTATTGGAATTACCCAATCCAGCCAAATCAATCGGTGACTATTTCGACATTAAATGCTTTGCCAAATGTGGCCAGTGCGCTTATCGCAAAAAATGTATCGACCTGTACTTTTGCTTATAATGTCATTGTGGTGGCCCAGCGTGCGGGCCTCGTTACCATATTGCTTGCCATTACTCAGGAAAACGAAACCGTGAGGCTTTATCATGCCACGCATGTCAATAACATGCCTTAATTCAGAACAACGGCCTGGACGAAATATTGTGTTACGGCACATGTCATCTGTTTGTCGTAAACAACAAGCTGGTTTCGCGCTGGTGAGTGGTGTATTTATTTTGGTAACATTGGCGACGTTGGGGGCCTTTATGGTTAAGATTTCCGGCATGCAGCAGACTAGTTCTGCACTCGATGTGTTGGGCACCCGCGCATACCATGCAGCACGCTCTGGAATTGAATGGGGCGCTTATCAAGTGACGACTGGCACCAATGGATCGCCTTTTGCTCAAGCTTGTGCTGCGGCACAACAATCACAGGCGATAACTCTGGCAGAGACATTGGCCGAATTCACTGTTACGGTTAATTGCGAAGGATTTGTTGATCAGGAAGGAGGAAAAACGGTGACCATATATCAAATTACTTCGACCGCTCATCGAGGGACAATTAACAGCGCGCATTATGTCGAGCGGCAATTACAGGCAACAATGGCGCGTTGATTGATGAGGCTTACAGTTTTTACCGTGCTGAATGGGGAGCTTGCGGTTGTGATGACTGAAGCTGCTTACCTATTAGTTAGTTAATTACAGGTTGCTGTTGTCAAGTAGACTTTTGAAGTTGTTTGACTAATCTTGAAATAAATGTATCGCGTTTTGGGTGAGTTTGTATGCAGACTTGGCAACAAGAGACTTTATTGGAAGATGTTTTAGAATGAAAACTAGCAAGGTATTACAAATTGTATTGTTTTTTTTCTTGATGTTGGCGATGAGTCATGTTTGCGTTGCCGGATTAACGGGTGTTTCCAGAATTGAAATTACGCCATCAAAACAGAATAAAGAAGGATGGTTGCAAGTATCGGAAGTTATTGCTACAGAAGCATTTACAGGAAATGATTTGGCGCTTAGTTCTGCAGGTGCTAACGCATTTGGTTCTTCTAATTGGCCAAGATCAAGTCCGAATTTTGCAATAGATGGTAGGGCACCTGATCGATTTCCCAATATATTCCATTCAAATGAGAATGATCGAACATCTTTTTTAATTATTGATTTGGCTTCACCTGCCGAATTAGACTCCATTACATTGTTCGGAAGGACTGATTGTTGTCGCAAGAGAGATCATTACAACATTAGGCTACTTGATGCTCAAGGGCGCGAGTTATTTAGTAGAGACAATCTTAATGCAACGGGTCGTGGAAAACATCGTATTGATATTAACTTGAGAAATGTGATTAACCCGTTTCTGAGTCCAGGTAGTTTTAATGCTTTCGAGAGTACCACGTCACCTAGAAGCATAACAGGACGATTGTTTACCAAGCTGGCGGGGGTTGGTTTTGGTGTTGATATTGTGGTGGTTGGTCCTCGAGGGCAGTTAAATAATTTTAATGATCGTGTTGTTGTCGACTTAGTTGCGAATACAATGGGTGGTGCATTGGATGCAAACAATTGTCCGCTTGCCTTTAGTTCGATACAGACGTTGACACAGAATCCAACGATCAGGGGTGGGCGTTCAACGGTTAATTTCTTGGCGATGAATATGGCATATCGAGATGTGCGTGTCCGAGTACGGTTTCCAGTAAATGCACCGACAGTAACGAGCTGCTCAGCAGATAATTTTTCGATTCGACCTTTGGGATTAACCGTATCTTCAACAAACGCGACCCAAACCGGGACATCAGGGACGCCGGTGATCAAAACAGGCGCAAATTTCAATCTTATCGCAACAGCAATAACAGGCTACGATGGGACACCGAGTATTGACAATGTAAAGATAACCGGAACACCGACTGCTGGTTTCATCGGCGGTAATTTCAATCCGGCGGTGAACGGTGTGGCAAGTGGAACAGGCTTTTTTTATTCGGAAGTTGGTAATTTTGGTTTAAACCGCAATGCTATCTTTGATGCTGGTTTTACTGCCGTTGATCAGCCAAATGATTGTACAATGGATTTTTCCAACGTTATGGATGGTGTTGGTCGCTATGGTTGTGCATTTGGTAGCAGTGCAATTCCTCAAGTTACCGGTTCCAGTGGCTTTGGTCGCTTTATTCCGGATAACTTTGCTGTGAGTTTTAATGCGCCACAGTTTACGACTGCGTGTTCCGTTGGGACATTTACTTATGTCGGTCGGCCATTTAATTATGCGACAGAGCCGATAATGACTGTGACAGCACGCAATGGGACTAATAATGGCCTTACGAACGCGACCACACGTAATTACGCAGGCGACTACATGAGGCTGACGAATAATCATCTGACGCCGACTACTCAAGCTGCACGCTATTTGCGTTTTGATGCGCTTGGTAATGATACGACACCTGTGCTTGATACTTTTGGTTTGCCGGCAACAACAGCCGATCCGGTTATTGGATCATTTGCTGATGGTGTGGGTACATTAACATTCAGTTCGGGTACGATGGGCCTGGCATTTTCTCGTGGTAGTGCCGTGCCCAGCAGACCATTCAATGCAGATATTGCTCTGGCAATCAACGTGGTTGATAGTGATGGTGTAATTTTTGCAAATAACCCCGCTTCTTTTGGCGCAGCCACGGCGGGTAACGGTATCGCTTTTAGTAACGGCAAAAATATACGTTTTGGCCGTTTACGCTTACATAATGCATTGGGTTCAGAATTGCTTGCTTTGCAGGTGCCAATGACAGCGGAGTATTGGAATGGCGTAAGTTTTGTCACGAATACACTCGATAATTGTACTCAAATTGGTATTGGCAATATTGGTGTAGCCAATTTCACTGGGAACCTTGCACCTGGTGATGTAGCCGTGACAACAGGCGCGGGATTTGTTACCGGGGTTGGTAAATTAACATTGTCGGCTCCAGGCAATGGAAATACTGGCAGTGTTGATCTTGTCGCTAATTTGGGCGCATCGGCAACAATTGTGCCGTGTATGTCACTAGCGTCTAACCCCATTACAACAGGCGCCAATCACAGTTACCTTCGAAGTAGGTGGTGTGGTAGTGGGTATGATAAAGACCCTGTTGCACGTGTCACTTTTGGTGTCTACAAGGGCGCCAGTGAAATGATTTATATCCGTGAACAGTATTCCTTCTAAGTGGAAACATACGCAGTTATTGCAATAGCTACAAGGATTGCGCTTGTTCCTTAAATTAAAATACTAAATTCTTCTATATAATGCATTTGCTGGTGATGTTTGGTAAAAGAGGTTATTAATTTTTGTGATATCAATACGTAATTTTTTTAAAAAAAATAGTAAATTAGCCGACAAACGACTTGTGGTTGGTCGCTTAGGGAATGGGATAGCACTTGTCTCTATTGATCATGTTTCTCAGGCTAAGCCTTGTGTAAAGCATTGTGGGATTAACCAGTTTGTTGAAGAGGGTAACGAAGGTTTTGCTGATTTGTGTAAGAAAGCTGGTTTTTCCGGTTATTCCTGTACTTATCTTCTTTCTCCAGGGGAGTACAGCATGTTACAGATCGAGAAACCTAAGCTGCTTTCTTCAGGGGAGTACAGTATGTCGCAGATGGATAGACCTAAAGTTCCGGCAGTAGAACTTAAAGAGGCGATACGTTGGCAGGTTAGAGATTTTTTAAACTATCCAGTAGAAGAAGCGACCATAGATACGCTTGAAATTCCGTATAAGAGTGAGATGCAACATGCTGCCTCGATGTATGTTATTGCTGCACCCAATGAAACCATACGAAAACACATGAAATTTGCTAATGGCGCGGGACTGCAGTTGGATGTGATTGATATACCGGAAATGGCGCAACGTAATTTAGCGACGCTTTTTGAACAACCAGATCGTGTTTTGATGTTGTTGTCATTTGGTTTTGATAGTGATGATTGTTTGCTGACATTTACTGCGAATGGGGAGCTTTATTTGGCTAGGCGTATTGATTTATCTTTAAGTCAGATACTAAATGCGGATGAAGTGCAACGGAATCAGTATCTTGAGCGGTTGACGTTGGAGTTGCAACGATCAATTGATCATTTTGATCGTAAACACCATTCGATGTCTCTGAGTTGTTTTATGCTTACACCCTTTTCAGGTGTTGACATGTTGCAGCAATATCTTAACGCCAATTTAGATTTAACTGTGAGTGTAATGAATCTGGATGATGTGCTAGATTTCAGTGACGTACCTGATTTGGTTGGTGATATTGAAGGTCATGGACGGTTTTTTTTCTTCCTAGGTGCGGCGTTGAGGTAGAACGAGAGGTTATTGCATGAGTCATCAGATTAATTTGTTTAATCCTTCTTTTGTTGAAAAAGAACAAGTTCTTTCTGCGCGCATGATGTTGTTGGGATTGATCCCAGTGTTATTAGTTGGCATATTGTTTTATATCTATTCTTGGGATCAAGTTTCTGAGTTGGAATCACATGTGGCCGCAGCTGAAACAAAACTGACGATTGAACGTGATCAAATGACAGAGACGACCGAAGAATTTAGTCCGCAAAAAGAAAGTGCGTTGCTTGTAGATGAATTGCAGCAACTAGAATCTAAATTAAGTAAGAAACAAGTTGTCGTGGATGTGTTAAATGACAAAGAACTTGGAAATTTAGATGGGTATTCAGAATATATGCGTGCATTTTCACGTCAGCTGATTGATGGTTTGTGGTTGACTGGTTTTACGATTAATAACACTGGAATGACTCTAAGTGGTCGTTTGATTCAGGCTGATTTGTTACCGGCTTATTTACAGCGTCTTAAGAATGAAAAAGTGATGCAAGGTAAATCTTTTTCAAATTTACAGATAAAAGTGCCTGGGTCTGAATCAGATACCGAATTAGGTGCTTCAGTTGATGTTGCGGTGGATTATTTTGAGTTTACTTTGAGTTCATTTGATAGCAAGAGAGAAGAATGAAGCAAGCGTGGGAAAGATTAGTTGGTAGGATTAATCAACTTAGTCTACGTGAACGTGTCATCGTTTTTGTAATGATTATAGTTGTCATTGTTGCACTCTTTAATGCGGTGTTATTTGATCCACTATCGGCTAAAGAAAAAGCGCTTTCTGAAGAATTGTTGCAAATGAATGAGGAAATGCAATCATTGCAGATAGAAACGCTTGGGCTCATAAAGATATGGACAGATAACCCAGACCCAAATGCTGCTTTGCAATCAAGACTGTTGGAGAAAAGGAATCAACTGGCGAGATTAGATGTTTTGCTCAATGACAAACAGTTACAGCTGATTGCACCGAGTGAAATTACTAAGGTGTTGAAGACCATATTAATGCAGAACCGTGAGCTACAGTTGGTTTCACTGAATAGTTTGCCGACAACGCCATTGATAGAACCCTTGTTAAAGGACGAAACACAATTAGTTATTGACCAAACCGAACCGTCAAGTCCACCTCAGTCTGAGGAAGACGTGCAAATTTTTAAGCATAGAGTGGAAATTACCGTGAAAGGCGGCTATTTCGATTTGCTGGCGTATCTTAACGAGTTAGAAGAAATACCTGCCCAGATGTTCTGGGATTATGTCAGCTTGAATGTGGAAGAGCATCCTTCTGCAATATTGACTTTGATGGTTTATACATTGAGCCTTGATGAAACCTGGCTTAAAGTTTGAGGTTTAAACGGATTTGATCATGAAAAGTTCTAAATTAAGGTGTTTATATAGACTATACGGGAGAAGATTCGGAATAATTTCATATTTTGTATTATTTTATGTTATACATTCACAAGCTATTGCTGATTCATTGCCGGATCCAACTCGTCCTTATAACGCGCAGAGTTTGCCAGTTGAACAAGCAGTACCCGTATTACAGTCGATACTGATTTCGCCGTTTCGCCAGGAAGTCATTATTAATGGGAAACGGATGGTTGTCGGGGATAAATTTGCAGGAGCCAGACTAATCCGTATTGATAAAGATAAAGCCGTTCTTAGGGGTGTCCAAGGACAACAAATACTAAGTTTGTTTCCAAAAACTAATAAGAAGGAAATTAAGCTGGAAAAGAAGTCAGGCGGTAAAATATCGATCTCAGAAAGTTCAAAAGAAAAATAATAAACATGTTATGAAATGTGATTATTTCGGCAGGGGGCTGTATGACTAATAGCCTAAAGTTTCTGATTCTAGTCGTCTCTATTCAGATATTGGGCGGTTGTGTCACCAATTGGTCTAATCATCAAACAGCAGATTTGCTGGATGAAGAAATAACCATGGCGTTGGATGAGCAAGCGCAAGCAGAACAGACGGATATTATCAATAATGTGTTGATGCCACCACTGAAGATTGAAATGCCCGATATGGCAAAGAATGTGGAGACACGCTTTGACTTGATGGTCAATGATGCGCCTGCACATGAGATATTCATGGTGATTGGGTCAGGTACACATTACAGCATACTAGTGCACCCTGACGTGACCGGAAATATTTCATTGCATCTAAGGGACGTGACGGTATTTGAAGCGCTGGATGCGATTTATGATTTATATGGCTATGACTATGAAGTCAATGGCGCACGTATTTCTATTCAGCCTCTGACACTTCAGTCGCGCATTTTTCAGGTGAATTATCTCAGTGGTAAACGTGAAGGACGATCTAATATACGTGTAAATACGTCTGGTGGTGCTGTTGCTGGGAGTGCTGCGGGTCGGGGTGGCGTGGGAAGCCTCGGCGGAGGTGCCGGCGGTGGTATAGGTGGTATTGGTGGGATAGGTGGTATAGGTGGAGGACAGGGGGGCGCATCGGGTGCGCAGGCTGGACTGCAAAGTGCTGAGGTAAGGACTGAAACCACTTCGAATTTTTGGGAATCGTTGACAGATGCATTGACTGCCATTGTTGGTACAGAGCAAGGCCGTAATGTCGTAGTGAGCCAGGAAACGGGTGTCGTGGTTGTGACCGCGTTTCCAAAGGAACTGAGAACTGTTGCTGCCTATCTTAAAGCGTCGCAACTCGCCGCTGAACGACAAGTCATTTTGGAAGCTAAAATTATTGAAGTTCAACTTAATGATGGTGCACAGCAGGGCGTTAATTGGGCGGCGTTTGGCAGTGGCAATAATCGGCAATTTTCTGTCGGGCAGATGACACCCGGTGCGACATTGTCACCAGATCAAACATTAACCGATGAATCCTTATCGTCATCACCAGGTTCGGATCTGACTAATTTGGTCAGTGGTGCGGCCCAAAGCGGTGTTGGTGGTATCTTTGGATTGGCTTTTCAGGCTAAGAATTTTGCGGCGATGCTTTCTTTTTTGGAAACACAAGGGAATGTTCATGTTTTATCAAGCCCGCGTATTGCGACATTGAACAATCAGAAAGCGGTGCTTAAAGTGGGGCTGGATGAACTATTTGTGACCAATGTAACAGGAAGTACGCAGTCTACGCTTAACGTGCAGGGTAATTCTCCAACAGTAACCATGCAGTCGTTTTTTTCCGGGATTTCTCTTGATGTAACGCCGCGCATAGATGAAGAAAACAATATTATTCTTCACGTGCATCCGGCAATTAGCAGAGTTTCCCAAGAAGTTCGTGAGGTTGAAACGGGTGTTGCAGGCACTTTCCGTATTCCTGTGCCCAGAAGTGAGATCCAGGAAACCGATAGTATTGTACGTGCACAAGATGGTCAAATTGTTGCGATTGGCGGATTGATGAGTCAAAGACAAGTGAGTAATCGTACGGCATTACCTGGATTAGGGGAAACACCAGGTGTTGGTCTTTTGTTTAGTCAAAGAAACAGGGTTATGGCCAAGCGAGAACTCGTTATATTGCTGAAACCAACAATTGTTGATGTGAATAATGACTGGTCCGAAGATATTGGACAAAGTAGAGATCGTTTGCGGAACATAAGGCATTTCAGGAATTCCGAGAATCAGGTGCCAGAGTACTAAGGTAAGCAGGTACAAAGAGGAGAGTCAGCATGTATGAGTCACATTTCGGTTTAAATGAGTGCCCTTTTAGACTGACGCCTGATACCAGCTTTTTCCTCGGGTGCACTCATTATCAGGAGGCATTGAATACGCTTTTGGTAGCGGTCAATGGTGGTGAAGGTTTTGTCAAAATAACCGGTGAAGTCGGTAGTGGTAAAACCATGCTGTGTCAGAAGTTTATTGCCACACTTGATAAGTCCTTTATTGTTGTCAATATTTCACACCCTAGTCTTGATTCATATCACCTACTAGAGGCTATCGCTGAGGGGTTAGACATCCCCATAGAAGCGGATATGGGTCAGACTCAGTTGCTTCGACTGCTGACAAAAACATTATTTTATGATTCGAGCCTTCATGGACATATTGTTGTGTGTCTTGATGAGGCGCAGGCGATATCAATGGAATGCCTAGAAACATTACGCTTGTTGACTAATCTGCAAACAAAAAAATGTCGGATTTTACAAGTGGTGTTATTTGGTCAACCTGAGTTGGATGAGAACTTGGCCGCCAAATCTATGCGGCAACTGCGACAGCGCATTACATTTCAGTATAATTTAGAGGGATTACTTGAGGATGAAGTTGAGCGCTACCTCGATCATCGCCTAAAGACTGCAGGGTTCAAGGGAGAACGGTTATTCAGTAAGGCGGCAGCTCAGCAATTGTATCGCAGATCCGGTGGAATCCCTCGGCTGGTGAATATTCTTGCACATAAATCGCTGTTGCTGGTTTATGGTGAAGGAACAAGTGAAGTATTGCCGCGTCATGTCAACCAAGCTGCTGCTGATACTCAAGAAGCAAAGCACGGTCGGTTTGATAAATGGGCCAATAAACTCAGCTCGATTTTTCGTTTTCCGCATAAAAAGCCTGTGGCAACTAGTTTGACAAATCAGATGTTGCAAGGTTTGGAAGATCGAAATGGTGCTGTTGAAGATTTGGGGCCAGCGGGAGATCATATACAAGCAGTACCAACAAAAAAGCCTATTCTTAAATATCAACGGTATGTGCCGGTACTCCTTCTCTTATTTGTTTTTGGTGGGTATTGGTTTTTGTATAGTGAGCCATATCGGGTTTCTGTTTCAGATCAGGTTAACCTAGATGCACCTATTGAATCGGTGATAGCGCATACTGATTCAACAGAAAGTACATCAGAAGACGTATTAACCAATCTGGATTTATCAGAAGAGTTAACGACACTTCCTAATGACTCAAGTGACTCAAATGGGTCTTCTATAGAGAAACAACTAGAGACACGATTGGCTGATGCGGAGAAGTTGTTGTCGTCATTGACTGATGTACAGGAATTGTTGTCATTATCAGAAGGAAAGTTGAGTAATGTGCCATTTCCCAAGATGAAACCAGGTTTGATGCCGACTATCCGGGATACGACTGTAGTTCAATCCAGCAAGCAAGCAACAGTTGTGGGAAGAGATGTGGTTCCGGCAGAACAGGCTAATTTTGAATCATTTGTTGATGTGGAAGCAACAGTTGAAGAAGAACCAATGATTATTGCGTCCGTACCGGATGATATTGCAGAACCTATTACACCTGTGCCGAGTCATCAACATGTAGAGACAATAAGGCCGATGACGAGTTTGGTGCTTGACGAACAAGTAACTAAACAGATCAATACGCAGCAACAGGCTGAGTATGAGTATAAGAAAGCAGTGACATTCTTGCAGCAGGGTAGACTAAATGAGGCGATGGAAAAACTTGAGCTGACTTTATCGCTCAATGTGGGACATGAGGTAGCAAGGCAATCGATGGTGGGTTTGCTGCTGGAAAGGAATCGTTTGAGTGAAGCAGAGTCTTTATTGCGGGAAGGACTTAAACTTAATTCGGGACAGAGTCAGTTTGCACAAACCTTATCTCGTATACAAGTCGAAAGAGGAAACATTGAAGACGCATTGAAAACATTGCAGCTCACACTACCGCAATCGATGGATCAGCCAGAATACCGTGCATTTTTTGGCACATTGTTGCAAAGTCAATCCCGTCATAATGAAGCAATTGAACATTATTTGGCGGCTGTGGATTTGTCACCGGATAAAGGTATTTGGCTAATGGGGCTGGGGATTTCCTTGCAAGAAGAGGGACATTTATCAGAAGCACATGAGGCTTTCTCACGTGCTCAGAGTAGCCATGATCTTAATGGTGATTTGCGTGCCTTTGTGAATCAACGTATCAGACAAATCAGACGTGAGATCCATTGAGTATGAGCAACTAATTTAGAGAAATATAAATGTATTCAATGGGTTTCTATAAGAATTCATATTTGCGAGCATCCGCAAAGCGAATTGCCTGCTTACCCCGTTTCGTCACAATGCTGCGTTACTCACAAAAAATATTTCCTTACTTATCCGTTGTATGTTGCATCAATATTTTTTATTCTCGCCTTATCTTGTTTGGAAATCTGAATTTTTAGAGGTGCCCATAAATGGTCAATTGAGGATGTCAGGATAAAAAAATCAAGGATAAATTGACAATGGTCAATGAATCCTTGATCATCCAAACCAATTCAAACAAGTGGAAGATGGGAAAATTAATGTCCCGTTTTATTATTGATATAGGAAAATTGGCATGAGTATCAGCACCCCGGCAGATGAACAATTAAATTGTATGACTGATAATCCAGATACCTCAGTACGATGGAGTGTGTCTCAAATCCAATCGCTACTGGATATGCCGTTTAATGATTTGATTCACCATGCGCAGCAAACGCATAGACAGCATCATGATGCTAATGCGGTGCAGCTATCTACGTTGATTTCGGTCAAAACGGGAGGGTGTCCGGAAGATTGTGGTTATTGTCCACAAGCTGCTCGTTATCACACGGGCGTAGAGAACCAGGAGATGTTGTCACTTGATGAAGTGGTGACGGCGGCTGCGGCTGCTAAAGTAAAGGGCGCTTCACGATTTTGTATGGGGGCTGCATGGCGTGGTCCAAAGCAGCGGGATATCGACAAAATGACCGAGATGGTCAGCGCGGTGAAAGCATTAGGGATGGAAACATGTGCCACATTAGGGCTATTAAAACCGGGGCAAGCGCAACAGCTAGGAGAAGCGGGACTGGATTACTACAATCATAATCTGGATACGGCGCCTGAGTTTTATGATGAAGTTATCACCACGCGTTATTATAAAGACCGTCTAGATACGCTGCAGGAAGTGCGTGGTGCCGGGATTAATGTGTGTTGTGGTGGTATTGTCGGGATGGGTGAAACACGTCAATCCCGTGCCGGATTGATTGCACAATTGGCAAATTTAGATCCTTACCCGGAATCGGTGCCGATTAATCATCTGGTGCAAGTCGAAGGTACGCCGTTGTACGGAACTGAGGCGTTAGATCCATTGGAATTTGTGCGTACCATTGCAGCGGCACGGATTACAATGCCCAAGGCCATGGTGCGGTTGTCTGCCGGTAGACAAGAGATGTCTGAAGCGGTGCAAGCATTGTGTTTTCTGGCTGGTGCTAATTCCATTTTCTATGGTGATAAGCTGTTGACAACAGGAAACCCTGAAGCTGATCGTGATCAAGCATTATTGAATAAACTGGGATTGCGTTCAATTTAATCAATGCTGTCTGATTTAATTGAGCAATTACGTGTTCGGGAAAAAGCAGGATTAAAGCGTCGGCGGCAAACGCTAGATGGCCCTCAAACGCCCTATCTGACAATTGCGGATGAACAGTATTTGGCTTTTTGTAGTAATGACTATCTGGGATTAGCAAATCATCCCGAGTTAATTAAGTCGGCCTGTGAAGGCGCACAATACTATGGGGTGGGAGCAGGCGCTTCGCATCTGATTAGTGGCCATAGCTTAGCGCATGAAGAATTGGAACAAGCGCTCGCTTATTTCGTTGGTCTCCCAAATGCATTATTGTTTTCTGCTGGTTATATGGCCAATATCGGGATAGTGATGGCTTTTGTAGGGCGGGGCGATGCGATCTTTGCTGATAAGTTGAACCATGCTTCACTCAATGATGCGGCACAACTAACACGAGCAAAGTTAGTGCGTTTCCCTCACTTGGATATGACTATATTGGAGCAGCGTCTGTCATCATCTAAGGCCCGGCGTAAACTGGTCATTACAGATTCTGTTTTCAGTATGGACGGCGATATTGCGCCGATTAAGCAATTGCTTACGTTATGCGAGAAATATAATGCCATGCTGTTGCTGGATGATGCGCATGGTTTCGGTGTGCTCGGCAAGTGCGGGCAGGGGTGTTTATTTGACGATAATGAAGAAGGTCTTTATTCTCCCAATTTAATTTATATGGCCACGCTGGGTAAAGCAGCTGGTGTGTTTGGTGCATTTGTTGCGGCGCAACCAGAAGTTATTGAAACATTAATGCAAACTGCCCGTAGTTATATTTATACTACTGCTGCACCTGCGTTATTGGCGCACACGTTATTAACCAGTTTGAAGCTGATTGAGCAAGACCATTGGCGACGGGAAAAGTTAATGCAACATATTGTGCAGCTTAACGAGGGGCTACAATCACATTGGGAACTGATGTCGTCCAGAACACCGATTCAGCCGTTACTGATTGGAGAGAGCATTGATGCGGTTCGGGTTAGCGATGCTTTACGCACAGCCGGAATTTTAGTGCCTGCTATACGACCGCCAACTGTTCCACAGGGAACAGCACGATTAAGAATTTCCTTATCTGCCGCACATCATTCGGACGATATTGAACGTTTGATTGATGCGTTACTAATGATGAGGAAGAAATCATTGTTATGAAAGGGTTACATGTTGAGTCGGTGGGTAGCGGCTCCGATTTGGTCATGCTGCATGGTTGGGCCATGCATGGCGGGATTTGGAACGGTGTCCGCGAGCAATTAGCGCAAACTTATCGCCTACATTTGGTTGACTTGCCGGGGCATGGGTTAAGTCCGGCAGATGAAGCAGAAACATTTGAGACAATGGTTGAAAAGGTTGCGGATTTTTTGCCTCAAAATAGTATCGTTTGTGGTTGGTCTCTGGGTGGCCAAATTGCCGTTGAGTTAGCCTTACATGAGTCGCAGCGTGTACAGAAACTGGTTTTGGTTTCCAGCACGCCTTGTTTTGCAAAACGTAATGATTGGCAATGGGGAATGGATGCGCGGCAACTACAACTGTTTACAGAGAATCTTAAGCAAAATTACAAAGTAACGATTAACCGATTCCTGACTTTGCAAATGAGTGGTGATCAAGAAGTGATTGAAGTTTTATCCGAGTTGCGCAAATATTTCTTTCAACGCAAACAGCCTGACCCTGGTGCTTTGCAAAGAGGGTTGGAGATTTTGCAGACAAATGATGTCCGCGATAAATTGAGTGTGGTTCAGCAGCCCGTTTTATTGTTGCATGGTGAGAATGACGTCATTACGCACCCAGCTGCAGCCAGATGGATGGACCAACAATTAATTCGATCAAAATTAATTCTGTTCCCACATTGTGGCCATGCACCATTTTTATCTTCTCCTGAGAAATTTGTAAGTCATATTAATGAATTCTGATCATGTGTTAGATAAACGTTTAGTGCGTAATGCGTTTGAGCGTGCCGCAAGAAGCTATGATCAATCGGCTGTGTTACAGCGGGAGGTCGGTAATCGCATGATGGAACGGCTGGATTACATCAAGTATTCGCCGCAGGTGATTGTTGATGCAGGCAGTGGCACGGGTTATGGTAGTCGACAACTGACCAGCCGTTACCCGAATAGTAAGATTGTGGCAATGGATATTGCTTGGCAAATGTTGGTGCAAGCACGACCGGAGAAGAACTGGTGGCAACGCTTATTACCAATCCATAAAACACGCGATATCTACTTGTGTGCAGATATTGAGCAACTCCCATTAAGTGAGGCGAGTGTTGGCATGGTATGGTCAAACTTGGCATTGCAATGGTGTAATGACCTTAATAAAACATTCAGTGAAATCAACCGAGTGTTGTGTGTGGAGGGTTTGATAATGTTTAGTACGTTTGGACCGGATACACTGAAAGAGTTGCGTCAGGCGTTTAGTCAAGCGGATGGATACAGTCACGTTAACCAGTTTGTCGATATGCATGATATTGGTGATTTGTTGGTACATAATGGATTTACTACGCCGGTTATGGATATGGAATATATTACTTTGACTTATGATGATGTCACTAGTGTGATGCGTGATCTCAAAGCAATTGGGGCACATAATGTGACGCAAGGTAGGCGTCAGGGATTAATGGGAAAAACAGCCTGGAAGAGAGCCATTGATCAATATGAATTGCTACGTCAAGATGGGAAACTGCCCGCCACATTTGAGGTGGTTTATGGTCATGCCTGGAAACCGAAGTCACTGAAAGGCATTTTGACACCCGAAACACGCCGACATATTGGTCTAGATCTAGACTAAAGGTAATTGTTTGCTATGGCCGTTGGTTTTTTTGTTACAGGAACAGACACCGGTATCGGTAAAACACGAGTTAGTTGTGCGCTATTGAATGCTTTTGCGGCGCAAGGAAAGACCGTGGCTGGGATGAAACCGGTTGCTGCTGGTTGTGAAGGTGGTAAATGGGAGGATGTTGAACTGTTACTTGCTGCTAGCAATGTCGATATTTCACGTCAGCAACTCAATCCATATGCGTTAAACCCGCCGATTGCCCCGCATATTGCAGCAGAACAGGCTGGTGTCGAGATTAGTCTTAATGTTATTTACCAAGCTTACCTTGAGTTAAGTCATCATGCTGAAGTGGTTATTGTTGAGGGCGTAGGTGGATTCTTGGTGCCATTGAATGCACGGCAAGATAGTGCTGATTTGGCGCAAGTATTGAATCTTCCGGTGATACTTGTGGTAGGAATGCGCTTGGGTTGCTTGAATCATGCGTTACTGACAACTAAAGCGATACAAGCCTCCGGGGTGCTTTTGGCAGGTTGGGTTGCGAATTGTATTGACCCACAGATGATGACTTTACAGGAAAATATCCAAGCGCTTGAGCAGCGGATTGATTGTCCGCTGCTGGGTGTCTTGCCGTTTGATGTTGCGAAACAAGACCGGAATTTCAGTGGGTTGTTGGATATTTCAAAGCTTGTGCGGCCGGGTTAAGCGTGAAAGTTTGCGCAGAAATCGGATAGATTTAACCTAGAATCCTCAGTTGGGTGGTGCTTAGAGTGCATTGTTGTTTATTTTTGGCAAGGCGCAGTGAGGAGTAATAACGAGTTATTACAACGAAGTGCAACGCAGCAAAAGATAAAGAACAGTGTGCTATAAGCATCATAGCGTAGCTCACCTGTAGGGTGTGTGGCATTTGACAGAATATTTGTTTTGTTTCATAAGACTAGACATTTCTGAAGCGATCAACTGAGGATTTTAGGTTTAATGGTAGTTAGAAAATCTTGTTTAGATCAAGTACAGTACCATCTGGAAAATCGCAATCTCCAATACAGGAATTAATTGTGGCAATACCGCTATTGTTGCCAAAAAAGGTTACGCTGACATTCAGGCTGATAGTTCCTGCTCCTGGTATAGATCTTAATATCACATCATTGCCATTACGTATGCCACTAATTGCTTCCCAGGTTGTATCACCTGGATCAGGCTCAAGTAGGAGGACGATTATGTTATTCGCGTTGTCTTCATGTATAGAAGCATAGCCACCCAAGAAACCACTGGAACTGAAAGAGTAAATGCCATCAAACGGACCGGCGGAATAAGATGCTGTTGGTAACAGTAAGAAAACAATCGCTAGTAAAATTCTTTTCATAATATTCTCCAGAAGTTAAAGCGCGAGTTAGCTGTTATTCGCTGGGGTTATATTTAACTGTTTGTAAACTATCATGTTTTATGGTTTCTTGCAATGATGTCCTTATATTCCTCGGTAATTCTGATCAGCGTTTTCTGGATACCGGGTTCCCAGACTGAATGTCCTGCATCATCAATAATGATATATTCAGCTTGTGGCCAAGCATGGTGTAAGTCATCGGCGCTAATAATCGGACAAACAGCGTCATAACGACCTTGAACAATTGTTGCTGGAATATTGTGTAATTTGTGTATGTTATCGAGTAACGAATTTTCTGGTAAGAAAATATCGTGACTAAAATAATGCGCTTCCATGCGCGCAAGCCCTAATGCAACTGTGTCACCGGAAAAGTAACCAACTGTTTCTGGGTTGGGCAATAAGGTTGAGCAAGTACCCTCGTACGTGCTCCAAGCACGGGCGGCAGGCATATGAATGGCTGGGTCGGGGTCCATTAAACGTTGATAATAGGATGCCAGAATATCTTTGCGTTCTTCTTCTGATAATGGTTCGACAAATGTTTGCCACGCTTCAGGAAATAAGTGACGTAACCCATACAAGAACCAATCAATTTCTTGTTTTCGGCAAAGAAAAATTCCGCGCAGGATGAGTCCAAGGCACCGGTCTGGATGCACTTCTCCATAAGCGAGTGCCAATGTGCTACCCCATGAGCCACCAAAGACAAGCCATTTCTCAATGTTCAGATGTTGTCTGAGCAATTCGATGTCATTGATCAGATTGGGGGTCGTGTTATCGCGAATTTCACCCAGTGGTGTTGAGCGTCCGGCGCCGCGCTGATCGAATATGATTATCCGGTAGTAGGTCGGGTCAAAAAGACGGCGATGTGCTGGTGATGAGCCGGCACCTGGTCCACCATGTAGGAAAATTACTGGGATACCTTTTGGGTTTCCCGATTGTTCCCAATACATGGTATGACGTTTATCTAAGGTTAGAAATCCTTGATCATAAGGTTCAAGGGGTGGGAATAATTCGGTTCGGTATTGGTTGTCGGTCATAGTAGTAATTATTAGGCAAAAGGCGCTAAAAAAGTGATAAATAGCACTAAGTTTATGGTTTGTATCGTTTGCGGTTCTGGTATATTACATAAGAAGTTGTATATTTACATATTATTAGGGTTAAGTGATGTCTCATACTGCATTGAAAGAACAGGAAGTGTCCATGTTAAGAGCTGAAATAGAAATGCTCATGAGTGAACGACAAAGTCTATTAAATACAGCCGGCGCGGCAGCCGTATTTGTTGCCAACCTGGATAGCCGCATTTTACCGGATGATGTTTGTGAAGCGGCAGAAATGTTATCAAAGTCGATTAACAACTTGTCTGAAGAAACGTTGCGTGATGCATTAGAGAAAGTGAAAGCTTCATTGATCGCTAGTGAATAAATGTGAGTGATTCTCGAAAATCACCGTCCACCCCAAAGGTTGGTTTGGTACTTACTGGCGGTGGTGCACGTGCGGCGTATCAAGTCGGTGTGTTGCGGGCTATTGCCGATATGTTGCCAGATAAAACGGTTAATCCATTTCCCGTTATCTGCGGAACTTCTGCAGGAGCAATCAATGCAGTCAGCCTGGCTGTTTCAGCAAATGATTATTATGAAGGTGTCTGTGAGTTAGAGGCGGTTTGGAAAAATTTCCATGTGCATCAGATTTATCGTGCAGACTTTATGGGGGTGTTTCATAACAGTTTGCGGTGTTTAGGTACTTTGATATCAAGTGAGTATGGCCGGTATAAGAAAGCGTCATTGTTGGATAATGCGCCATTGGAAGCATTATTGAGACAACGTTTTCCATTTCGTGGTATTCATCGGTGTATTCGTGCAGGTGCATTGCATGCGTTGGGGATTACAGCCTGGGGCTATACATCAGGACAATCGGTCACATTCTATCAAGCAGCGAAGGATGTTAAACCATGGAAAAGAGCGCAGCGAGTTGGTGTGTCTGCACGGATAGGTGTGAAACATTTAATGGCATCATCTGCCATTCCATTTGTTTTCCCCGCAGTTAAGTTAAATCGTGAATATTTTGGAGATGGTTCCATGCGTCAAATGGCACCGATCAGTCCCGCGCTACATTTAGGGGCCGAGAAAGTGCTAATTATTGGGGTCCATAAGCAGGTCAATGCGATGCCGGAACGTGTGAGTGCGACCACCTATCCACCTTTTGCACAGATCGCCGGCCATGCGATGAATAGTATTTTTGTTGATAGCTTGGATGTGGATCTTGAACGTTTGCAACGTATTAATGGCACATTAAAGTTAATACCATCAACGACACTGGATGAAAACAAGATCTTACTGCGCCCTATTGAGTCAATGATGATTTCGCCAAGTGAAAAGATTGATCAAATTGCGCTACGTCATGCGAATACACTGCCATTTATTATTCGTTCTTTGTACCGTACGATTGGTGCGATGGGGCCGAATGGTTCAACTTTGCTCAGTTATGTGTTATTTGAAGCGCGGTTCTGTGAGGCGTTAATTGATTTGGGTTATCGCGACACATTGCAACAAAAGAATGAGTTGTTACAGTTTTTAGGACTTGAAGAAAGTGTTATTCAATCGGTCTGAGCTATATCTGCCCTATTTTAATGAGGCTTTATTTGGAGAAGTATGAGTTTTGAAGAGCCGCAATTTTGGATTGCAGTGTTACAGATTATTGCAATTGATATTGTTCTGGGTGGTGATAATGCGGTGGTGATTGCACTCGCATGCCGAAAATTACCAGAGAAACAACGGAATATTGTAATTTTCTGGGGGGTTGTAGGCGCTATTGCCATGCGTGTGGTATTGATCTTTTTTGCACTGAGCTTGTTGGCAATACCTTATCTAAAAATAGTTGGCGCAATTTTGTTGGTGTGGATAGGCGTTAAATTGCTTCAGCCTGAACCTGAAGACCATGCGCATGATATTGGTGCTAATACCGGTTTGTTGGCTGCCATCAAAACGATTATTGTGGCTGATGCAGTGATGAGTTTAGATAATGTCATCGCCATAGCTGGGGCGGCTAAGGATAGTATCGGGTTGGTGGTTTTTGGCCTGGTCATCAGTGTGCCGATTATTGTGTGGGGCAGTAAACTGGTGATGAAGTTGATGGATCGTTTTCCCGTAACGATTGTTATTGGTGCTGGTTTACTGGGGTGGATTGCCGGTGATATGGCGGTGACTGATGCTGTTACTAAGGACTGGGTTAATACCCAAGCTGATTATTTGTATTGGTTTTTTCCTGCATTGATGGCGTTGACTGTTGTTGTGATTGGTAAAGGATTGGCTGCAAGAGCCCAGGCAAGGAGATTGCCAATTGTTGATTTGGCGGATCAAAATGATCAAACACAGTAATGGTTTGTTGATAGGGTAAGAATAATCCTCAGTTGATCGCTTCAGTATTGGCCAGTATTATGAAATAAAACAAATATTTTGTCGAATGCTATGCACCCTAAAGGTGAACCACGCTATGATGCTTATAGCACACTGTTCTTTGTCTTTTGCTGCGTTGCAATTCGTTGTAATAATTAGTTATTACGCCTCACTGCGCCTGGCCAAAAATAAACAACAATGCACTCTAAGTACCATCCAACTGAGGTTTTTAGGTTAAAATGGATCATCTTGGAAGCCGTTGGCTGGTGGTTTTTGGTGCATTGATCATACAGATTTGCCTTGGCGCTATCTACAGTTGGAGCGTTTTCGTCAACCCGCTCAAAGAAGTTTTCCTCTACACGACAACGCAAACCCAAATCATTTTTTCCCTGGCGTTGGCCACATTCGCGTTGATCATGATATTTGCTGGTCGATTGCAGGATAAGAAAGGTCCACGCATTGTGGCGACATTAGGCGGCATTGTTTTGGGTTCCGGATACCTACTCGCTTCATTCACTGGCGGCAGTTTCCCGCTGATTGCACTGACTGTGGGCATTATAGGTGGTGCAGGCATAGGCCTCGCTTACGTCTGCCCCATCGCTGCGTGCGTGAAATGGTTTCCTGATAAGCGTGGCATGGTTACTGGGTTGGCTGTGGCAGGATTTGGCGCTGGCGCATGGATCTTTGCAAAAGTCGCTTCAAACTTTATCGAGGCTTATGGACTTCTAACATCATTTAAGTACCTTGGCGTCATATTTATGGTAGCGGTTGTTGTCGGTGCTCAGCTCCTCAGGAACCCACCTGCTGGATGGAAGCCTGCTGGATGGGAGCCTCCTGAGTCCATGCCCAAGGACAAGACTGCTTCTGTGGAGGACTTCGAGTGGCGGGATATGGTCAGGCTCAAGCAATTTTGGATGCTTTGGATTATGTTCGTGTGTGGTGCAGCCGCTGGGTTGCTTGTAATCGGAATACTTAATCCTTACGGTGTACACAGCGGGCTTAGTGCTGCTGCCGCCGCGAACGCTGTCGGAGTCCTGGCCTTGTTTAACGGCGCTGGACGCATCGTTTGGGGTATGGCATCTGATAAGATAGGTAGAAAGAATGCGCTGACGCTTATGTTTCTACTGCAGGGTGTCATGATGCTCGCGCTTATACA